>JBJSXI010000044.1:0-84356 GCA_046086305.1 Ilumatobacteraceae bacterium
CCGAGATCACGCGCGCGCACGGCGCGCGCTCGGTGCGCGTCGCTGCCGACGAGGCCGAGCGCGCGCTGCTGTGGAAGGGTCGCAAGACCGCGTTCGGTGCGGTGGCCCGGATCAAGCCGAACTACTACCTGCACGACACGGTCGTCCCGCGTCGGGTACTGCCCGACGTGCTGCGTGCCGTGTACGAGATCGTCGACCGCCACGGGTTGCAGGTGGTGAACGTGTTCCATGCCGGTGACGGCAACTTGCATCCCCTGCTCGTGTTCGATCGCGCCGAACCCGGTGTGCTCGAGCGTGTTCACGCGGCGGGGGAGGAGATCGTGCGTGTGTCGGTGGCGGCCGGAGGGGTCCTCAGCGGTGAACACGGCATCGGACTCGAGAAACGCGACCTGATGCCGCTGATGTTCAGCCCGGATGATCTCGCCGCGCAAGAGTCGCTCCGGCGAGCCTTCGACCCGAGCGGGTTGGCCAATCCGACCAAGGTGCTGCCCTCCCCGGCGGGATGCGGTGATCTCCAGCATGTGCCCGATGGGGCGTGGGTGTGATCGACCTCGACGACTTCGCCGCCGCCGTCGGCACCGATGGCCCGGTCACGATCTGTGGAGCATCGACCCGCGGCGGGCCGGTTGTCGGGGTGCGCGCCGTCGGGGCGCCCGCCGGGATCGTCGAGCTGCATCCCGATGAGATGACCGTTCGCTGCGGCGCAGCAACCCCCGTCGACGAGCTTGTCGATGCCCTCGCCGAGTACGGCCAGACCGTCGCCCTGCCGCCGGGCGGCACGGTGGGCGGCGCTCTTTCGGTCGGGCACTCCGACATCCGCCGACTCGGCTGGGGACCGATACGCGACACGCTCCTCGGGGCACGGTTCGTGTCGGCCGCTGGGCAGGTGATCTCGGCAGGTGGCCCGACCGTGAAGAACGTGAGCGGCTTCGACATCTGCCGGCTCCTCGTCGGTGCGCGCGGCACGCTCGGCTTCCTCGGCGAGGTGATCCTACGCACCCGGCCGCGCGCCCGGGCAGCCCAGTGGGCGAGCGCGCCCGCGCCGACGCTGGCCGAGGTCGATGCCCGCACCGCACCGCTCTACCGCCCGACGAGTGTGCTGTGGAACGGTGCGACCATGTGGGTCCTCGTCGAAGGTCACCCGCGCGATGTCGAGGAGCAACTCGTCGCCTTCACGGCGTGCAGCGAACCGCCATCGATCCCCACCGGTGGACGGCGGTCCCTCGCCCCCGCCGATCTGGGCGCGCTCGAGGGAGAGTTCGTCGCCGAGATCGGGGTCGGCATCGTCCACCTGCCTGCACCATGCGAACCGCCGGACCGTCCCGCCCGGCTGGTTGCGCTCGGTGCGTCGGTGAAGGCGGCGTTCGACCCGACCGGTCGTCTCAACCCGGGGATCGATGTCTGACGAGACACACCGTCGCGCGCCCGGAGCGCTCGATCGAACCGCCGCCGGTGTGTTGGCAGCCCGTGCCGCCGACCAGTGGCACCTTCCGGCACCCGTTGCGGTGAGGGTGGGCTCGAATGCGCTCTTCGTCGCCGGCGACGACGTCGTACTCCGCGTGGGACGGCAGGGCGACGTCCGGCATGAGGCGCTGGTGAGGAACCTCGTCGCTGCCGGTGTTCGCACACCGCTGCCGATCGACGGGTACGAGCCGATGGACGATCCTGCCGCGGGACTGCGGGTGACGGCGATCGAACGCCTCCACCCGTTCGGCCCGACCGACTGGGTCGAGGTCGGCCGAATGGTGCGCCGTGTGCACGACGTCGATCCGGCCATCCTCGCGACGGATGGTCCGCTCGGGCACACCGCCGAGACGCCGTACTGGCAGTTCGACCGGTTGCTCGACGAGTGCCTCGCCGATCCGCCGGTACCGATCGACGACACGACTGCCGCATCGCTGCGGCGAGCCGCCCTCGAGGTGGGCGCGCTCGATGCAGCCGACGGCCTCTAGGTGGTGTGCCACGGTGACGTGCATCCCGGCAACGTCGTCACCACCGCACAGGGGACCTACCTGCTCGACTGGGACCTCTGTGCGCTCGGGCCCGTCGCGTGGGACCACGCCCCGCTGATGACGTGGACGTCGCGCTGGGGTGGTGAGCCCGGGATCTACGAACGCTTCGCCGATGGCTACGGCGTGACGATGCGCGGCGACGACCTCGCCGAACGTCTGGCCACGGGTCGGCTGCTCGCAGCGACATTGCTGCGCCTGCAGGCCGCACGACACGATCCAGGCGCTTGTGAGGAAGCCTGCCGCAGGCTGGTGTTCTGGCGCGGTGATCACGATGCGCCGCAGTGGCGCCCGGCGTGATCCGTCACGTCGGCTGGCACACCGGGCAGTACCAGCAGTCGCGACCGCCGAGGGTTGCCGTGGTGATCGGCGTGGTGCAGCGCAGGCAGCGATCGCGGTGGTACACGTAGGTGGTCGTGCCGCGTCGGCTGCGGCCACGTGGCACCTCGACCTCGCGCCGATCGACCGTGACGATGCGGTTGTCGCGGACCCCCTGTCGCAGCATCGACACCACGGTCGCCCACATCGCAGCGAGCTCGTCCTCGGTACACGCACTGCCGGGACGCTCGGGATGGATGCCGAGGGCGAAGAGCACCTCGGCCCGGTACACATTGCCCACCCCGGCGATCACCCGCTGATCGAGCAGTAACGCACCGGTCGAGCGCTCGCTCGCGAGCATCCGCTCGACGAACGGTCCGGGACGGCCGTCGCGTCGCAGCGGATCGGGGCCGAGTCGGGCGACGATCTCATCCCGACGAGCGGGCGACCCGAGACTGCAGTCGGTCGGACCCGACAGGTCGATCGTCGCCGCCTCGCTCTGCAGGCGCATCCGCACCTCGCCACGTGGCTCGGGGGTCTCGGCACCCTTGGTCACCCGGTAGCGACCGAACAGGCCGAGGTGCACATGGCCGACGAGCCCGTTCGCCCAGTGCAGGAACAGGTGCTTGCCGTAGGGCTCGATGCGGTCGAGCACCTCACCGTCGACGAGTCGGGCCTCCTCCGCGAAGCGGCCCTGGGGCGAACTGACGCGCACGACTCGGCCGACGAGCAGCGGTGTGTGGTCCTTGGCGATGCGGTGGATCGTGTGGCCCTCGGGCATGACGCCGACGACGCTACGGTGAATGTGCCGTGACGCTCCATCTCGACTCCAAGGATCTGGCGACGTGCGTCGGCTGTGGGCTGTGTCTCCCGCATTGCCCGACCTTCCGCGTCAGCGGTGAGGAGGCACTGTCACCGCGTGGGCGGATCGCAGCGATGCGGGCGGTCGAGTGGGAGGGTGCCGAGGTGAGCGGGGCATTCGTCCGGTTCATGGAGACCTGTGTGCAGTGTCGGGCATGCGAACCGGCCTGCCCGTCGGGTGTGCCCTATGGGCGCCTGCAGGAGAGTGTGCGCACGTCGCTCGCCGCCACGGGGCGGATCACACCCCGGTGGCAGCGCATGGCCTACTGGTTCCTCCCGCGCCACCGACTCCTGCTCGCCGGATCGACGGCCCTCGCCCTGGCGCAGCGGGTGATCCCACTGGGGTCGAGGCTGCCGCGGATCCCCGTACGCCGCGGGCGACGGGTGCGCTCGACCGGCACCGATGTGTGGCTGTTCGGGGGCTGCGTGATGGACGCGTGGATGCGACCGACGCACCGCAACACGGTGAAAGTGCTGACGCATCTCGGGGTCGGTGTCACGGTCACCTCCGGCGGCTGCTGCGGTGCGCTGCACGGACACGCCGGCCTCGACGCCCGTGCCCTCGCGCGGCAGGTGATCGCGTCGATGCCCGGTACGGCACCGGTCGTGGTGAACAGCGCCGGCTGCGGGGCGGCACTGCGCGACTACGGGCACCTGCTCGGTGATGACGAGGGTCGCCACTTCGCGACGCGTGTCGTCGACGTCGACGAGTTCGTTGCCTCGCGCATCGACGACCTGCGCCCGACGCGTCGGCTCGGCCCCGTGGCGGTGCACGATCCCTGCCACCTCCGACATGTGCAACGTGCTCACCTCTCGGTGCGAACCGTGCTGGCACACGTTGCAGACATCGTCGAACTCGACATCGACGGGCTGTGCTGCGGCGCGGGTGGCGCCTACTCGGCCGTCCAACCCGATCTCGCCGGACGGATCCGCGACCGCACCGTCGACGCCGTGACCCGCTCCGGTGCGCCGGTGGTCGCCAGCGCCAACCCGGGATGTGCGCTCCACCTCGCAGCGGCCGGCCTCACGGTGCTTCATCCGATCGATCTCGTGGCGAGTGCACTGTGACACCCGAAGAACTTGCCGACGATCTCGAACGCCTCGGCGAGGAACTCGACGAGGTGATGTTCACCCGACTGCGCGAGGCGGCAGCAGAGGGGCGGGGGCGTCCGCCCGAGGATCGGCGGCTCGTGCAGGCCCGTCGGGCCATCGACAAGGCCGTGGGTCTGCTTCGCGGCCCCGGCTGATCAGGCGTCGACGAACCCGTTCACGACATCGATCAGTTCGCGCAGGTCTCCGTACGAGTGCCGACCGAACTCGAAGGCGATGCGATGCAGGTCGAGCCGGTCGTTGTCGCGCTGCTCGGGTGCCGACGGCGGCACTGCGGCGAACCCGCCACGGGCACACAGGTGTCCGAAACGCTCGGCGAGCTCACTCAGCTGTGCGGCGGTCGGTGCCGTGCGCGTGCGGATGACGAGGATCTCGCCGACGTACCGCATCGAATCGTAGTTGCGGTAAAAGCCGACGATCTCAGCTACCGCGTCCTCGGGGCGCTCGGTGATGAGGTACAGCTGACGGTCGGTTCGTGCGACGAGACCCCGCTCGATCAGCTGCTCGCGGACGAACGCGTCGACGGTCTCCCAGTACGGGTCACCGGGAGCGTCGAGCAGGACGATCGGCACCGGAATGCCCTTACCGGTCTGGGTGAGGGTGAGCAGCTCGAAGGTCTCGTCGAGCGTGCCGTACCCGCCCGGCAGGGCGACGAAGCCGCGGCTGTCCTTCACGAGCATCAACTTGCGGGTGAAGAAGTAGCGCATGCTCACGTACTTGGGATCACCGGCGATCACGGGGTTGGCTCCCTGCTCGAACGGCAGCCGGATCGACACCCCGATCGAGCGGTCCCGTCCGGCCCCCTCCATCCCCGCCTGCATGATTCCCGGGCCGGCACCGGTGATGACCATCCACCCGGCATCCGCGAGGCCGCGGGCGACCGTGCGAGCGACGTCGTACAGCGGGTCCTGGGGCTGCACACGTGCCGAGCCGAAGATGGTCGCCTTCGGCGTCGATCCGGTCGCGGCGAACATCGCGAAGGCATCCGACATCTCGCGCAGCGAGGTGGCGGCGATCTTCAGGTCGAGCGTCGATGGCCGGCGTCCGATCAGGTCGACGGCAGTGCGCAACAGCTGCACCGCCAGACGACGGTCGTAGCCCTCGGAAATGTCGCCGACCAACTGGGCGATGAGCGCGTCGGGGTCGCTCACGTGTGTCCGAGTGCCGACGCCTTCACCGAGAGCGCAGCGATCAGGTCGTCGAAACTCTTCTGGAACGACGCGACACCCTGGGTCTCGAGCAACACGGCGACATCATCGACATCCACCCCGACCCCGCCGAGCGCAGCCCAGTCGGAAGTGGCCCGGTCGACATCGAGATCGATCGTGCGTGCGACGGTGCCGTGGTCGACGAACGCATCGATGGTGGCATCGGGGAGCGTGTTCACCGTGTCGGGTCCGATGAGTCGATCGACGTACAGCGTGTCGGGGTAGGCGGGATTCTTCGTGCTCGTGCTGGCCCACAGGGGTCGCTGCACGCGTGCGCCGCGGGCTGCGAGCGCCTCCCATCGCGGACCGCTGAAGGCCGTGCGGAACAGCTGATAGGCGAGCTGCGCCTGGGCGACTGCGGCCCGACCGCGCAGGGCGAGCGCAGCGGGTGTGCCGATCGTGTCGAGACGGGCATCGATCTCGGTGTCGACACGGCTGATGAAAAAGATCGCCACCGACGCGATGTCCGACAGGTCGTCGACCCCGGACGCCGCCCGCCGCTCGAGACCACGGAGATACGCCTCGATCACACGCTCGTAGCGAGCCAGACCGAAGATCAGGGTGACGTTGACGCTGCGTCCCTCGGCGATCATCTCCTCGATCGCCGGAAGGCTCGCGACGGTGGCGGGGATCTTGATCATCAGGTTGCCACGACCGACGCGCTCATGGAGGTGCCGTGCGGCCGTCAGCGTGCCCGGCCCGTCGTGGGCGAGTGTGGGATCGACCTCGACGCTGACGAACCCGTCGTGACCGTCGGACGCGGCATACAGCGGAGCAAACGCATCGAGTGCACCGTTGATGTCGTCGAGGACGAGCGACCAGTAGTGATCGACGATGTCACCACCCGCACGCACCAGATGGGTGAACTGGTCGTCGTAGTCCTGCGACCCTTCGATGGCCTTCTGGAAAATCGTCGGGTTGCTCGTGAGCCCGCGGATCCCGCTGGCGATCCGGCGGGAGAGCTCACCCGAGGTGAGGTAGTCGCGACGCAGGTTGTCGAGCCACGGGCTCTGCCCCTCGCGGCGATGGAGCTCGACGAGCCGATCTGCGGTCACGTTGCCTCCCGGGCCACGAGGGCACGTGCGCGTGCGACGACGTGCGCGGCATCGATCCCGAGGCGTCGGAGGACCTCTGCGCCGGGAGCACTCGCGCCGAACCGGTCGATGCCGATCGAGTCGTCCGCCCACGTCGCCCAGCCGAAGGTGGACCCGGCCTCGACCGACAACACCGGCACCCCTGGCGGCAGGATCGCGGCGCGTGCGGCGGCACCTGCACCTGCAAAGCGGTCCCACGAGGGCATGCTGACCACCCTGGCCGCAACACCGTGCTCGGCGAGCTGGGTTGCCGCGGCGATGCACACCTCGACCTCGCTGCCGGTGCCGACGAGGACGACCTGCGGTGTGTCGGCGTCGACGACCACGCCGGCACCCACGGCCACCGCCGATCCGTCGGTGCACACACTGAGGTTCTGTCGACTCAGGACGAGCGCAGTCGGGCCATCGTGTTCGACTGCGGCGCGCCATGCCGCAACGGTCTCGTTGGCATCCGCCGGACGGATCACCTGCAGGCCGGGGAGGGCGCGAAGGGTGGCGAGGTGCTCGACGGGCTGGTGGGTCGGTCCGTCCTCGCCGACCCCGACCGAGTCGTGGGTGAGGACGAACACGACCTTGGCCCCGCTCAGCGCAGCGAGCCGAACGGCTGGTCGCATGTAATCGAGGAAGACGAAGAAGGTGCCTCCGACCGGCAGCACGCCGCCGTGCAACGCCATGCCGACCATCGTCGCTGCCATCGCGTGCTCGCGCACCCCGTAGTGGATCTGTCGACCCGCCGGATTCGCCGGGCTGGCGGGTTGCTCGCCGGCGAGACGGGTGCCGGTGTTGCCGGTGAGGTCGGCGGCACCGATCATCACCCCGGGGACGCCGTCGATGGTCGCGTTGATCGCCTTCTCGACCGCCACCCGGGTGGCGATCGACTCACCGCTCGAGAACGACGGCAGCGAGGTCGTCCAGCCGGGTCGACCCGAAGCGCTCCAGCAGGCGTCCCACTCGGCCCGGTCGATGTCGGCACCCTCGAGTCGCGCCTGCCATGCGGCCCGCTCGTCGGCACCTCGGGTCGTGCAGTGGGCGCGGTAGGCGCTGACCAGATCTGCGGGTGTCCAGAACGGCTCGTCCGGGATCCCCATGGCCGCCTTGGTGCGCGACACGTGGTCGGCGGTGAACGGGTTGCCGTGCGCCTCGTGTCGGTCGGTGAGGTCGGGGCTCGGGGTGCCGATGTGCGTACGCAGCACGATGAGGCTCGGCCGGTCGTCGACCTCGATGGCCCGACGTACCGACGCCTCGATCGCATCGAGGTCGTCGCCGAGATCACCTGCTCGCTCGACATGCCAGCCGTAGGACGCGAAGCGTGCGGCGACATCATCGCTACATGTCAGCGAGGTGCTGCCATCGATCGTGATGCCGTTGTCGTCGAAGATGCAGATCAACCGGCCAAGTCGCTGATGACCGGCGAGCGACGCAGCCTCGTGGCTGAGGCCCTCCATGAGACATCCATCACCGGCGACGACGAACGTGCGGTGATCGACGACGTCACTCCCGAAGTGGGTGCGCAGACGTCGTTCGGCGAGCGCCATGCCGACCGCGTTGGCGAACCCCTGCCCGAGTGGACCGGTGGTCACCTCGACCCCGGCGGTGTGCCCCGCCTCGGGGTGCCCCGGTGTCGCCGAACCCCACTGGCGGAACGCTTCGAGATCGCCGCGTTCGAGGCCGTAGCCGCACAGGTACAGCATCGAGTACTGGAGGATCGACGCATGGCCCGCCGACAGGATGAAGCGATCGCGGTCGTACCAGTGCGGGTCGGCGGGATCATGACGCATCACCCGTCCGTAGAGGACATGGGCGAGCGGCGCGAGGGCCATCGCCGTGCCCTGGTGTCCGCTCTTGGCACGCAGGGGAGCGTCCATGGCCAGCCCACGAACGACGGAGACGGCGGTGGTTTCCTGCTCGCGGGTCAGCACGACGGCGACTGTAACGGGCGCCTCACGCCGGAGGCAGCAACGTCAACGGCACGAGGTGCCACGGCCCCCGGTCGATCCGGCAGTGGGCGACGACCTGCCCGTAGTCGGCGAACTCGAGCTCGCCGCGGACGAGCCGATAGGTGAACTTGCCGGGGTCGACGGTGAACGGCGACACGTTGCGGGCAACCTGCTCGTCGGACTCGGAAGGGCCCGTGCGGAACACCACCTCGAAGACGCCGCTGCCTGGCCCGTCGGGAGGGCACCAGATGAGCGCGACGAGGTGCGGCGAGATCACCACCGGTGCCGGTGAGGGAGAGGCCATCGAGAACATCGCACCGGTGAGGTCGATCCGTGTCGACGGCCCCGGCGCCTGGCGCATCTCGAAGTTCTCGACGAAGAGCGCTGCGACGATGTGCATGGCCACGAGAGTACCGGGCGACGCCGAGCGATGGCTCGTGCACCGACCGTCCGGTGAGGCCCCCGAGGGCTACCGTGGCGGCGTGCGGTCGCTCGGGACTCTCTCGGAGGCGGCCTCCAAGACCCTGCTCGCCGCAGCCGGCGTGCCGTTCGCTCGAGAGCACGAGGTGTCGTCGGTCGACGCGGCGATCGACGCCGCCACCGAGATCGGTGGCCCCGTCGTCGTCAAGTTGTGCGGATCACGCATTGCTCACAAGACAGAGCGTGGACTCGTCCGCCTGAACGTCGAGGGGGTCGATGCAGTTCGGCGGGCGGCGACCGAGTTGCTCGCAGCCGCCACTCCCGACGATGGACCCGTGAGCCTGCTCGTGGCAGAGATGATCAGCGGCTCGCGAGAGTTGATCGCCGGGGTCGTACGTGACCCTCAGTTCGGCCCCAACGTGATGCTCGGCCTCGGCGGGATCCTCGCCGAGGCGATCGCCGATGTGCAGTTCCGCCCGGCGCCACTGTCGGCAGCCGACGCCGAGGACATGATCGATGGCCTCGTCTCACAGGCACTGCTCGGTCCGTTCCGTGGTGACGCCGCAGTTGATCGGCAGGCGCTGCGCGCCCTCCTCGAGGCGTTGTCGACGGTGGCCGTCACCCGTCCCGATGTGGTGAGTGTCGACCTGAACCCACTCGTCGTCGACCGCACCGGCAGACCGGTCGCGGTGGATGCACTCGTGGAACTCGGCGACGAGCTGCGTCCTGTCGAGCGACGCTCCCGATGGACCGACGCCCACTTCAGGGCACTGTTCGAGCCGCGAGGTGTCGTGGTCGCCGGTGCGAGCACGCATCCCGGCAAGTTCGGCTTCGTCGGTCTGCACAACATCCTCGCCAGCGGCTACGGCGGCCGTGTGGTGGCGACGAACCTGCAGGGGGAGACGGTGCTCGACGTTCCCACCGGGCGCGACGTCGCCGACATCCCCGAGGGTGTGATCGACCTGGCATTCGTGTGCACGCCTGCAGCGGCCAATGAGCAGCTGCTGCGCGCGTGCGCCGCAAGGGGTGTGCGTGCCGCGTTCGTCACCTCCGCGGGCTACGGCGAGGCCGGCGACGAAGGACGGCAGGCCGAGGCGCGTCTCGTCGAGCTCGCCGAACAGCTCGACGTGCTCCTTGCCGGACCGAACGGTCAGGGTGTCGTCAGTACGCCGGTGTCGCTGTGCGCGCAGATCGTCGCGCCTGCGCCGCCACCGGGGTCCATCGCCGTGGCCAGTCAGAGCGGCAACTTCGTCAGCAGTTTCCTCAACTACGCACGCCAGACAGGCGTTGGCATCTCGCGTGCCGTGTCCGCCGGGAACGCCGCAGCAGTCGGCCCGGCCGACTACCTCCGTTGGTACGCGTCCGACGAGGCGACGCGGGTTGCGCTCGCATATGTCGAGAGCGTGGTCGACGGTGCGTCTCTGGCGAGCGCCTTCGGTGCCATCACGCAACACAAACCGCTCGTGGTGGTGAAAGGAGGAGCAACTGCGTCGGGGGCGCGCGCAGCAGCCAGCCACACCGGCGCGCTCGCTGCGGACGATCGGATCTTCGACGGTGTGTGTCGCCAGCACGGCGTCACTCGCGCTGCCAGTGTCGAAGAGGCCTTCGAGGCTGCGGCGACGTTCGCCACCCAGCCCCTGCCGAAGGGGCCTCGCACCGTCGTGCTCACCACGGCCGGCGGCTGGGGGGTCGTGACGAGTGACGCCGTGCACCGCGACGGGACTCTCCAACTCATGACGCTCCCGGAGGACCTGCGCACCGCGATCGACGGGCTCCTGCCGCCGCGCTGGAGCCGCTCGAACCCGGTCGACTGCACCGGGGGAGAGACGAGAGACACCATCCCCGACCTGCTCGAGCTGATCGCCGCGCACCCCGACGTGGATGCGATCGTCTATCTCGGCCTCGGGATCCAGAGCAATCAGGCGCGTCTCATGCGCGAGGGACGCTTCTTTCCCGATCACGGGCTCGAGCGGATCGTCGCCTACCACGAACGCCAAGATGAACGCTTCGCCGCTGCTGCCGATGAGGTCTCGCGTCGGCACGACATCCCGGTGCTCACCGCAACCGAATTGGCCGTCGCCGATCCCGACAATCCGGGACCACGCGCCGTCCGGGCGACCGGGCGGCTGTGCTATCCGAGCGGCGAACGCGCGGTGGTCGCCCTCGGACATCTCGTGCGCTACGCCGCCTTCCGTCGACGCCTCGAGCAGGGGACCTGAGTGGCCACGCGACGTTCGCCCTATCCCGCGTTGCTCGCCGTGGCGCTCGTCCCCGCCCTCGCCCTCGGGGGGTGCTGGCAGTTCGCTGCGTCGCGGGTGGGTGACGATCAGGGCGCCGCCATACCGACGACCTCCGT
This sequence comes from Ilumatobacteraceae bacterium, assembly GCA_046086305.1. Classification (GTDB taxonomy): domain Bacteria; phylum Actinomycetota; class Acidimicrobiia; order Acidimicrobiales; family Ilumatobacteraceae; genus UBA668. The sequence continues at coordinate 11,314 of JBJSXI010000044.1, forward strand.
CGACGCCTCCCAACCGCTGCCGGCTGTCACCCCGCTCGGTACACCGCTGCTGTCGGTTCGTCGGACCCCCGGCGTCCTCGCCCGGTCGGTGAACCTCGGGGCATTCAGCGCTGGTGCGGCACAATTCGCCGCCACGCTCGGCGACACGTCGTGTGTCGCCATCAGCGTCGACGGACGCAGCGTGATCTCCTCGGGGGCGGATCGGGTCCTCCGTCCGGCCAGCAACGTGAAGTTGCTGGTGGCAGCGGTCGCACTCGAGGTGCTCGGCCCCGACTACACCTACACCACGTCGGTGCGCGGCGCACTCAGCGGCGCGACCGTCGTCGGCGATCTCCACCTCGTGGGGGGAGGTGATCCCGTGCTGAACAATGCGTGGTGGAACGGACCGAACACCAGGTACCCGCCGTTCAACTCGACGAGCATCGAAGGATTCGCCGATGCGATCGTTGCCGCCGGGGTCGGCGAGATCACCGGCTCGATCGTCGGTGACGATTCCCGCTACGACGACGAGTGGTATCCACCGACATGGTCCTCTGCGGTCCGCTTCGGCGAGGGGGGACCGGTCTCGGCGCTCCTCGCCAATGATTCACGTGAATCGCGTGATCGCGCCTCGAACGATCCAGCGATTGGAGCGGCCGCTGTACTCACGGCCGAGCTGCGCGCCCGCGGCGTCGTCGTCGCTGGAGAGGCTCGCCGCGGAGCCGCGCCCGATGGTGTGCCGGTGATCGCGTCGGTGTCGTCGCTGCCGATGTCGGCCCTGCTCGCAGAGATGCTCACCACGAGCGACAACACCGCTGCCGAGATGATCGTGAAGGAACTCGGGGTCGCTCGTGCGGGCGTCGGATCACGTGAAGCGGGGCTCGAGGTCGTCAGATCCACCATTGCGTCGTGGGGTGTTCCCGTCGAAGGCCTCGTCCTCGTCGACGGCTCAGGTCTCAGCGACGACAACCGCACCACCTGCGCCACGATGCTCGGGGTCATTCAGCACCTCGCACCCGACGATCCGGTCGCGACAGGACTCGCCGTGGCCGGTGCGCCCGGGGGAACGCTCGCCGAGGCGTTCGCCGACACGCCGATGATCGGTCTCCTGCGGGCCAAGACCGGCACCCTGTTCAACGCAGACGACGGTCCCGGCGGACGTCCGGCCGTGAAGGCCCTCAGCGGATTCGTCCCTCTCGAGGGGGGAGGCGCGATCGAGTTCTCCTTGTTGCTGAACGGGCCGACGATCGCCGAGCGGGCCGAGTACGGGCCGATCTGGTCCGCACTCGCTGCGCTGTTCGGCACGTATCTCGCCGGTCCGTCGGCCGCCGACCTGGGCCCCCGATGAGCGCGCTCGCCATGTTCCCCCTCGGGTCGGTCCTGCTCCCGGGAGAGGTGCTGCCGCTGCACGTGTTCGAGCCGCGATATCGACAGATGGTGCGCGACTGCCTCGCCGCCGATGTGCCCGAGTTCGGTGTGGTGCTGATCTCCCGCGGCAGCGAGGTCGGCGGCACCGATCAGCGCACCGGGGTGGGCACCGTGGCGCGGTTGGTCGAGGTGGGCGAACTCCCCGACGGCCGGTTCGTGATGGTTGCGGTCGGCACGCGTCGTGTGCGGGTGCGCACGTGGCTGCCCGACGATCCGTATCCGCTCGCCGACGTCGACGACTGGCCCGAGGACGACGACGATGCCGACACGCTCGAGGTCCTCCTCACCCGCCTCGGACCGCGGGTACGTCGGGCGGCAGCCCTGGCCACGGAGCTCGGCGACCAGTCCCGCCAGACCACCGACGAGCTGCCCGACGATCCACTGCTGGCCAGCCATGCACTCGTCTCTCTGGCCCCGATCGGTGCGCTCGATCGCCACGAACTCCTCTGCGCCTCCGGGCCGGTCGCCCGCCTCGAGCGCCTCGAGGCCCTGCTCGACGATGTCGAGGCCGTGCTCGACTTCCGATTGCGCGAGGGCTGAACCGACCGAAGTGCTACATATGTGATGTGGCGTCCGAGCAGCGCACCCCTCCGCAGGTGACCATCACCGAGACGGTCGACATGGTGCGCACCTACGTGCGCCAGGAGACGCTCGGCCCCCTGCGCGGCGCCGGCCGGTGGATCGCCTTCGGCCTGCTCGGCTCCGTGCTGGTCGGCCTCGGGACGGCATTCATCGCCCTCGGCACCCTGCGCATGGTGCAGACCGAATGGGCCGACGTGTTCGCCGGACGGTGGATGTCGCTCCTGCCGTACCTCATCTCGTTCGTCGTGTGTCTCATCGTCGCCGGTATCGCCCTCAGCCGGGTGAACACCTCGCCGCTCAACAAGTCCGCCAAGGAGGATCGATCCACATGACCGAGACGAGGATCTCGAGGGAGGATCTCGAGGCGAAGTTCCGCCAGGTGCAGTCCGATCTGCAGGGCGCGCTCGACGATCGAAAGCAGGGACTCGTGCTCGTCGCCGGTGTCGGCGGACTGCTCGCCCTCGTCGTCGTCTACCTGCTCGGGCGCCGCGCGGGCCGTCGACGCGCCGGTGTCGTCGAGATCCGCCGGGTCTGAGTGGCCGGCCGCCCGTCGTCCGGCGAGTCACCGATCTCGCGTCTGTCGTCGCTGGCCGTGCGACGCGGCGTGTGGGGTGGGAGCTCGGGCTGGTTGTTCGTCGGTGCCCTGATCTGGATCCCGCGACTGTTCCGGCGCCTCGGGCGATCGGGCGGACGTGGTGTCGTCGTCACTCGACTCCGAGACGGCGAATCGATCGTCGTGTCGGCCGCCCCGGCCACTCGTCGTCGGAGTCTTCGGTGATCCGAACCGGCACACTGGCGGGGTGAAGGTCCTCCTGCGCAACCCTCGACGGGAGATCGAGGTCCACGGCGCACGGACCGTCAACGCCCTGCTCGCCGAATTGTCCCTCGTGCGCGAGTCGCACCTCGTCATCCGCAACGGCGAACTGGTACCCGGAGATGCCGCCCTCGCCGCCGACGACACGGTCGAGGTGCGCCCGGTGATCTCGGGGGGTGGCTGAGTGGTTGCCGTCGGATCGAAGTGCCGCACCTGCCGTGGCCCGGCCGTCATCGACCTGCCCCGGCACAACGCCAACTTCTGTGCCGAGCACTTCCTCGAGTTGTGCCGGCGTCAGGTGACCAAGGCCATCGACCAGTTCGACATGCTGGATCCCGACGATCGCATCCTCGTCGCCGTGTCGGGCGGTAAGGACAGCTTGGCGGTGTGGGATCTGCTCGTCGAACTCGGCTACTCGTGCGACGGGCTGTACGTGGGTCTCGGCATCGGCGACTACAGCGATGTGTCGGCGCAGTACGCAAGGGCGTTCGCCGCCGAGCGCGGTCTGCACCTGATCGAGGTCGACGTTCGTGCCGCGCACGGGTTCGACATCCCGACCGCGGCGCGGGCCACCCGACGCGTACCGTGCAGCGCCTGCGGGACGAGCAAACGTCATCTCTTCGATGCCGCGGCCACCGACGGGGGCTACACCGTGCTGGTGACGGGCCACAATCTCGACGACGAGGCCGCCGTGCTGTTCGGCAATGCCCTGCGCTGGGATGTCGAGTACCTCGCCCGACAGGCCCCCGTGCTGCCCGCCCGTCCGGGCTTCCCCAAGAAGGTCAAGCCACTCGTGCGGCTCACCGAACGGGAGACCGCCGCCTGGTGTGTCGTACGGGGGATCGACTACCTCGTCGACGAGTGCCCACTCGCAGCGGGCAACAAACACCTCGGGTACAAGGCCGCACTGAACGCCATCGAGGCCGAGTCGCCCGGCACGAAGGCATCGTTCTACCTGTCGTTCCTCGAGCGGATGTCGCCGCTGCTGCGTCGCGACGAGGAACAGGTGTCGGAGCTCTCGGCATGTCAGGAATGTGGCGCACCGACACCGGGCGCCATCTGTGCGTTCTGTCGGATCGCCGCCACCGCACGGATCCACGAGCCCGTGCCCGTCGAGGTGCTCCTCGGTCGACGGCATCGCACGCGCGCCGGGAGTGCGTCGTGAGCGTCGAGTTCCGTCTCGGCGAGCGGGTCCTGCTGCTCGACAGCAAGCAGCGGCGGTACCTGATCACCCTCGCCGAAGGAGGCGAGTTCCACAGTCATGCCGGCTATGTGCCACATGCCGAACTGATCGGGCACCCCGAGGGGAGCATCGTGCGCAGCACACGCGGCGCGGTGTACACGGCGCTGCGGCCGACCCTCGAGGACTTCGTCCTCGAGATGCCCCGTGGGGCACAGGTGATCTACCCGAAGGATCTCGCGCCGATCTGCATGCTCGCTGACATCGGCCCGGGGGTGCGCGTCCTCGAGAGTGGCGTGGGGTCCGGCGCACTCAGCATGACGATGCTGCGGTGGGGCGCCGATGTCGTCGGCTACGAGATCCGCGACGACTTCCTGCACCGGGCGCGCGCCAATGTGCGCTCGTTCCTCGGCGAAGACGTGCTGTCGCGTTACGACCTGCACCTGCGCGACTGCTACCTCGGCATCGACCACGGCCCCTTCGACCGGATCGTGCTCGACCTTCCCGAACCATGGCAGGTCGTGCCCCACGCGCCGGGCGCACTGCGGCCCGGGGGCATCCTCGTCGCCTACACCCCGTCGATCGTCCAGGCCGCTCGGGTGCGCGAGGCCATGGGTTCGAAGGCGTGGAGCGGGGCGCGGACCCTCGAGGTGCTGCACCGCGGCTGGTACGTCGAGGGACAGGCGGTCCGACCCGACCACCGCATGGTCGCCCACACGGGCTTCTTGACCACCGCACGCTTCCTCGGCTGACACACCTCGGCTGACACACCTCGGCCAGTCAGTGGCCGAACGCGCCGGAGGCGGCCCGAGGGCCGCCTCCGCAGATCTGATGCCGATGAACGGGGATCAGGGCTCGATGAAGATGCACTCGCCGGGGCATTCCTCGGCGCTCTCGATGACCGCCTCGAGGCGGTTGTCGGGGATGTTGGCAAGGCCGTCGGCCCCCTGTGCATTGCCCTTGGCGGTGGCGAACACCTTGTCGCCCTCCTTCACATAGGCAAGCCCATCGTCGAGCAACGTGAACACATCGGGGGCAATCTCCTCGCACAGCCCGTCACCCGTGCACAGGTCCTGATCGATCCAGACCTTCATCGTCCTCGTGTCTCCTCACATGAATCGCCGCTGGTTCGACGAGCATACCGCGGGGTGCCGCCGCGGCACCGTCTCGTGCGGCCCACTTCCCGGGACGGCGGTGTTAGGTTCCCGGGCATGGCCGGTGCGACGGGCGACGAGCACATCCGCCTCGACGCGCTCGAGGCCGAGATCGCCGAGCTCCGTCGTCAACTGGCCGACTCACCCCGGCGCCAGCGCCTGCTCGAGGAGCGTCTCTTGGAGACCAAGGGGCAATTGGCCCACGCCGTCTCGCAGAACGAACGGCTCAGCTACACCCTGCGCGAGGCCCGAGAGCACATCGCAACCCTGCGTGAAGAGGTCGACAAGCTCACCCGGCCCCCATCGGCGTACGGGGTCGTGATGGGTCGCAACGACGATGGGTCGGTCGATGTGTTGACGAGCGGCCGCAAGATGCGCGTCGCGGTGCACCCCGACATCGAAGTCGACGAGTTGCCCCGTGGCGCCGAGGTCGTGCTCAACGAGAGTTTCAACGTCGTGTCGGCACGACGCGCCGAGTCGACGGGGGAGATCGTCACCATCCGCGACGTGCTCGACGATGGCATCCGCGCCGTCGTCCTCGGGCGCGCCGACGAGGAGCGGGTGTGCGAGCTCGCCGATTCGTTGCGCGGCGTCCACCTGCGCAGCGGCGACACCGTTCGACTCGACCCCCGTTCGAACCTGCTGCTCGAGAAGTTGCCGCGGCCCGAGGTCGAGGATCTCCTGCTCGAGGAGGTGCCCGACATCAGCTACGCCGACATCGGCGGACTCGACGAGCAGATCGAGTTGATCGCTGACGCGGTCGAGTTGCCGTACCTCTACGGCGACCTCTTCGCCGAGCATCGGCTCCCGGCGCCGAAGGGGATCCTCCTCTATGGCCCGCCCGGCTGCGGAAAGACGCTCATCGCCAAGGCGGTTGCCAACAGCCTCGCCCGCAAGGTCGCCGAGGCGACCGGCGGCGACAAGGGTCGCAGCTACTTCATCAACATCAAGGGACCCGAACTGCTCAACAAGTACGTCGGCGAGACCGAGCGGCAGATCCGACTCGTGTTCCAGCGCGCACGCGAGAAGAGCGAAGAGGGTTGGCCCGTGATCGTGTTCTTCGACGAGATGGACTCGATGTTCCGCACCCGTGGCACCGGTATCTCGAGCGACATGGAGAGCACGATCGTGCCGCAGTTGCTCGCCGAGATCGACGGGGTGGAGGGTCTACGCAACGTCATCGTCATCGGTGCGACCAATCGGGAAGACCTCATCGACCCGGCGATCCTCCGCCCCGGTCGTCTCGACGTGAAGATCAAGATCGAGCGCCCCGACGCCGGTGCAGCCCGTCAGATCTTCTCCCGGTACCTCACCGACGACGTCCCGATCGCCGACGGAGAGGACGTCGCATCGATGATCGCCTCGACCGTCGACGAGATGTACCGCGTCGACGAGGCCAACGAGTTCCTCGAGGTGACCTATCAGAACGGTGACAAGGAGACCCTGCACTTCAAGGACTTCGCCTCGGGCGCGATGATCGAGAACATCGTGCGGCGGGCCAAGAAGTTGGCGATCAAGCGAGTGATCGCCGGCGGGGCCCGGGGTGTCGGACGCGCCGATCTGGTCGACGCGATCCGCCAGGAGTTCAAGGAGCACGAGGACCTCCCGAACACCACGAACCCTGACGACTGGGCCCGGATCAGCGGCAAGAAGGGTGAGCGGATCGTCTTCATCCGCACGCTTGTCGCCGGACGCGAGAACGAGGGCGGCCGGGCGATCGAGCGCGTCGCAACCGGCCAGTACCTCTGACGGCGTCATCGTGGCCATTCCGAAGGTCTGTGGTCTGGAGACCGAGTTCGGCATCGTCGCTCGCGGCGGTGAGACGAATCCGGTCGTCGCGTCGTCGATCCTGATCACCGCGTACCTGTCGTCGGTCGCCCGACCGACCGGCTGGGACTTCGGTCACGAGCATCCAGGTGTCGACGCGCGAGGTTTCGACTCCGAGGCCGACTTCGGCGCCGATGTCGACACCGGCCTCGTGAATGCGGTGCTCACCAACGGCGCGAGGTACTACGTCGATCACGCCCACCCCGAGGTGAGTACCCCCGAGTGCCGCACCGCCCGCGACGCGATGGTCTACGACCGGGCCGCCGAGGAGATCATCCGGGCCAGCATGGCGGCGGCGGCACGGGTCCTCCCCGAGGGTGCCGAGATCCTCTGCCACAAGAACAACTCGGACGGGAAGGGCAACAGCTACGGCTGCCACGAGAACTACCTCATGGCCCGCGACGTGCCGTTCTTGCGGATCGCGTTGCAGATCACCAGCCACTTCGTCACCCGCCAGATCGTTGTCGGCGCAGGCAAGGTCGGCTCGGAGATCCACGGGCGGGCCACCGACGAGGTTGCCTACCAGCTCAGCCAACGGGCCGACTTCTTCGAGGAGGAGATCGGCCTCGAGACGACACTCAAGCGACCGATCGTCAACACCCGCGACGAACCGCATTGCGAGACCTCCAAGTACCGCAGGCTCCATGTGATCGTCGGCGACGCGAACATGAGTGAGGTGGCGACCTTCCTGAAGGTCGGGACGACCGCGATCGTGCTCGCGATGATCGAGGACGATGTGCTCGGTGACGATCTGCGGCTCGCCTCGCCGGTTGCGGCGATACGACAGATCAGCCACGATCCGAACCTGCGTCGAACGGTCCACCTGCGCGACGGACGACGCCTCCGCGCGCTCGACGTGCAGTGGGCGCTGTATGAACGTGCGGCGGCGTACGCCGCGCAGCACGGTCTCGAGGCAGTCGGCGAAGAGGTCGGCCGTGAGGTGCTGCGCAGGTGGGAGGCCAGCCTGACGGGCCTCGAGCAGGATCCCGACTCGATGGCCTCGACGATCGACTGGGTCGCCAAGCGACGCATCGTCGAGGGGTACCGCGAACGTCATGGTCTGGGTGCGAGCGACCCTCGCCTGAAGGCCCTCGACCTCCAGTACCACGACATGCGGGCCGAGCGATCCTTGGCCCGCCGTGCGGGCCTCGAACGGCTCGTCACCGAGGACGAGGTCGTCGCCGCGATGACGACGCCGCCGTCCGACACCCGTGCCTATTTCCGGGGGAGATGCCTCGCCAAGTGGCCCGACCAGGTCTCGGCCGCGAACTGGGACAGTCTGGTGTTCGACCTCGGCCGCGATCCGTTGCGCCGGGTACCGATGTCCGAGCCGCTGCGCGGGACCGCAGCGATCGTGGCTAGGTTGATCGACGAGAGCGACACCCCCGCCGACCTGATCCAGCGGCTCGGCGGCTGATGTCGGGATCAGGAGGACAGTCATGGCCGAGCGCACGCACAAGCAGAAGTCGACACCGCCGCGCGAGGAGCAGGCCGTCGACGAACTGCCGGTCGCTCCCGGCGGCGACCGCCTGAAGGCCGAACTGGACGATCTGCTCGACGAGATCGACGAGGTGCTCGAGACGAACGCCGAGGACTTCGTCAGGTCATACGTCCAGAAGGGCGGCCAGTGAACTCGCTGCCGATGTTCGAACCCGGGTCGGACCCAGGGCCCAGCTTCCCAGAACTGATGCGACGTGTAGGGCTCGAGCCGTTCCCCGGCGGTGCCGGCGTGGTCGACGTGCCGCACGCCACCACATGTGTTGCACTGCGCTTCACCGACGGTGTGGTGATGGCAGGCGACCGCCGGGCGACGAGCGGCAATCTGATCAGCCACCGCACGATGGAGAAGGTCGTCCAGGCCGACCAGCACAGTGGCGTCGCGATCTCGGGTGCAGCCGGACCGGCGATGGAGATGATCCGCATCTTCCAACTGCAGCTCGAGCATTACGAGAAGGTCGAAGGCGGACCCCTCAGCCTCGAGGGCAAGGCGAACCAACTCTCCATGATGGTGCGCAGCAACCTCCCCGCTGCGATGCAGGGCATGATCGTCGTGCCGCTGTTCGCCGGCTACGACCTGCGGCGCGGCACGGGGCGGCTGTTCGACTACGACGCGACGGGCGGTCGCTACGAGGAGCACGACTATGTGGCCGCCGGCTCCGGCAGCCTGCACGCAGGTACCGTCGTGAAGGTGGGCTGGCGACCCGGGCTCGACCGTGCAGCGGCGATCGCACTGGCCTGTCGGAGCCTGTGGGAGGCTGCCGACGCCGATTCGGCGACCGCCGGCCCCGATGTGCTGCGTCGGATCTTCCCGATCGTCGCAACCATCACCGCCGAGGGCTGGACCCGTGTCGAGGACGACGAGCTCGCTGCAGTGTTCGAGTCGATCGTCGCGGAGGTGGCCGGACGATGACCATGCCGTTCTACGTCTCGCCCGAGCAGATGATGATGGATCGGGCCGAGTACGCCCGGAAGGGCATTGCCCGCGGTCGGGCGATGGTCGCCCAGCGTTACGACGAGGGCATCGTCCTCGTGGCCGAGAATCCGAGCAATACCTTGCGCAAGATCAGCGAGATCTACGACCGGATCGCCTTCGCGGGTGTGGGTCGGTACAACGAGTTCGATCAACTTCGGGTGGCCGGTGTGCGCGCCGCCGACCTCAAGGGCTATCAGTACAGCAGGGACGACGTCGACGCGCGGAGCCTCGCCAATGAGTACGCCAAGATGCTCGGCAGTGTGTTCACCCACGATGTGAAGCCACTCGAGGTCGAGATCCTTGTCGCCGAGGTGGGCGTGACCGGCGACGAGGACCAGTTGTTCCACATCCTCTACGACGGCACCGTCGTCGACGAGCGCAACTTCAGTGTTCTCGGCGGAGATGCCGAGGCGATCTCGGCGCGTCTACGCGACACCTACGTCGCCGACCTTCCGCTCGCCGACACGATCCGCTCGTCGGTCATCGCGCTCGCCGGACCGGAGCGCACGCTCGGCGCCGGCGAACTCGAGGTCGCGGTCCTCTCGCGGCAGGTGGGACGGCGATGCTTCCGACGCCTCGACGACACCGTCGTGGCAGAGGCGCTCGCTGGCTGACCCACCGTGGTCGATCTCAACTGCGACCTCGGTGAGTCGTACGGCGCGTTCGCCGGAGGTCCCGACGAAGCGCTCGTCGAGGTGATCACCTCGGCGAACATCGCCTGTGGCGCATATGCCGGCGACCCCTCGTCGATGAGACGCACCTGTGCACGTGCCATCACCCACGGCGTCGCGATCGGTGCGCAAGTCGGGTATCCCGATCTGCTGGGGTTCGGTCGACGCTTCATCGACATCGCCCCGCAAGAACTCGTCGACAGCGTCGTCCACCAGATCGGTGCCCTCGCGGTGTTCGCTCGTGTCACGGGGGGACGGGTGACCTACGTGAAGCCCCACGGGGCGCTCTACCACGCAGTCATCCACCATGAAGCGCAGGCCCGCGCCGTGGTGCGTGCCGTCGAGGAGTACGGGGACGGTCTGGTGCTGCTCGGTGCACCCGACTCCGAACTCGGACGGGCCGCTGCGTCGTCCGGCATCGAGTTCGTCGTCGAGGGCTTCGCCGACCGTCGGTACGGGGCCGACGGCAGGCTCGTGCCGCGCAGCGAACCCGATGCGCTGCTCACCGACCCCGAGGAGGCGATGGCCCAAGCCCTGCGCCTCGCTCGCGACGGCATCCGGTCGATCTGTGTGCACAGCGACACACCGGGCGCAGTCGAGATTGCTCGTCGGGTGCGCGCCGGACTCGCCGACGCCGGTCACCCACTCGCTCCGTTCACCCGGACTCGATGAGAGTCCTGCCCTACGGTCCACGGGCGCTCCTCGTCGAGCTCGACGATCTCGACACGGTGATGTCCTCGTCGACACAGTGGCGATCGGCGCAGATCCCCGGCGTGATCGATGTCGTTCCCGCAGCGCGCACCATCCTCGTGGTGCACGATGGCACGCTCGATCCGAACCTCCTCGTGCCGGTTTCGGGCCCACTCCCGATCGTCGAGACCGAGGTGGTCGAGATTCCCGTGGCCTACGACGGAGAGGATCTCGACGAGCTCGCCGCCGAGACCGGCCTCGACGTCGCGACGATCATCGTGCGACACACGAGTGCGCTGTATCGCGTCGCGTTCTGCGGGTTCTCGCCCGGCTTCGCGTACCTCGTCGGCCTGCCGGTCGAGCTGCACGTGACCCGTCGTTCGACGCCGCGCGAGCGCGTCGACGCCGGATCGGTCGCCATCGCCGACGGCTACAGCGGCATCTATCCACGTCGTGGTCCGGGTGGGTGGCGGCTCCTCGGACACACCGATGTCGTGCTGTGGGACGAGTCGCGCACCCCGCCGGCGCTGCTCACACCTGGTGCCGCAGTGAGGTTCGTCGCCCGATGATCGAGGTGCTCGGCTGGGGTGTCGGCGGGATGGTCGTCGACCTCGGCATCGTCGGCAGGGCCTGGCTCGGGAGCCCACGCGGTGGCGCAGTCGACGCGGATGCACTTGCCTTTGCCAACCGCCTCGTCGGGAATATGTCGCATGCCCGCGGATTCGAATCGTGCGGTGGACTCGTGTTCCGGCTGCGACGCGCCGCGACCGTCGCCGTCACGGGTGGCGTCGCCGTGATCGAGGTCGTCGACGGCCCGCCACTCGGTGCCTCGACACCGGTCTCTCTTCCAGCACACGCAACCGTGCGGATCGGCGCGATCTCCGACGGGTGTCGCGTCTACGTCGCGGTTCGCGGCGGACTTGCCCTGCCGAAGGACGATGTGGTCGCGGTTGGGGCAGATCCGCTGACTGCGCTGCACCCGGATGCTGCCGTGCGTCCACTTCCGGCACCCGAACTCACCATCTGGCCGGGGCCTCGGCTCGACTGGTTCGTCGACGACACCTGGCAGCAACTCCTCGCCCGACCATGGCGGGTGGGAGCGTCGAGCAGGGTCGGCGTGCGGCTCGAGGGAACCCCGCTCATCCGGTTGCGGCGGGGCGAACTCCCGAGCGAGGGCATCGTCGAGGGCGCGATCCAGGTGCCCCCGGACGGTCAGCCGATCGTCATGCTCGCCGACCACCCGACCACGGGGGGTTACCCGGTGGTCGCCGTGGTCGACCCGGCAGATCTGGCCGCCGCTGCCCAGGCGCGACCGGGCGGGGAGATCGTCATGCGGGGCGCCCGACGGCGCACGGTCGGCCCGTGAACCCTGCGCTACGGTGCGGCGCGTGGACCGGCGGATCTTCGGGCTCGAGAACGAGTACGGGGTCACCTGCACACTCCGAGGCCAGCGTCGGCTGAGCCCCGACGAGGTTGCCCGCTACCTGTTCCGCAGGGTCGTGTCGTGGGGCCGCAGCAGCAACGTCTTTCTCCAGAACGGTGCCCGGCTGTATCTCGACGTCGGCTCACATCCCGAGTACGCGACACCCGAGTGCGACAGCATCTACGACCTCGTCGTGCACGACAAGGCAGGGGAGCGGATCCTCGAGAGCCTGCAGCAGTCGGCTGAGCAGCGCCTACGCGAAGAGGGGATCAGGGGCACGGTCTACCTGTTCAAGAACAACACCGACTCGGCGGGTAACAGTTACGGCTGCCACGAGAACTACCTCACGCGACGCGATGACGACCTCGGGTCGTACGCCGAGGTGCTGATCCCGTTCCTGGTCAGTCGGCAGATCTTCACGGGCGCGGGCAAGGTGCTGCAGAGTGCTCGGGGGCCGATGTTCTCGATCGCCCAACGGGCCGAGCACATCTGGGAGGGTGTCAGTAGCGCCACGACGCGCAGCCGGCCGATCATCAATACCCGCGACGAACCGCACGCCGACGCCGAGCGCTACCGGCGCCTGCACGTGATCGTCGGCGACAGCAATATGAGCGAATACACCACCTTCGTCAAGGTCGGCTCTGCGGCCTGCATGTTGCGGATGATGGAGGATCCCGCCGTCGTGCTGCGCGACCTGACACTCGAGAACCCCATTCGCGCCATTCGCGACATCAGCCACGACATGACGTGTCGCAGGAAGGTTCGCCTCGCCAACGGACGCGAGCTCAGCGCACTCGACATCCTGCGCGAGTACCTCGACCGAGCGCTGCGGTATGCCGAGGCCCGTGGCTTCCCCGAGTTCGAACAGCGAGCCCTCGAGATGTGGGAGCACTGCATCAGCACGATCGAGAACGATCCACTGAAGCTCGACCGAGAGGTCGACTGGGTAATCAAGTATCGCCTGGTGGAGGCCTTCCGCGAGCGACACGGTCTGTCGCTCGGTGACCCCCGTGTGCAGCTGCTCGATCTGCAGTACCACGACATCTGTCGCGAACGGAGCCCGTTCTACAAACTTCAGGACCGCGGCATGGTCGAGCGCATGTGTCTCGACTCCGACATCGACGCTGCCGTCGACGTGCCGCCGCAGACCACGCGGGCGCGCTTACGCGGCGAGTTCATCAAGCGCGCGAAGGAGCGCAGGCGTGACTACACCGTCGACTGGGTGCACCTGAAGCTGAACGATCAGGCGCAGCGCACGGTGCTGTGCAAGGACCCGTTCCGAAGCCGCGACGAGCGGGTCGACCGTTTGCTCGAGTCGCTGTGAGCCACGTCCGCGAGCACCGGGTAGCGTGGCGATGATGGCTGGTGCGGCCCCCTCTCCCTCGCAATTCGACGGTCGATTCGGCTGGATGGCACCCCCGCCGGCGCCGCCGACACGCCGAAAGCGCGTTGCCGGATTCCTCGAGTGGGTCGTCGTCATCGCGGTTGCGGTCGGCGCGGCCTTCCTCGTCAAGGCCTACGTCGTCCAGCAGTTCCAGGTCGCCGGCAATTCGATGAAGGAAACCCTCCACGACACCGATCGGGTGTTGGTGAACAAACTCAGCTATCGCCTCCACGAACCGAACCGGGGGGATGTCGTCGTACTGAAGACCCTCGAGAGCACGGGCGAGCGCGATCTCATCAAGCGCGTGATCGCCCTTCCGGGTGAGACGATCGACATCCGTAACTGTCAGGTGTATGTCGACGGTCGACTGCTTCTCGAGCCTTACCTCGACGAGGTCGTCGCACCGTGCACCGACCCCAACGCCTACGCCTTCCCCTTCACCGTCCCCGACGAGCACGTCTTCGTCCTCGGCGACAACCGGCCGGGTTCGAAGGACAGTCGCGACATCGGCCCGGTGAGGTACGACGATCTGCTCGGACGCGCGTTCGTCGTGATCTGGCCGACCCCCGACTGGCAGTGGCTGTAGGCCGTCAGTCCGGTCGAGTCGGTCGACCGATCTGGTCGCGATAGACGTCCATCATCACGTCGGGCCGGTCGCTGTACACGGCGTCGAGGCCCATGCGCAGACCGCGCTCGAGGATGTGCGGTTCCTGGAGGTCCCAGCCGAAGGCATGCACGCCGAAGCGGTGCACGAGGGCCACGAGACCGCCGGACCAGTCACTGTGATGCAGGTTCAGACCGTCGATGCCCTCGGCCGCTAGGCGCGCCGCACGACGTTCGATGCCCTCGCCGATACGACTCAGCCGGGTGCTGTCGACGAGACGCACCCCTGAACCGCGCAGCGCGAGCAGCGTCTCGATGTCGGGGGCGCACAGCCAGGTCCGCTCGAGCGACCCTGGTGCGTGCTCGAGCAGGGTCCGTACGACCTCGGGGCCAGCAGCGGGGTCCTTGAGGTCGAACGACAGATGACATGTCGAGCCGTGGGCTCGCACGACCTCGGCGAGGGTGGGGATGTGGGGTGGCAGGTCGTCACGCAGCACGTCGGCGAGGGCGCGGCGTCGACCCCAGCGGCGGGGAACGACGCCGTCGTGATCGAGCACGGCGACCCCGTCTGCCGTCAGCCAGACGTCACTCTCCAACCCCGTCGCCCCCAGCCGGACGGCCAGCGCGAAGGCCTCGAGGGTGTTCTCCGGGGCGTAGGCCCGGGCACCGCGATGGGCGAAGGCGATCGGCTCGTCGGCGAGCGAGGGGAGTCGCTGCTGCACGACACGATCCTTCCACGGCCGTGGCCCTGGGGACGGTGGAAGGCGGTGACCTCGTAGACTCGCCGACGTGTTCAACCTGAAGGGCAGCGAAGTCGTCTTCCTGCTCCTCATCGCTCTGGTCGTGCTCGGACCCGAGAAGCTTCCCGATGCGATCCGCCGGTTCGGCTCGGCCTACGCCCAGTTCCGCCGCATGGCGAGCGGATTCCAAGGTGAGCTCCGCTCGGCCCTCGACGAACCACTCCGCGAACTCCGCGGCACGGCCGACGCCGTCCGCCAGGCGGCGCGGCTCGACGATGCGCCGGCCGCGAGCGCACCCTCGGCCCCCGAGCGTGTGCCGGATCGCACACCGGCCCCCCGACCTGACTCGGCGCTCAACTTCGGAGCGGCCAACCCCCGACGCGCTGAACGCGTCGCTCGTCGGAACGACTCGCCGTCCGAACCGACCGACGCGCTCAACGGCGACATGGACCCCTCAGCGGTCGACGAGTCCCCAGATGCAGGTGACGACGAGCGCGACGATCGAGACGCCACCACATGAGCGACGACACCACGGTCACGAGCGGTGGCCACATGACGCTCGTCGAGCACCTCGCCGAGCTGCGGACACGGATCATCCGGTCGGTCCTCGCGATCGCCCTCGGACTCATCGCCATCCTTGCGCTGTACGACCATGTGCTCGCCTTCATGCTCGCCCCGTACGAGCGACTCTGTGAGCAGGATCCGACCCTCACGTGTGAGGTGCAATTCATCGGTCCACTCGAGGGATTCACGACACGTCTCAGCATCAGCACCTACGGCGGCATCATCGTCGCCATGCCGGTGATCCTGTGGCAGATCTGGCGCTTCATCGTGCCTGCGCTCCACGCCAAGGAGAAGCGGTATGCGATTCCGTTCATCGTGTCGTCGATCGTGCTGTTCCTCCTCGGCGGCCTCGTCGCCTACCTGACACTCACCCCCGCCCTCGACTTCCTCATCTCGTGGGCGGGTGAGGATGTACGGGCGAACTTCCAGGTGAGCAAGTACGTGAGCCTGTTCGGTCTGATGGTTGCCGCGTTCGGCGTCACGTTCCTCTTTCCCGTACTGCTCGTGTTCCTCCAGCTCGTCGGCGTCGTCACCCCGCAGACGCTCGCCAAGCAGTGGCGTTACGCCGTGGTCATCGTGTTCCTCGTCGCCGCAGTGGTCACCCCGAGCGGTGATCCCTACTCGATGATGGCGATGGCACTGCCGATGATGATCTTCTACCTCGCGAGTGTGGTCATCGGGCTGGTCGCCCAGCGTCGCCGGCGTGCTCGTGAGGCTGCAGGCTGACGACGTGCGGACCGATCGGGATGCGCTGACGGCATCGTTCGCCTTCGATCTCGACGACTTCCAGATCCGAGCACTCGACGCGCTCGACGACGGTGAGTCGGTGCTCGTCGCTGCACCCACCGGGAGCGGCAAGACGGCGGTGGCCGAGTACGCAATTCGAGCCACGCTCGCCGATGGCCGGAGGTCGTTCTACACGACACCCGTCAAAGCTCTGTCGAACCAGAAGTACCGTGACCTGTGCGACGACCTGGGTGCTGGACGTGTGGGTCTGCTCACGGGCGACACCTCGGTGAACGGTGAGGCCGAGGTCGTCGTGATGACCACCGAGGTCCTGCGCAACATGATCTACGCCAACTCGCCGGCGCTGCGGCGACTCGGACTCGTCGTGCTCGACGAGGTCCACTTCCTGCAGGACGCCTACCGGGGCCCCGTGTGGGAGGAGGTCATCGTCCACCTGCCGGCGGCGATCAGGTTGGTGTGCCTCTCGGCGACGGTCAGCAATGCGAGCGAGGTCGCCGAATGGATCACCACGGTCCGCGGCCCGACCCGATCAGTGGTCGAAGAGCGCCGGCCGGTCCGTCTCGAGAACCACTATCTCGTGGGCGATGCGACCAACGATCGGCTCCAGCTCCTGCCGACGCTCGTTGCAGGTCGACCGAATTCCGACGCGCGTCGACTCGATGACGAGGGAAGTCGCCATGCCAGGCGCGGACAGCGCCACGCCCGCAGACGACTCTTCACGCCATCGCGAATCGACGTCATCGACCTGCTCGCAGAGCGCGGGATGCTGCCCGCCATCTACTTCATCTTCAGCCGCAACCAGTGCGACGAGGCCGCTCGCAGTTGCCTGTCGGCGGGAATCCGGCTCACCACTGGCGACGAACGCGACCGCATCGCCGCGATCTGCGACGAACGCCTCGGCGGCCTCTCCGATGCCGACCTCGCCGTCCTCGGTTACGGACAGTTCATGGCCCAGCTCGACGCCGGGATCGCGACCCACCATGCGGGCATGATCCCGCCCTTCAAAGAAGTGGTCGAGGTGTGCTTCGTCGAGGGGCTCGTGAAGGTGGTCTTCGCGACCGAGACCCTCGCGGTCGGCATCAACATGCCGGCGAAGTGTGTCGTGATCGAGAAGCTCACCAAGTTCACCGGCGACCACCACACGCAGCTCACACCGGCCGAGTACACCCAGCTCACCGGTCGCGCGGGTCGTCGGGGGCTCGACGACCACGGCAACGCCGTCGTCCTGTGGACACCGTGGGTCGGATTCGACCAGGTGGCCGTTCTCGCAGCGAGTCGATCGTTCCACCTGCGCTCTGCCTTCCGGCCCACGTACAACATGGCGGCCAATCTCGTGCGGACTTGCACCAGTGAGCGGGCTCATCACCTGTTGAACCTCTCCTTCGCCCAATTCCAGGCCGACCGCGACGTCGTGCGCCTCGAGGCCCGCCTCGACAACCGGCGCCAGCGCCACAGCGAACTCCTCGAGATGGCCCACAGCCCGTTCGGCGATCTCGACGACTTCCGCAGACGATCGGCGAGCACAACGCCATCGCGTGACGACCCGGTGGAGACGGCACTCGGGGCACTCCGACCCGGCGACATCATCCACGCGCGCAAGGGTCGGTTCGCTGGACGGGTCGTGGTGCTCAGCACGGCAAGCCGGAAGGGGGGCGTGAAGCTCAGCGCCGTGACACCGGCCCGCGACCTGGTCCAACTGTCGGTCGTCGATTTCGACGAGATTCCCGACGTCGTCGGCCATGTCGAACTTCCCACTGGCTATTCCCCACACGTTCCCGAGTACCGCCGCGAGGTCGTCCGACGTCTCGAGCGCGCCGTGATCTCGCCCCGACCGCATCTCGAGCGGGGGAGTGATCGACTCCCCCCGACCCACCCGGTCGAGGACGACCCAGACCTCGACGAGCGACTCAAGGCTGCCTCACGAGCCGAGCGGGTGGCAGCCGAGATCGCCGACCTCGAATCCCGCATCGAGGGTCGAGGCCGATCCGTGGCCCGCGACTTCGATCGAGTGCTCTCGGTGCTCGAGTCATGGGGCTACGTCTCCGACTGGTCGCTCACCACATCGGGCCGCGTTCTCGTGCGTGTCTTCCACGAGTCGGATCTGCTCGTTGCGGAGTGTCTCGTGCGTGGTCTGCTCGACGACCTCGACGCCCCGGCCCTCGCGGGACTCGTGAGTACCTTCGTCTACGAGCACCGCTCACCCGAACCGCCCCCCGCACCGGTGTTCCCGTCACCGCTGGTGCGACGGAGATGGCGCGACGTGCTGCGCACGAGCGACGAACTCCATCGCCTCGAGATCGATGCCGGACTCGCCGAGCATCGCAGTCCCGACCCGGGCTTCATCGACGTCGCCGCTGCATGGGCGGCAGGGGATGACTTCGCCGACGTCGTCGACGCCGCCGAGCTCTCCGGTGGTGACTTCGTGCGCACCATCCGCCAACTCGTCGACCTGCTGCGTCAGATCGCGCTCGTTGCACCATCGTCCTCGACACGTGACGCCGCACGAGCGGCGTCCGACGGATTGTTCCGTGGGATCATCGCTGCGTCGGCGGAACCGGGGGAGACGTGAGTATCCGACGCGGGAGTGAATGGGGGACCGTTGTCGTCCTACCGGACGAGGTCACCGTTGTGACCTCCGATGCCGAGCTGGCGCAGCTCTGTGCCGCCGGCACGGAATCTCAGCGGCCCATCGCGCTTGCCGGTGGCGACCTCGCGCGAACGATGGGGGGTGGCACCCCGGGCCGTATCCACCGCGGTGCCAGTGTCGTGCGCGCAGCGGTCGACATCGTCGAGGTGACATCGGAGGGGCGATCGTCGGTCTTCGTCGCCCACCTCGTCGCCCGGCGACGCTCGTGGCGGGGGCCCGTCGCATTCGCGATGAACGCCCAATTCATCGGACGGCACGACGTCGCGCCACGCGGCCACCCCGGTGACGCCCGGATCGAAGTGCTCCAGGTGGCCCCCACGATGCCGTGGCGGGCCCGTGTGGCCGCACGCCGTCGAGCGATCACCGGTACACACCTCCCGCATCCCGACCTGACGGTCTCATCGGTCACTCGGACGCGTCTGTCGTTCGATCGTCCGCTGCGCGTCTATCTCGACGGAGTGTTCTGGATGTCGACGACCCAGATCGACCTCACCGTCCGCCCCGCGGCCGTCGAGGTCCTCGTCTGAGGTGGCCACCCGGCCACTAGGGTCGGGCGTAGGAGGTTCCGGTGATCGACGTCGAACAGGCGAAACAGCAGGTCTGCGACCGGGTCGACGAACTCGCCGACCGTCTTGTCGATGCGAGCCGCCAGATCCACGCTCGACCTGAGTTGAACTACGAGGAGCACTTCGCCCACGGACTGCTCACCGACCTGCTCGACGAGCTCAGCGGAGCGGGTGAACTCGTCGTCGAACGACAGGCATTCGGACTCGAGACAGCCTTCGACGCCACTGTTGCCTCGACTTCTCACCTCGGCGGCCCGACTGTTGCGGTGCTGTGCGAGTACGACGCACTCCCAGGGATCGGCCATGCGTGCGGCCACAACGTGATCGCTGCAGCGGGACTCGGCGCCGGACTCGCGGCTGCGATCGTGGCCGAATCGCTCGGCGGCCGTCTGCGGATCATGGGCACGCCGGCCGAGGAAGGCGGCGGAGGAAAGGTCCGCATGGCGCGACGCGGCGCGTTCGACGGCGTCGATGCGGCGATGATGGTCCATCCGGCCGACGCGGATCTGTTGAAGATGGACTGCCTCGCGATCCAGGGTCTCGAGGTCAACTTCGCCGGACGAGCCGCGCACGCCGCCGCGGCACCCTGGGAGGGTCGCAATGCGCTCGATGCCGCAGTCCTCGGCTACATGAACGTCGCAGCGTTGCGTCAGCACATCCGAGCCGACGAGCGCATCCACGGCGTCTTCACCAAGGGGGGCGACAAGCCGAACATCGTGCCGGCGACCGCGGCGATGGATTGGTACGTGCGGTCGGCCACTGTGGACTCACTCCAGACACTGAAGCGGCGCGTGCTCTCGTGCCTCGAGGGTGCCGCCCTCGCGTGTGGCTGCACGATGCACCACGAGTGGATCGACAATGTCTATGCCGAGATGATCGACAACGCGCCCCTCGTCGGCACCTATGTGGCCAACGCAGCCCGCCTCGGACGGACGGTCGTCGACCCCCGCTCGGCGGGTCGGTCGGTGATGGGCAGCACCGACATGGGCAACATCAGCCATCTGGTGCCGTCGATCCACCCGATGATCAAGGTGGCCCCCGACGGGGTCCCGATCCACAGCGTCGACTTCGCCGAACACGCCGGGGGCCCTGCCGGCGACCGAGCGGTCATCGATGGGGCCAAGGCCATGGCCATGACCGTCGTCGATCTGTGGGCCTCGGCCGACCTGAGGGCCCGGATCAGTGCCGAATTCGCCGCCCGGCCCATCGGCGTCGACGTACTCGCCGGGCCCTGAGGGGCTCCTGAGAGGGCTCCGGGCGATCCCCTGACGCAGCGGGCCCGCCCCGTAGGATGACCCTTCGTGACGGTCTACGTCCCCGAGGAGTTCACCGCCACCGAGCAGGACGTCCTTCGTCGATACTTCACCAATCTCGACGGTCCGGTGTTCGCCCTGGTGAACCTGCCCGAGGTGGTCAAGGGTGCGCTGTTCGCCCGCTACAGCCGCAGTCCCAAGAGCCTCCGTCGGCTCTTCCTCGACGAGTTCGTCGGCGATCTCGACATCAGCGGTGACGCAACGGTCGATGCAACAGTTGGCCTCGATCGAGCCGAGGAACTCTACGAGAAGGTGTTCTTCGAATATGGCGACGACTCGGTCGCCCAGCTCGGCGGCGTGCATCTGGCCTGCGAGCAGGCGAGCAACATCCTCACCAAGGTGCTCGAGTGGGGTCGGCTGATGAGCTATCTCGAGCAGAGCACGCGCTACATCAGCTACGACGCGCGTCTCGGTGGTCGGTATCGCTTCCACCGTGATCCAGCGATCCTGTCGAGTCGGTTCGGTACGCGGTACGTCGGCGACATGGACCGGATGTTCGACAGCTACAGCCTGCTGCTCACGCGGGTCACCGACCATGTCAGGGCAACGATCCCGCGCGATCCGAACGACAGCGACTTCGTCTATCGCACCGCCACTCGCGCCAAAGCGCTCGACGCGGTCCGAGGCGTGCTGCCCGCAGCCGCGTTGAGCAACGTCGGCATCTACGGATCGGGTCAGGCCTTCGAGGCGCTGCTGGTGCGCATGCGCGCCCATCCGCTGCCCGAGGCTCGGGCCTACGCCGATCTGATGCTCACCGAGTTGCGCAAGGTGATCCCCAGTTTCCTGCGTCGTGTCGACCTGCCAGAGCGTGGTGGACGATGGACTCATTACCTGGAGTCGACTCGAACACACACTGCCGAGCTGGTGTCGTCGTTGTTCGCCTCGGCTCCGGTCGAGCGGGCCGCAGCAGTCGAGCTCGTCGATTTCGATCCTGACGCCGAGGACAAGCTGCTCGCAGCGATCTGCTACTCGCACACCGACCTCCCTGAGCGGCAGGTGCTCGAGCGGGTGCGCAGCCTCGGGCCGACCGAACGGCTCGCGCTCCTTCGCGCCTACGTCGGTGAGCGTGAGAATCGCCGCCACCGGCCCGGACGGGCCTTCGAGCGGATCGACTATCGATTCGACGTGCTGAGTGACTACGGCGCGTTCCGTGACCTTCAACGCCACCGGATGCTGACGATCGAGTGGCAGCGGCTCACGCCGAACCACGGATATGTCCGACCCGAGCTCGTCGAGGAAGCGGGGATGTCGGACGTGTTCGACGAGGCGATGGCTCGGTCGGCGTCGCTGTACGACGCACTCCACCACGAGTTCCCCGAGCAGGCCCAGTACGCGGTCAGCATGGCCTATCGGATGCGCTACTCGATGCAGTTCAATGCGCGAGAAGCGGTCCACCTGCTCGAACTGCGATCCTCGCCACAGGGGCACCCTTCCTATCGGCGCATCGTGCTCGAGATGCACCGGCTGATCGACGAGCAGGCTGGCCACCGAGCGGTCGCCGGTGCCATGTCGCACCTGACGACTGCAGCCCCGGAACTCGAGCGTCTGGCTGCCGAGCGGCGCGCCGAGGCCCGTCGGGGAACCACCTGATCGGTGTGCCCATGGGCCATCTCCGAGGTCCGTTTCGTCGACTCTCGGAGGTAGCCTCCCCGCCACTCGCGTAGGACCCCGACTCACGACGGCGAGGTGACGAGGAAACAATGGCTGCAGACGACGAGGATCTCGAAGCGGAAGACTTCGACGAGGGTGAAGAGGTCGAGGACGACGTCGAAGACGTACTCGATGTCGACGATCTCGACGAGGAGGAGCTCGAGGAAGACCTCGACGAAGAGTTCGAGGCCGACGACGAGTTCGAGGACGAGGAAACCGAGGAGGAAGAGGGCGGTGCGCCGCGTCGTGCCGTCACCGACGAGGACGACGACGACGAGGAGATGCTTGCGCCCGACGATGTCGAGGCCGACCTCGACACCATCCTCAAGGACCGTCTCGAGGCACCCGACGAGGAAGCCGACGAAGAGGCCGAGCCCGAGGACCGCTCGGATCCGGGGGATCGGCTACAGCCCAAGCGAGCCGATGAGAAGCTGTGCCCGAGTTGCTTCCTGCTCGTCCGCCAGAACGCGCCCGGCTGTCCCGTAGCCGACGACGAGTGCCCGCTGTTCACATGACCGAACGCCCGTCGGTCACCAACATCGCTGCCCGCGCGGTCGAGGTTGCGATCTTCGCGCCGATCGGGCTCATCGACCTGCTCCGTCATGATGGGCCTCGGCTCGTCGACGAACGTCGACGTTCCGTCGAACATCAGGTACGCACTGCGCACATGATCGGCAAGATGAGCGTCGCCGTCGCGCGAACGAAGATGCGCCAGCGAGCCGAGCCCGCGACACCCGGGACGCAGCGTGTGTCGGCCCCGGCACCCCGCCCGGAGGAGCCTTTTGCCGGGTACGACTCGCTCCCGGCCGCCGAGGTCGTCGCGCTCCTCGAGCGGTTGCGGCCCGACGAGATCGACCGTGTGCGCTCGTACGAGGCAGCCACGCGTGCCCGTCGGACGGTGCTGGCCAAGGTCGACCAGTTGTCCGCTGCCTGATGGAGTTCGCTGTCCGGCGCCTGCGTCGGGACGACTGCACCCTCGTCGGCTGGCTCGAGCAGCTTGCCCGCTCTGCGGCGGCGGAGATCCGTGGAGGGCCGGCGCTGTTGGCAGAAACACCCCTGGTGGGCGACTGGGGGGATCATGTCGATGACGACCGGCGTCCGACCTGGGTCTCGACGCTCGACGGTGACGCGGTGGGATTTCTCGAGGCAAAGGTCGATGGCGTGACCCTCAGTGTGCGACAGGTCTTCGTGCATCCCGATGCACGCGAGCACGGACTCGGCGACGAGTTGCTCGCTGCGGCCGTCGAGCACGCACGGCGGAGCGGATGCGTCCGCGTGGAGGGCACGGCCCTGCCCGGCGACCGTGACACCAAGAACCTCTACGAGCGTGCCGGGATCACGGCCAGGAAGATCACCGTGTCGAGGACGCTCGACTGAGGAAGTGACCGCCGAACGGCGTCAGCGGCCCTTCCAGTCGGGTGGCCGCTTCTCGATGAACGCCGTCAGGCCCTCCTTGGTGTCCTCCGAGGCCAGGATCTTGCCGAATTCGGCGTTCGTCATCTCGATGAGGGTCTTGTCATCCGCAGTGTCGGCCGCGAGCACGACGCGCCGACTCGCCCACACCGCAAGTGGGGCAGCCGCGGTGATCTGCGCCGCGAGAGCGAGCGCGGCGTCGAGCGCCTCGCCCGGGCCGACGAGTCGATTGACAAGGCCGAGTTGATGGGCGCGCTCGGCAGGAATCGGCTCACCGGTGAGGATCGCCTCCATGGCCGCAGCTCGTCCGATCGCCCGTGGCAGCCGGAACAGTCCACCGGCGCCGGCGATCAGGTTCCGCTTCACCTCAGCCAGACCGAACGCCGATCTCGTCGTGGCCACGACCATGTCGGCGGCGAGCACGATCTCGCACCCTCCTGCGGTGGCGAGCCCATCGACGGCGACGATCACCGGCTTCACCCGTTCCCTGTAGACGAACCCGGCGAAGCCGCCACGGGCCGTCCCGAGGGCCGCGCCCTGTCCGGAGTTGAGCGCCTTGAGGTCGGCCCCGGCGCAGAACACCGGCCGCTCCTGCCCGGCGGTCGATGCCGTGAGCACACCGACCCACACCTCGGGGTCGGCCTCCATCGCATCGATCGCGGCCTCGAGACCGGCCGCCACGTCGCCATTGACAGCGTTGCGGGCCTCGGGACGATTCAGGGTGATGACCGCAACGCGGCCGACGACCTCAGAGGTGACGATGTCGCTCATGGCGCCGACGGTAGTGGTCGGCGACGAGGGGCGACGAGTCAGCCGGCGGGCGTGGGTGGCCGCTTCGGCGCTCGTGCGGCCGGGCGGGTCGGCCGCAGTGGCTTGGGCTGGGCGGCGGTCGAGGAGACCTCGATCCCGAACAGTGCGGCGATCTGGGGGAGCGCCGGGCCGAGACGCCGGACGGTGGCGACGAGCTCGTCACTCGATTGGGTCGGCGGTGCAGTGGCCTTGATCTGCTGACGCACCGGACTGAACGCCGCCGCCTCGAGCACGGCGACCCAGCGGTCGGCGAGCGCATCCGTGGTGAGATTCTCCGAGGCTGCCGCGGCGAGGCGAGCCGCGAGTTCGCTCGGGAAGCGAATCCCCGCCTTCGGGGGCTGCGACGACAACTTGAGTGCTCTGACCACACGACCGACACCGAGGGCGGCGTCGATGTCAGCGAGCCACAACTCGAGTTCGCGCTCCTGGCGAGTGGTCAGTGCTGCCTTCAGCGCGGCGGCGAGCTCACGGGTCGACTCATCGCGGGCGACCATCGGATCATCGGCGGCGACCACGACGCTGCGCAGATCGCGCAGGTCGAGCTGATCGACCTCGGCCAGTGCCGCATCAGCACGGTCGCGCCACTCGGCGACCCGGAGGCCGGGCTGCAGATCTTCGGCCAACTTGAGCAGACCCTTCTCGTCGACCGTCGGTGCACCTTGCTCGCGAAGGGCTGCGTTCTGCGCCGCGATCGCCTGTCGAACGGCGGGAATGCCGCCCTGAAGGAGCGGCTCGGCGACGACGCGTTCGGCGGGGCCGAGCGCACCGAGCGCTGCGTCGCGGTGCACCCGCCCCGGACGGAGCCGCTTGGCCTTCGGACGCTGCGGCAACTCGGGGGGCGCCTCGAAGCGGGGACGGCGCTCGGGCCGCCGACCACGGTCGGGTCGCGGACTGCGATCGGTCCGTGCGCCGCGGTCACTTCGTCCGTCGGCGGGCCCCGCCGACGCATCGCGGCGTGGTCCACGGCGCTCACCGTCGCGACGCGGACCCCGACGATCGTCCGATCGCCGGTCACCTCGCTCGCGACGGGCGAGTTGCTGGGTGACGCCCTCGAAGGGCGCATCGTTCACCTTGAGCTCGAGCAGGTTCCCCTTGCCCTCACGCTCCTTGATCACCGCGACGGAGAGAATCGTGATGCCGTCGACGTCGTGGTCGGCCTCGGCTCGCAGGACCGCACCCACCGCCGCACCGGCGGGGACGAGGCTGCCGGCGACGACACCGCGGGGCTGCTGGGCCCCTGCCGCCCGCCACGTCCACGTGCCATCGGGGCGCGCACTGGTGAGCTCGATGTCGATCCGTCGGGACATGGGCGCCCACGGTATCGGTTCGGGGCACCTCGCTCCACCGCCGGGCAGGCCGGTACTGTGCGCGCATGGGCATCTACGCGCTCGGGGAGCGGCATCCCGACATCCACCCGGACGCATATGTGCACCCCGAGGCGGTCATCATCGGCGATGTCTCGATCGGGCCGGAGAGCAGTATCTGGCCCGGAGCCGTGTTGCGAGGTGACGACGGGTTCATCCGGATCGGTGCCCGCACGAGTATCCAGGACAACGCGGTCATCCACACCACCCCACACACGCCGACACTCGTCGGCGACGACTGCGTCGTCGGTCATCTGGTCCACCTCGAGGGATGCACGGTCGAGGACTGGTGCCTCATCGGCAATGCGAGTGTCGTGCTGCACCGGGTCGTGGTGCGCTCGGGGGCGATCGTTGCGGCGAACGCCGTGGTGTTGAACGACACGGAGGTGCCCCCGAACGCCTTGGCGGTCGGTACGCCCGCCGCGATCAAGGCCGACCGGGCGCGACGCGCCGACATCGAACGCGGCGTCGAGGCCTACCGCCGTCGCGCCGCGACGTATCGGGGCCTGCTGCGCCGTCTCGACTGATGCGCGCCCTCGTCGTCACCGTTGCGGCTCACGAGGTCGAGGTCGCCAGTGATGCGCTGTGGGCACTCGGCGTGATGGCCGTCGAGGAGCGACCGGGTCCGGACGGCTCGATCGAATTGTGGACGAGCCTCGACGGTGCCGACCCTGGCCCACTCGCCTGGCCGTGGCGAGAGGAGACGATCGACACCGCAGTTGCCGATACGTGGAAGGCATTCGCCCGCCCCACATTCGTGACACCGGATATCGCCATCGTGCCGACGTGGGTCGAGGCACCCCACGTCTCGACAGCGATTCGGATCGACCCTGCGGCAACCTTCGGGATGGGCGATCACCCGACGACGCTGCTCACCGCGCGCGCCCTACAGCGTGGACTGCATCCGGGTGAGTGTGTCCTCGACGTCGGCTGCGGCAGCGGTGTCCTCGCGATCCTCGCCGCCCGCTGCGGCGCGAGTGCGGTCAGCGCGATCGACATCTCACCCGCGGCGATCGCCGCCACTGCGAGCAATGCCGCGATCAACGGCGTCGTCATCGACGCATCGACCACGCCGCTCGCGGAGGTGGCCGGTGTCTACGACCTCGTGGTGGCCAACATCCTCGCGCCGGTGCTGCTCGACCTCGCCCACGACCTGCGCCGGGTGACCGGCCGACGGCTCATCCTGAGCGGACTCCTGGCGACCCGATACGAGCACGTGGTCGCTGCGCTCGCGCCGATGGTCGTCGACCAGGTCGACGAGCTCGACGGGTGGGTCGCCGTCAGCGTCTCCGCAGCACCGTGAGCGCCGCATTGCGGCCACTCGCGCCCCATACCCCTGCGCCGGGGAACGTCGCCGCTCCGGTGAGGTAGAGGCCGTCCACCGCCGTCTCGTAGCGCGTCAGCTCGGGATGGGTCGGGCGCAGCACCGCGAGAGGTCCACCAGCGAAACTCGTCGCATGACCATGGGGGAGGCGGAACTCTCGCTCGTAGGTGTCGGGGGTGACGGCCCGCCACTCCACGATCGTCTCGGCGAACGGGCCGTCGACGAGCGTGCCGTACAGGTCGAGCCAGCGGGCTGGCTCGGTGCTGCCGGCCCATCCGCCGCGGAGTCCGTACGGGGTGAAGAGGGCTTCGAGACTGAACACGTGACGACCCTCTGGCGCAACCGATGGATCGTCGATCGTCGGCGTGTTGGCGAGGAACGCCGGCCGGGGGAGCACCTGTCCGGCACCCATCAACTCGAATCCACGATGCATGTCGGCGATCGACGGGGCGACGACGTGGGTGGCTGCGACGGCCTCGGGCAACCCACCCTCGACCGCCGCCCGACACCGAGGCGCAGCAGTCAGCACGGCATCGAGTTTCGATTCGTAGCCGTCGCTGTGCGGCACGGTCTGCCATCTGCGCACGAGCCGAGCCGCACGGTCGGGGGGTGAGGTGAGCCAGCGGAGGAACGTGTCGTGCGGATTACACGCGCTCACCACGACATCGGCGGTGATCTCGGTCCCGTCCGCGAGCACGACCCCTCTCACTCCGTCGCCCTCACAGGTGATCGCACTGACCGACGTCCCCGTGTACACCTGACCGCCGGCCCGCTCGAAGGCCAGTAGCAGGGTCCGTGGCACCTCGCCGCTCCCACCGATCGGCCGGCCGACCGTGGCGGCATGACGGAATGCGTAGGTCAGCGCCCCGAGACCGGTGCCGGGGAACTCCGGTGAGACACCCCAGACCATCGGTCCGACGACCAGACCCGGTGACTGGAGCGCATCGGCCGAGAAGTACGAGCGCATGATCTCCGCTGCACTGCGCCGACTCCACCGCAGGAGCGTCGCGGCACCGCGACCGCGCGTACTCGCGATCCGTCGCAGGAGACCGCCGACACTCGGGACCTCGTTCGCCGCATCGAGGACCAGACGAACTGCCGGCAGGGCGTCCTCGAGATAGCGGCGGTAGGCAGGGACCTCGGCGGGATAGGACCGGGCGATCGACGCAATGGTCTCCTCGACCGAATGATGGATCGCCCATGCCGGTCCGCCCGACCACACCATGTTCACCTGCGAGGGAGCAACGTCGTGATAGCGCAGCCCCAGGTCGGCGAGCCCCAACTCGTCGGCGATGGGGGTCGAGCGGAACGTCAGGTGATCGCAGTTGCAGATGTTCACCGTCGCGCCGGCGAACGTCTCGCTGCCCGCAGTGCCACCCACGACGTCTCGCGCCTCGATGAGCAGCGTCCGCAGGCCCGCCCGGGCGAGATAGGCGGCACAGACGAGGCCGTTGTGACCCGCACCGATGACGATCGCATCACGGTCGCGGGATCCCACGGCGACATTCTGCACCACCGATGCGTCTGCGGCGCCACAGGGCTATCGTGCGGCCGTGTCCCGGTTCATCCCCGA
Source organism: Ilumatobacteraceae bacterium (assembly GCA_046086305.1). Taxonomy (GTDB): domain Bacteria; phylum Actinomycetota; class Acidimicrobiia; order Acidimicrobiales; family Ilumatobacteraceae; genus UBA668. The sequence continues at coordinate 40,233 of JBJSXI010000044.1, forward strand.
CCTGTCGGCCCCTCGCCTCGCCGAATTGATCGGCCCTCGGAGCATCATCGTCCAGCCGCTCGGCGCGATCGAACAGCACGGCCCACATCTCCCACTCAGCACCGACAGCGTCATCGCGTCGGCCGTGGCTCGCGCAGCGGTGGATCGCGTGGGGGACGAGTTCGACGTCTGGCTGCTCCCGACCCTCGACTACACCAAGAGCAACGAACATGCCTGGTCGCCGGGCACCGTGTGGCTCTCGGCGACGACCTTGCTCCTAGTCCTCGACGATCTCGGACGGTGCATCGCGTTGACCGGGGCGCAACGGTTGGTGTTCCTGAACGGACACGGCGGCAACAGTTCACTCGGCAGCGTGGCAAATCGCGACCTGCGGCTCGCCCACGGTCTGATGACCTTCCTCGCCCATCCCGGGGTGCCGCCCGACCAGGGCGGCGAGTCGGCGGCGAACGAACTGGGGATGGGTGTCCACGGCGGTCACGACGAGACCTCGCTGATGCTCCACCTGGTCCCTCATCTCGTCGACATGGCGAAGGCCGAGCGCCGTGTTCCCGAGGGGCTGGCCGACAACACCTATGTGCGCTTCGGTGGTCAGGTCAGCTTCGGCTGGCTGAGCAACGACTTCCATCCGGATGGGTACATCGGCGATCCGACCGGAGCCAACGCCGACCACGGCAGTCGGCTCTTCGAGGGAGCCGTCAGCGCGTTCTGCGCGGCACTCGGGGAGATCGCCCGATTCGACTTCGGGCGATCATGAGCACGGCGCCCTCCTCGACGCACGACCTCCGGGTTGACATCGATCGCCTGTGGCGTCGCATCGAGCAACTCGGCGAGATCGGCGCCGTGATCGGTCCGAACGGCGAGCGCGGCAACGCCCGGCTCGCCCTCACCGACGCCGACCGGGACGGGCGCGACCTCGTCGTCGCCTGGATGCGCGACCTCGACCTGACGGTGACGATCGATGCGATCGGCAACGTCATCGGCACGATGGCGGGACTCGACACGACCGCTGCGCCCGTGATGATCGGCTCACACATCGACACCGTGCGGACCGGCGGTCGCTTCGACGGCAACCTCGGTGTGCTCGCCGGCCTCGAGATCGTCGAGGTCCTCCGGTCGGCCGGGATGACACCTCGCCGACCCCTCAGCGTGGCGTTCTTCACCAACGAGGAGGGGGCACGTTTCGCCCCCGACATGCTCGGCAGTCTCGTGCATGTCGGCGGCATGCCGCTCGAGGAGGCCCTCGACGTCCGCGCAACAGATGACGGGGCGCGACTCGGCGAGGAATTGTCGAGGATCGGCTATGCGGGACCGATGCCGTGCCCGACGGCGGGTGCGCCCCACCGGTTCTTCGAGCTGCACATCGAACAGGGTCCGGTTCTCGAGGATGAAGGCATCACGATCGGGGTCGTCACCGGCGTCCAGGGCATCTCGTGGACCGAGCTGACGATCACCGGTCAGTCCGCCCATGCCGGCACCACCCCGATGCGCCTGCGCCACGACCCCGGACTGGTCGCCTCGTCCATCGCCGTCGGTGTCCGGAACATCGCTGCGGACATGGGCGGCACCCAAGTGGCCACGGTCGGTCGACTCGAGTTCCACCCGAACCTGGTCAACGTGGTGCCCGCACGGGTCGTGATGACGGTTGATCTCCGCAACACCGATGAGATGCTCCTGCGCTCGGCGGAGCGCCAGTTCCAGACACTGTGCGACGAGACTGCGCGCGCCGAGGGTGTGACGATCGAGCGGCGAACCCTTGCGCGGTTCGAACCGGTCGACTTCGACCCGGCGATGATCGACCTCGTGGAGGCAACCGCGCGCCGACTCGGATACTCGACCCGCAGGATGCCGAGCGGCGCAGGTCACGATGCGCAGATGCTCGCCCGGATCTGCCCGACCGCCATGGTGTTCGTGCCCAGTGTCGATGGCCTGTCGCACAATCTGGCCGAGTACACCACTCCCGCCGACATCGCTGCAGGAGCCGATGTGCTTCTGCAGGTCGTGGTCGACCAACTCGACAACGTGTCCTGAACGCGCCACGGGGGCCGGCTCGACGCCGACCCCCGTGGGTATGTCAGATGCTCGATCGGCTCAGCGGCCGGGAGCGTCCTTGCAGTACGTGTTGTCGTAGGTCGTGGTCACGTCGTCGGTGACGGTCGTGCCCTGTGCCTCGAAGATCGGCTTGAGCAGGTCGTACATCGCCTGCACCTTGCCCGGATCGAGGGTGCAATACGTGCCGTCGGGGCTGTTGTCGCCAATGCCCTTCTCGTCGAGCAACTTCAGACCGGCCTCGTTCAGTCCCTCGCTGAGGAACCAGAACCCGTCGTAGGTCTCGTTGATCTCGATCATCTTGTCGGTGACCGGCGTGGGTTCGTTGAAGAAGTCGACCCATGCCTGCTGCATCTTCGGGACGAGCAGCTTGAGGCAATCGTCGAGCTCCTCAGCCTTGTCGCGCATCATGGTGATCGCTGCCGGGTAGTTGTCGAAGCCGAGTTCCTTGACCGTGAAGAAGGACACGTCGGCCGGAGCCCCGTCCTTCCAAGCGATCTCGTTCTCGTACTTGTACACCTCGTTGGTGGCGAATCCCTGCTGGATGACCGAACCGCCATCGGCGACCCACTTCGCATCGGACCCGTCGTAGCTCGGGTTGCTCTGCTCGGCGGTCATGTACCCCTTGCCGATCATGTAGTCGATGTACGACACACCCGGGAAGTGGAGCACCGTGGCGCCCGTGCCGGCGATGTCCTCGGGCTTCTGGATGTCGTACTGGGTCGGGTCCCACATCACCATCTGCGGATCCTGATCGAGGGTCTTGGCAATGGCGACCATGTCGATGGCGCCCGAGTCCTTGATGACATCCGCGATACCGATGTAGGCCATGTCGGCCTCACCGTCGAGGAGCACGGCACTGTTCTGCTTGTCGAAGTTGACCGTCTTGATCTCGATCTCCTTCAGACCGCCGACGGCGTACTGCTCCTGCACAGTACCCGAGTACGACTGGCTCTCCTTGCTCGCGGTGCCGTTCGGACCGATGAGCTGGTAGGTGCCGCCGTGCTCGAGCTCGGGATACCAGTCGGTCTGGATGACCAACTTCTCGGGGCAGACGTCGCCACTCGACGAACCGTCGGAATCGTCGCCGCAGGCGACGCCGAGGGCTCCGAACGAGAGCAGCGCGACGAACGCCGCTGTCTTCCTTGCTGTCATGTGTTTCCTCCCCTGGTTGGTGTGGCTCACGACCGGCGCCGAGCGGATTCGTGCCAGTTGCGAATGGCGCGGGTGGTGACCCACCCGACGATCAGGAACATCACGACGCCGAACAACGAGGCCGTGATCGTGCCGGCGAACATCTCTGGCCGGTTGGCTGCCCGCTGCTGCTTGTTGCGGATGTAGAAGCCGATGCCCTTGTCGCCTCGGGCGAAGAAGAAGTCGGCGACGATCGAGCCGATCACCGCACCGCCAGAGGCGATCCGTACACCGGTCATCATCGCCGGGAGCGCACTCGGCAGCTCGAGTTTGCGCAGTCGGGTCCATCGGCTGACCCTGCTGAGGGTGAACAGGTCGTGGTGCAGTTGATCGGTCGACTGCAGCCCGAACAGGGTGTTCGTGATGACGGGGAAGATCGCGATGAGCACAGTGACCACGAGCCGCACACCCAACTCCTCACCGAACAGCTGGGTGAGCAGTGGCGTGATGGCGAGGATGGGGATCGTCTGGAGGACGACGGCGTATGGGAAAAACGCCCGCTCGAGACCCTTCGAGAGGTTCATCACCACGGCGAAGGCCGTGCCGAGGACAATGGCGATGATCAACCCGAGCAGGGTCACCTTCACCGTCGGCCACATGTAGCCGAGGATCGGGCGGAGGCCATTGGTGGCATCCCATAACGGCATGAAGCCTTCGGAGACGACCTCGTGGGGGAAGGGCAGGGCGTTTCGTCGCCGCGCGGCATTGTCGTAGTTCAGCCAGCTGTAGAGGTACCAGACGCCCAAGAAGGCGAGGAACGTCACGAACGGGGGCCACATCCGCATGATCCACGAGGGCTCACGCTCGTCGTTGACTATCGCCGGCGGCGGTTCATCGATATCGGCCGAGGGATCGGCGGCGAGCGTGGTGATGTCGTGCAGTGCCGTCATGCGTGCGCATCCTTGAGGTCGGCGCTGACCCGGCCGCACAGTTCGGCGAACTCGGCGTCGTAGCGCAGATCGTGTGGTCGGGGAAAGGCGAAGGGGACGTTGTAGTCGCCGACGATCCGGCCGGGTCGTGCCGACATGACGAGCACGCGCGTCGACAAGAAGACGGCCTCTTGGATGCTGTGGGTGATGAACAGACCGGCGAATCGTTCGATCTGGAACAGATTGATCAACTCGGTGTTCAGTCGCTCACGAGTGATCTCGTCGAGTGCGCCGAATGGCTCGTCGAAGAGGAAGACCTTCGGTCGCAGCACCAGTGACCGGGCGAGCGAACACCGCATTCGCATGCCACCCGACAACTGCTTGGGGTACTTGTCCTCATGGCCGACGAGATTGACGAGTTGGATCGCCTTGTCGGCCTCGGCGGCTCGGGTGACCTTGTCGACCCCCTGTAACTCTGCGTTCAGTTCGACGTTGCGGCGCACCGTGCGCCATGGCAGCAATGTCGGATCCTGGAACACGTAGCCGATGCTCGACCGGTCGACCTCGCACGTGCCTGCCGTATGCGGCTGCAAGCCCGAGGCGATGCGCAACAACGTGCTCTTGCCGCACCCCGATGGCCCGACCACGCTGACGAACTCGCCGGAACGCACGTCGAAGGACACATCGTCGACAGCGTGGGTGCCGTCGGGGAAGACCATCGACACATTGCGGAACCGCAGCGCCGGTGCGCCCGTGGACGGCGTGGACATGTCAACACCGTACTCGCGCCCGCAGACTGGCCCGGACGACCCCGTACGGAAAGTCAATCCACGGGACGAAACGACCTCAGGCAGACGGGCCGAGGTGCTCGATCAGGTGACCGAGCCGCTCGACCTTGGCCCGGAGGTAGGCCTCGTTCTCCGGTGTGGGCTCGGTGAGCGACGGCACCCGCTCGACGACGGTGATCCCGTGGGCCTCGAGACCGGCGCACTTGGCGGGGTTGTTGGTGACGAGGCGCACGGCACGAACACCGAGCTGGCCGAGGATCTCGGCTGCCTCGTCGTAGGTCCGCGCATCGGCCGGGAGGCCTTGGGCCAGGTTGGCGTCGACGGTGTCGAGACCGGAGTCCTGCAGGCTGTAGGCGAGGATCTTGTGGCCGAGGCCGACACCGCGGCCCTCGTGACCACGCAGATACACCAGCACTCCACGGTCGGCGGCGGCGATCCGGGCGAGCGCAGCGTCGAGTTGGGCGCCACAGTCGCACCGGCGGCTGCCGAACACATCGCCGGTGAGGCACTCGGAGTGCACCCTGACGAGGACCGGCTCGGGTCCGCCGACATCGCCGCGAACGAGCGCCACGTGCTCGGCGCCGTCGCCGGCGTACACCTCGCACGCGAACGACCCATGGCGGGTGGGAACGGAGGCTCGGGCGATGTGGCGGATCATGGGACCAGGTCGATGCGCAGGTCGAGACCGAGCTGCGTGGTGCGCACGATACGACCGCGCCACAGGTCGTGCACCGTCGGGGCACCGGGACCGGAGAAGAGCGGTGCGCCGTCGTCGCCGCCCGCCAGTGCAGGGGCGAGATAGACGACGTACCGGTCGACGAGCCCACTGCGGTGGAACTCGCCCGCGACCCGGGCACCCCCCTCGACGAGGACCTGCAGGACACCCTCGTCGCCCAGACGGGTGAGGACGTCCTCGAGCGGACCGGACATCTCGGTGCACGGATGCACCCGCGACCCGATGGGTGCTCGTCCGAGGACGATGCGTCGTGGCTGGCGGACCGCGGCGGGTGTGCCGTCGGGTCGGCGGACCGTGAGGGCCGGGTCGTCGGCGCGCACGGTGCCGGCACCCACGAGGACGGCATCGCTCTCGGCGCGCAGGAGATGGGCGTCGGCGCGAGCTGCATCGCCGGTGATCCACCGACTCGACCCATCGGCGGCGGCAGTCCGTCCGTCGAGTGTGGCCGCCAACTTCAAGATGACGTACGGCCGACCAGTTCGACGGTGATGGAGGTACGACGCGAGTTGCCCTGCAGCCTCGTCACCGCGTACGCCTTCGACCACCTCGATGCCGTGTCGGCGCAGCGCCGCGATTCCAGCACCGCGGACCCGCGGATCGCTGTCGCTGACGCCGACGTACACGGTGCTGACGCCGGCAGCTACCAGTGCGTCGGTGCACGGCGGTGTCCGGCCGTGGTGATCGCACGGCTCGAGCGTGACCGCAACGCGCCCACCTCGGGCACGCTCGCCCGCTGCGGCGAGCGCGACACGCTCGGCATGCGGACCGCCGGGTGGCTGCGTGGCGCCGGTGACGAGGCTGCCGTCAGCACACTCGATGGCACAGCCGACCCACGGGTTGGGAGACGTCGTCGTGCGCACCGTCGCCGCAGCGGCGAGTGCGACAGCCATGAGGTCGTCGGGGGTCATGCGACGATCCGGCCGCCCCGCACGACGACGCGGTCGGCAGGGGCCGACGAGATCGCCGAGCGCACATCGGCTGCCGCGACGAGGACGAGGTCGGCAACGGCACCCGGAGTCGGGCCCGTCTCGGGACGCCGCAGCACGCGGCGTGCTGCCGTGGTGACCGACGCGAGTGCATCGACCGGGAGGTGATGACCGGCGAGGATCATCAGGCCCGCAACCTCGAGGGGATCGGCGCGGCCGAGCGGATTGAACGGATCCTGCAGGTTGTCCCACCCGGCTGCGACATCGACCCCGGCTGCGCGCAAGGCCGGCAGGGCCGTGAGGCCACGCGGCATCGCCTGCAGATGGTCGCGACCCTGCAGGAACAGGTTGGTGGCCGGCAGGGTGACCACGCCGACGCCGGCATCGGCGAGGTCCTCGGCAATCCGACGCTGCTCGTCGGGAGCACGCAGCCCGAGGCTCACACAGTGGCTTGCGGTGACCGCACCCTTGAATCCCGTCACGCGGATTCGTTCGACGAGCGCGGGCAGGGTGGTGCGTGACGCATCGAGGTGCTCGTCGGTGTGCAGATCGACAGGCAGCCCGGCCCGGTCGGCCATCTCGAGGAAGACCTCGATCGATGCCTCGGATCGCTCGTCGAGATGCGGGCACCCGCCGACGACATCGGCCCCGGCCTCGACCGCAGCGAGGAGGAGTTCGCGTTGGCGCTGCCCCTCGGGTCCGGTGATCGGCCAGCCACACAGTGCGACGAGCTCGAGGTCGATGAGGCCGGCCACGCGGCGGCGAACATCGGCGAGCGCCTCGACGGAGCGGACGCCGGTGAACTCGGTGACGTCGACATGCGACCGGATCAGCGTGGTGCCATTCGCGGCATAGAGCCGCGCCGCGCGCTCGGCGCGCTCGACGATGTCGTCGTGGGTGATCCGTCCGGCGTGTGCCTCCATCGCCAGGATCGCGCCCATCAGATCACCGGTCGGATTCGGCACCTGCTCGGCGAGGAAGGCCTTGTCGAGATGGGCATGTGGCTCGACGAATGCCGGCAGCAGCAGCCGCCCCGCTGCATCGAGGACGACGTCGCCATCGACCTGCCGGTCGACGAGACCAACCACGACGCCATCGACGATGCGCAGCGAGCTCCGTGAACCATCGGGCATCGTCGCGTCGAGGATCGTGAGCGATGAGGTCATCGACCTCAGGGTACGGCGCCGCTCAGTCTCCGGCGACGCTGCCCACCTGCGCCCGAGGATCGGCTGCGCCGGCCCACCACCCGTCGCCGTCGCGAACGATCGCATGGGCATGGCCGAAGGCGCTGTCGTACGCCGGGAGCCGTCGCACGCGGTGGCCGAGTGCAGCGAGTCCCTCGGCCCACTCGTCGGGTGCGTGCCCCTCCAGTGCCACGGCCGGGCCGTTGGGGCTGATCCAGGTGTCGAAGCCGGTGACATCACCCTGCAGTGCCCAACGAGGGGCATGGATCGACGTCGCCGGTGACTGTTGGTGACCGAACAATCGGGCCGCCAGCTGCAGGAGGATCTGGGGTTGTGCGTCGCCGCCCATCGTGCCGAACACCGCGGCAAGGGATCCGTCGCTCGTGGCGAGGGCCGGCGAGAGCGTGTGAGGCGGTCGCGCCCCGGGACGCAACTCCGCCGGGTGACCGGCCTCGAGGCTGAAGCCGAGGCCGCGGTTGTGGAGGTTCACACCGGTCGTCGGTTCGACCAACCACGAGCCGAACCCCGACGCATTCGACTGGATGAGCGAGACACCGGTGCCGTGCTCGTCGACCGTGCACAGATACGTGGTGTCGCCTGCGGCTCCTGCGCCACCTCGGAATGCTGCTCGCGGCCCGATCTCTGCCGATCGCCCGGCGATCGCGGCCAGCAGGGCATCCCCATCGGCGGCATCGTGGAGCACTGCGGGCCGATCTCGTCCCGCTGTCTTCGCGCTCTCGACGAGGACGTGTGCCCAGGCGACCGAGTCCGGATCGGTCGGCAGGCCGTGGTGATCGGCCAGTGCGGCCGCACCGAGCAGCAGGTAGCCCTGCGAGTTCGGCGGCACGGTCCACAGGTCGCGATCGAACGCCGTGGCACGCAGTGGTGTCACCCAGTCGGCCTGTGAACGGGTGAGATCGGCACGTTCGAACAGCCCGTCACCGAGGCGCAGCAACCCCTCGCCGAACTCGCCGCCGTAGAAGCCGTCGCGACCACGCGCACCGATCGCCCGCAGCGTGCGCGCCACACCCGCACGGCGCACCGGCGAACCCGGGTGGTGCACCTGGTCGAGCACGACACCGAGTGATCGACGACCCTGCTCGTCGACGAGCGCCGCCGACCCGACGAGCAGCGGACTCGCCGGGAACCCGTCGTCGGCGAGGCGGATGGCTGGCTCGAGCAACTCGTCGAGTGAGAGCACAGCGAACCGCTCGGCCAGGGCCGTCCATCCGTCGATACAGCCCGGCACCGTCACTGCACGCACGTCGTGACGGAAGGGCATCTCCGTGTGTCCCTCGTCGCGGAGCGTGGCTGCCGATGCGCCCGAACCTGCGCGCCCGCTCGCGTTCAGGCAGTGCACCTCCCCCTCGTGGTGCACGAGCGCGAACAGGTCGCCACCGATCCCGCACAGATGTGGCGCGACGACAGCCATGACGGCGTTCGCGGCGATGGCTGCGTCGACGGCGCCGCCGCCGCGAGCGAAGGCCCACATCCCGGCCTGCGTCGCGAGTTGATCCGCACAGGCCACCATTCGCCTCGGAGCCCGGACACTGCGCACCGGCGCACCGTTCATCGCCACTGCCCACGCGACTCGAGCACCGAGCGGAGCACGGCCGGACGATCGGTCATGATCCCGTCGACCCCGAGATCGAGGAGGCGACGCATCTCATCCGGATCGTCGACGGTCCAGACATGCACGTGCAGTCCTCGGCGGTGCGCTCGCTCGACGAACCGCCGGTCGACCACCGGAACCGGGCCACTGCGCACCGGGACCTGCGCAGCGTGCGCCGGGGGACGATGGGGGAGCGCCAACCGCAGCGCGGCGACACCGACGGGACCGAGCGAGGTACACAGCGCCGCACCCACACGAGCGCGCAGGCGAGCCAGTCGACGGTCGTCGAAGGCGCCGACGGCAACCCGGTCGTGTGCCGCACATCGGCGCAGACACGCCGCGAGGGCCTCCTCGGCAGTGTCGGACTTGCAGTCGATGTTCACCCGCAGATCCGGCCAGGTGCCGAGGAGATCCTCGAGCAACGGGATCGGCGCCACACCGTGCACACGCGCCGCGCTCACCTCACGCCACGACATCTCGCTGATCCGGCCGGCTCGACCACACGTGCGCTCGAGGTCGTCGTCGTGGAACGCGACCAGCACCCCGTCGGCGGTCACCTGCACGTCGGTCTCGACATAGCGATAGCCGAGTCCCACGGCATGCTCGAAGGCAGGCAGCGTGTTCTCGGGCGCGTCGCTCGCACCACCGCGATGGGCGAAGGCGATCGGCCCGTCCCACTCGAGATAGGGGTGGGCGACCGTCGGCACCCGGCCAGTATCGTCCCCGGAATGGCCACCCCGACACCCCCGTCCACGATCGTCGTCCGCTCGCCGTACGACGACTCGGTCATCGGCGAGGTGCAGGCGATGACCACCGACGACGTCGATCGAGCGGTGGCGACCGCCCGGCGGGCGCTCGACGCAGGCCCGATGCCGCTGTGGAAGCGCGCCGAGATCCTCGACCGTGCTGCCGAGCGACTCGCCGCACGGGTCGACGAATTCGCCCGGATCATCGCCCGCGAGGCCGCCAAGCCGATCCGCACCGCCAGGGTGGAGGCCGAACGGGCGGTCGGCACATTCCGCTTCGCGGCCGCCGAGGCACGCACCCTGGCCGGAGAGGTCATCCCTCTCGATGCGATCCCCGCCGGCGAGGGCAAGCTCGGGTTCACCCTGCGCGTCCCGATCGGAGTGGTCGGCGCGATCGCCCCGTTCAACTTCCCCCTGAATCTGGTCGTGCACAAGGTCGGCCCGGCAATTGCGGCAGGGTGTCCGGTGGTCCTGAAGCCGGCATCACAGACACCGTTCAGCTCGTTGGCGCTCGCTCGCATGCTGATCGACGAGTGCGGACTTCCGTCCGACTACCTGCAGGTCGTCACCGGTGGTGGCGCCACGGTCGGCAATGCGATCGTCGACCATCCCGACATCGTCCTCGTCACGTTCACCGGCTCACCCGAGGTCGGCTGGGCCATCAGGGCGCGAGCACCGCGCAAGCGTGTGGGTCTCGAGCTGGGCAACAACGCACCCGTGATCATCGAGGCCGACGGTGACTGGCGGACCGCGGCAGCGAAGATCCGCGTGGCCGGCTTCAGCCACGCCGGACAGAGCTGCATCAGCACTCAGCGTGTCCTCGTGCACCGTTCGATCGCCGAGGAGTTCACCGCCACCCTGGCCGCGGCGGTGGAGACACTCGTCGTCGGCGATCCACTCGACGAGGCCACCGAGGTGTCGTCGCTCATCTCGACCAGTGAGCGTGATCGGGTGCTCGGCTGGCTCGAGGAGGCGGTTGCCGCAGGCGCACGTATCGAGGCGGGCGGCACGGTCGATGCCGCGGGGGTTCTTCGCCCGACGGTGCTCAGCGGCGTACTCCCTGACATGAAGGTGTGCGCGCTCGAGGTGTTCGGACCCGTCGTTGCGGTGCAGGCCTACGACCACGTCGACGACGCGCTCCGCCTCGCCAACGACACGCGCTACGGGCTGCAGGCGTCGATCTTCACCCAGGACATCTCGGTCGCCCTGCGTGCCGTCCGCAACCTCGACTTCGGCGGTGTGCTCGTGAACGAGGTGCCCACATGGCGAGCCGATCAGCAGCCCTACGGCGGTGTCCGTGACAGCGGGAACACGCGCGAGGGTCCGGCATTCACCATTCGCGAGATGACAGAGATCCGGATGGTCGTGCTGGGCTGAGCGCCCAGACCCCTACGACTCAGACCGTCCGACTCAGACCCGTACGACGACGGACCCGACGATCTTGTCGTGCCAGGTCTGCTTGCGATCGTCCCACAGCGCCCACAGGTAGCCGAGGACGAACACCTGGCCGGAGACGAATTCGGCGAAGAGGCTGCGTCCGATGGCCTTGGGCACACCGATCGGCCGGCCGTCGTCGAGGCGCACGACCTTGATCCCGACGATCCGCCGACCCCACGTCTGTCCGGTGCGGCCGAGCGCCCTGACGTAGAGCACGAGGATCACGACAACCGAGGCGAGGATGAGTGCCACACCGCCGGCGATCGCACCGGCGTTCAGGTCGCCTCCCGTGCAGGTCCACTCGTCGTTGCTCGTCCATCCGTCACATTCAGAGAACCCGAGGACGAGAAGGACGATTCCGGGGATCAGCAACACGATCCAGACGAGCCCGTACAGGATGCGGTCGAGCAGATACGCCGCGAAGCGGATCCAGAACCCGGCGTACTCCCCGGACGACGCCATCGACGACGGCGGGGGTGGCGGCGGGACCGACATGGGAGGAGGGGGAGGCGGCGGCATGCTCACACCGCCGACCGTAGTCGCCGACGAACCGCTCAGATGTTGCGGCCCGCGGCGGCCCAGTACTCGTCCTTCAACAGCCGCTTGTACAACTTGCCGGTCGGATGACGCGGAAGCTCGGGCCTGAAGTCGATCGACCGGGGACACTTGATGTCGGCGAGGTGCTCGCGACAAAAGACGATGAGTTCACGCTCGAGTGCGGCGGCGTCCTGCGGGGTGGCCGGCAGCGCCACGGGCTGCACCACCGCCTTCACCTCTTCACCGAACTCGTCGTTGGGTACCCCGAACACGGCGACGTCGATCACCTTCGGGTGGGTGACGAGGATGTTCTCGGCCTCCTGCGGATAGATGTTCACCCCACCAGAGATGATCATGTACGCCTTGCGATCGGTGAGGAACAAGAAGTTGTCGTCGGTGAGGTAGCCGACGTCACCGAGAGTGCTCCAGGGCTGGATCGGGTGACGCGACCCTCGGGTCTTCACCGGATCGTTGTGGTACTCGAAGGTCGGGCCGCCCTCGAAGTAGATCGTCCCGCTCTCTCCACGCGGCACCTCTTCGCCGTCATCGCCGCACACATGGATGACACAGCTGATCGGCACCCCGACGGTGCCGGGATGGTCGAGCCACATCTGGCTGTTGCAGTAGACGAAGCCGTTGCCCTCGGTGCCGGCGTAGTACTCGTGGATGATCGGCCCGAACCACTCGATCATCTCGTGCTTCACCTTCACCGGGCACGGCGCCGCAGCGTGGATGACGCATTGAAGACTCGATACATCGAACGATCGGCGACGTGATTCGTCGAGCTTCAGCATTCGCACGAACATGGTGGGCACGACCTGGGTGTGGGTGGCGCGATGACGCTCGACCAGGGTGAGGTAGTCCTCAGGATCGAAGTGCTCCATGGCGACGACCGTGCACCCCTGCTGCTGTGCGGCGAGACAGAAGCGCAGGGGAGCAGCGTGGTAGAAGGGCGCAGGTGACAGGTAGACGCTCTCACCGGTGAGGCCGAACAGGAGGGTCAACAGCCCGGTGACACCCATCGCCGTCGTCTCGAGCGGGAGTGGCTCGTACTGGCGGGTCACACCCTTGGGCATGCCGGTCGTGCCGGACGAGTAGAGCATGTCGGTGCCGGCGAACCGTTCACCGGGGAGCGCGGTCGACGGCTCGGCAGCGACGGCGGCCTCGTACGAGTCGTAGCCGGGGATCGTGCCGTCGAGCATGAGGGCGAGCGCGACACCCGGGATCTGCTCGCGGATCTCCGCCGCCTGCTCGGCCTTGTGGCGAGAGGTGATGAACACCTTCGCCCGGCAATCGTTCACCACATACGACAACTCGGCGCTCGTGAGCCGACTCGAGGCGCAGGTGTAGACGGCGCCCGCGTAGTGGCATCCCCACACCACCTCGAGATACCGGTCGTGGTTCTCCATACAGATCGCGACATGATCGCCGGGCTCGACTCCGGTGGACCTCAGGACACGACTGAGACGATTGGCCGCCGCATCGAGTTCGGCGAAGGTCTGGGTGAACCCACTGCCGCCCATCACCACGGCCGGCTTGTCGGGGTGCACCTCGAGGAAGGCGCCCGGGAACATGTGCCGGACGGTACCCCACGGCATTGAGGCAGGTGGAAACACTGATCATGGCCCGATGCGGCTGCGCCGCCAGACGGGGAGGTGTAGGGTCTGGTTGTGGGAGGGCCCCGTGGGTGGAGTTCTGTCGAGTGTCACAGCACTGGTACGAGGCAGCCAGGTTCTACGCACGACAACGAGAGTTCCTGATTTGGGCGGTGAAAGCCCCCCTGGGCTGATCCTTGTTGTGCCAAGCCGCCTCGTGCTCGGGTACCTGTTCTCTGAGCGAAAAGGCTACCCGACCGAACAACTACCGATACCAAGATAGTTCGTCGTGCATCAATCGTCGTTCGACCTTGTTCGTCGCTGCGTTGTGCGTCATGTCGTCGCAGATGGGGTGCTGTGCAGACGACGACCGTTGCGAGTACTCGACGTCGGTGGCGCCGATGTAAATGGTTCATATCGCTCGATCTTCGCCTCGGTCGAACACCAGTACACCTCGCTCGACGTCGAGCGAGCAACAGGAGTCGACATTGTCGTCGGCCCTGACGGACGGTTCCCTCTGGGCGACGGATCATTCGATGTCGTGATCTGCGGTCAGACATTTGAGCATGTTCCACGATTCTGGGATCTCTTCGGGGAAATCATGCGAGTTGTCGCCCGCGACGGTGTGGTCATAGTGGCTGCACCATCCGCAGGGGCGGTCCACCGGTACCCCGTCGACTGCTATCGGTTCCATCCTGACGGGTTTGTCGAACTAGCGAAGTCTGCCTCCGTTCACGTTGGAGAGATTCTGACCAGCTCGTACGGGCCCTGGTTCGACACAGTTGCGGTGATTCGCCACAGCGCAACGTCACCCTCCTCTATCGATCAGGTTGTGGCTGCCGCGCGCCAACTCATGGCGCCGCTCGCCAACGACTTTCCGGTCAATTCTCCCCACGAGGCCGAGCGCGGCTCGGGCTCAGCGTCCTGTGAGTCCCTCCTTGCGACTGCCCATCGACATCTCGAGCCGCGCTTCTATCTCGAGATTGGCGTCGAGTACGGCGTAAGCCTTCGGCTCTCACAGTGTGCCGCCATTGGTGTTGATCCATGTCCCGTACTGAACGAGCCGCTCGCCGAGGAGCACAACGTGATCGAGTTGACGAGCGACGACTTCTTCGACCTGATGGCCGATCGCCTCGGCCCACTCGATCTGGTGTATGTGGATGGTATGCACCGAATCGAGAATGCTCTCAAGGACTTCATGAACGTCGAGCGGAGCGCTCACAAGCTTTCGGTCGTGGTCATCGATGACGTGTTTCCGGTTCATCCACTGCAAGCCGAGCGTGAGCGACAATCCCGCCACTGGACCGGCGATGTTTGGAAGATGCTCCCGATACTGCGCCGACATCGCCCTGACCTGATCTTGATTCCCGTTGACACATATCCAACCGGGAGCCTCGTTGTTGTCGGGCTCTCGCCGACGAGCGACCGACTGTGGTGTCTCTTCGACACAATCGTTGATCTTGCGATCTCCTCGATGACTGATGTTCCCACGGAGATCATCGAACGACACTACGCTGTCGCCCCAGATGACCCGCTCATCGGTCGGGTGTTCGACCTCGTGAGGCTCGGTCGAGATTCGTCTGACGACGAGAAGTACATCGCCCGAATCGCACAGCTGGTGAACGGCGCGTTCCCGAGGACGATTGCACCATGACGAAGCCATTCGCCTCGATTGTTGTCGTTTGCTACAACATGAGCCGCGAGCTACCTCGGACGCTCTACTCCCTATCGCCAATGTTCCAGCGAGATCTGTTGGCTGACGACTATGAGGTCATCGTCGTCGATAACGGCTCACGGACTCCACCGAGTTGGGATGATTTTTCCCATCTCGGTCTCGACCTGACGATCCTGACGACATCGGAAGCCAGTCCGAGTCCGGTACCGGCAGTCAATCGAGGTCTCAATGCGGCAGTCGGTTCGGTCATCGGAGTGTTCATCGACGGCGCCCGACTGGCGTCGCCGGGCCTCCTCCGCAGGGCGATCGACGCCATCGCGCATCAGCCGCGTGCCGTTGTCGGCACGCGAGGCCGCTATCTCGGATCAAAGTTCCAGCGAGACGCCATCGCCGAGGGCTACTGCCAAGAGACGGAGGACCAACTTCTGGCGTCGAGCGGCTGGGAGTCCGATGGATATCGGCTCTTCGACATCTCGGTGTTCGACGAATCGGCGGGCGGATACTGGACTGGTCCTATTGTTGAGTCGAACAGCCTCTTCATGTCGAGAGCGATGTGGTCTGAACTCGAAGGATTCGACCCGAGATTCGTGTCTCCAGGTGGCGGCCTCGTAAATCTTGACACCTGGCGTAGGGCCTGCGAACTTCCCGACGCGGTGCCGACTGTGCTGCTCGGCGAGGCCACGTTCCATCAGGTCCACGGCGGGATCGCAACAAACGGGCGGCTACAGATCATCGAGACCTTCTACGACGAGTATTGGATGATTCGCGGGCATGACTTTGAGCCCCCGCAGTGTGCTCTCGACTTCTGGGGTTCATTCTCGTTCCTTCCACCCGAGAAAGAGCTGCTTCCGCCGGCACGAGATCAGGTCGACGACACGGTCTATGCGGCGCGCCTCCGACTCTCGACCCGCTTCTCACGCCTCGTTCCGCGTCGTGCTCGGGGAGCCATCAGGCGTATTGCCGACGTCACATTGCCGCTTCTTCGACTTGGCCCGAGCCAGGGCATCCGCAAGATCAGGCGGACCCGTAGCGATGTGCGACTCATCGAGGGCTCCGACCTGTTCGACGCAGAGTGGTATCTGGATCAGTATCCAGACGTCGCCGCTGCCGGATATCGTCCTGCGGAGCACTACGCGCTCCACGGATTCGTCCAACGGCGAGAGCCGTCGTCGCTGTTCGATGCCAACTGGTACATCGATCATTATCCGGACCTCCGCATCACAGGCGCGAATCCTCTCGTGCACTTCCTGCGCTACGGACGAACAGAGGGGCGGCGGGCCCGCAGCCACGCAGGTGACCGTCTCGTTCCTAATCGAGAGGAGTGGACCAAGTACGTCGGGCTGATCGAGTCGTCCGAACTCTTCGACGAGGGTTGGTATCGCTCGACGTACTGGGAGGTCCAATCGAGTAGCGATCCCGCCGTCCTTCATTATCTGCGCTTTGGTTTCGATCGCCGCCACAGTCCCGGCCCGCGCTTTGATGCAAACTGGTATCGGGCGGAGAATCCCGATGTCGAAGAGAACGGTATGGACCCCCTTGTGCACTTTCTACTCTTCGGAAGAGAAGAGGGACGCCAGATACGGGCGGTCAGGGAGCACGATAGGCAGGTGTCAATGATCGAGTGACTTTGGCGATTTCACCCGTCCTGCGCGTGAATTGACTACATGTCGTCGAGAGATCTACACCAAAGTCTCAACTCTCGTAAGAGGCCGGTCAGTTCAATTTCCGAGGCATGGCCGTAGCGAGTTACAGAACGTCTCAACTACTCTTTCCAAGAATCACTCGATGAACCTCGAGTCGTGTTGCGCCTTCGGGGGGCCGGAGTCATGCCTGTCAGAATCGTCAGCGAGACCGAGAGCGAGTTCTTCGACCTTGGCCCCGGGCCTGCGATCGTCGCCATTCCGGTGTATGACGCTGCAGATATGTTCCGGAAGTGCATCGAGTCCGTCCTGCGGCATACACCAGCCGAAGCGCAGATCTTGATCATTGACGACTGTGGGAGGGACCAGTCGGCGTTGGCTGAGTTGAACGCAGCATCGGCTTCTATCGAACATGACGTAGTGCTCTTTCAGCGGCGCGGAAACCGAGGATTTGTCGCCGCCTGCAACCTTGCGTTTTCGATAGGGGCGCGCCGTGACGTGGTGTTGCTGAACAGTGACTGCATCGTCGGGGCTGAGTGGTACGAGCGGATGTGCGCAGCTGCTGCGACCTCGCCACTCGTGGCGACTGTTACCGCACTGACAAATCACGGCACAATCGTCTCGGTTCCCTATCGCAACCGACCGACTCACCAGCTGCCCGGCGGAGTTACCGTGGATGATGCAGCAGCGAGGGTCTCATCCCGATCGCTAGCGCTCCGACCGGATCTCCCCACCGCAGTAGGACACTGCATGCTTGTCCTGCGCCATGCTCTCGACCTCGTCGGGGGGTTCGACACGACGTTCAGTCCTGGCTACGGCGAGGAGGTCGACTTCAGCCAGAGGTGCCTGAAGTTCGGGCTTCGCAACATCTGCGCAGATGATGTCTTCGTGTTCCACCATGGAGGTGGTTCGTTCGCCGGTGGAGCGAGCCAGATGAAGGAGGACCACGAGTGCGTCATTGCCAGCCGGTACCCCTACTACCACCGGCTTGTGGACGTGGTCAGCAACGATCGCCGCAGTCCACTAGCTTCGGCGATCAACATCGCCAGTGCTGCGATAGTCGGGCTCAGGGTTGGTATCGACGCACGCAAGCTCGGGCCACACTCCGTCGGAACAGATGCCATGATCCTTGGCTCGATCTGGGCCCTGGCGAGGGCATACGACCCGGATCCTGTCGTTGTGTTCTTTCGTCCAAGTGCCGAGATTGACATGCTGCGTCTCGCTTCGGATCTTAAAAATCTCGTGCTGATCGACGTTGATCGGATTGGGCCACTGAGTGACCCGCTGGTTGACATCGTTTACCGACCGTGCCAAGTCGACGGCTGGGAGGATCTTGTCTGGCTGAAGTCGATCGGGCGGACTGTCGTTGTGAACCAACTCGACGGGATCGCATTTGCCAATCCGACCTACTTCGAAGATGTCGAGGAGTGGCTCGGCTACCGCGACCTCACTCGCCTCGTCCTGTCGTGCATCGACGCAGTCGTCACCATCAGCGACGAGAGCGCAGCACAGTTACATGCGTTCGGGGTGGTTGGACAGGCGATCCCACTCGCTGCCATTCCGCCGGGGCTGGGGACACCGTGGGTCGCGGATGGCGACTGCTCGATCCGGCCAAAGCGGATGGGCGCCGAGGCCCGTCCATTTCTTCTCTACATTGGTACGTCGTACCACCACAAGAACAGACTGTTCTGTGTCCGTCTGTTCGACGAGCTCCTACGGTCCGGTTGGGAAGGGGATCTTGTCTTTGCAGGTCCCACGCCTCCGCACGGATCATCGCACGGGGACGAAGCCTCCTACCTTCTGACGAGACGCGACGTCCGCAAGCGGATCGTCGACCTCGGCGTGGTCACAGCGCCGGAACGTACGTGGCTTCTCGAGCACGCTGCGCTCTGCCTCTATCCAAGTGTCGTCGAAGGATTCGGCATTGTTCCGCTCGAAGCAGCTGCCTACGGGACTCCGGTTCTCTCAAGTCGCGTGCCAAGTCTGACGGCGATAGGCGACGACGACTACGCAGTCAACTCCTTCGACCTCGCGTCGGCTGTCGATCGTGCACGTGTACTTCTTGCGAGGGGCCCGGAAAGGCAACAAGCAATCGAGGCCATCATCTCGGCTAGTTCGAAGTGGGATTGGGATGCTTCTGGATCGGATCTGAGGCGCTTCATCGAGGGTGTGTTCCATTCGCCGCTCCACCGCTATGTAGGTACTACTGGAGAGGTAACACGCGCCCTCGGTCTCGAGCCGTTGGCGGTGCCGCACCACACGGCAATTCGTGGGTCACGCTTCGAAAGGCTCGTCGACGTGCTCCGGAGACAGACCTCAGTCAAACGGATCATCAGCCCGGACTACTCTCGACGCCAACGTGTCACCCGTCGGTTCATTCATGCCATCCGCGTCCGCCAATCCCGGAGCCTGCAGAAATCTCCCCCCACCTAATCTGCCCTCGCTTGGGTCGGTACCATCGCAGACGTCCATTCGCCAAGGGGAGGCACCGTGACACTGACCGAATCTGCATTCACCAGCGACGAGCGTCAGGTGCTCGAGATCGTCGACCGCCTCCTCGGCGAACATCCGCCGACGAAGGTCGACGCAGCGACGTTCCTCGGGGCCCAATTCGATCTCGGTCTGGCGTGGGTCCACTTCCCCGAGGGGCACGGTGGACTCGGCCTCAATCCGCGCCTGCAGAGGACGATCAACGAACGGATCTTCGCCGCGGGAGGACCGAACCCCGTCTATCGCAACCCCATCGGCCACGGCATGTGCGGCCCGACAGTGGTCATGTGGGGGAGCGACGAGCAGAAGCGCCGATACCTGCGACCGCTGTTCACGGGTGAGGAAATCTGGTGCCAGTTGTTCAGCGAACCTGGGTCGGGGAGCGACTTCGCCGGACTCTCGTCGCGTGGCGTGAAGGACGGCGACGAGTGGGTGATCAACGGACAGAAGGTCTGGACCACCCTTGCCCACCTGTCGCGCTGGGGTCTGCTCGTCGTTCGCACCGATACCGAGGCCGTGAAGCATGCGGGGCTCACAGCGTTCGTCGTCGACATGCATGCACCGACCGTCGACGTGCGCCCGCTGCGCCAGATGACCGGTGAGGCCGAGTTCAACGAGGTGTACTTCACCGACACACGCATCCCCGATGCCGAGATGCTCGGCAACCCTGGCGATGGGTGGCGGGTCAGCCTCACGACGCTGATGAACGAGCGAGTGTCGATCGGTGGCGCGATTCCCCAGAAGGGTTCCGGCACGATCGCCCAGTTGATGAAGGTGTGGTCCGAAGCCCCGGCGTGGCGACGCGATGCTGCAACTCGCGACGAGGTGATGCAGTTGTGGATCCGCGCTGAGACGCTCCGTCTCACGAACATCCGTGCAAATCAGATGCGTCGCATGGGTGACCCGGGGCCCGAGGGCAGCATCGGCAAGATGGCCTCGGCGAACCTGAACAAGGACATCTACGAGATGCTCATGCACGTGCTCGGTGCCGAGGGCCTGCTCTACGGCAGCTACGAGATGGTCCGGCCCGAACACGCCATGGAGTTCTCCAGCCCGCAGAAGGCCTTCCTGCGCAGCCGTGCCAACTCGATCGAGGGAGGCACGACCGAAGTGATGTTGAACATCCTCGGCGAGCGGGTACTCGGACTTCCCGGTGATGCGAGGGTCGATCGCGATGTGCCCTGGAGCAAGGTGCCGCGGAACTGACCCGCAGACGTCAGCCTGAGACCCGGATCAACACGCCGACGAACACCGCAGCGAGCGACGCGAGCGCGCCGACGGCGCCACCGACGGCGAGCGCCACACGTGAGCCACCGAACGAGTGAACGGCGGCTGCACCGCCGGCGAGCATGCCGAGGGCGACGTGCACCAGGACCGTGGCCTGCACCGCGGATGACACCTCGGTGATGTCGATCTCCATCAGGTTCCACATGCCGGTGGCCACGAGGAGCACGAACGATGGCCATGCAAGTCGCCCATAGGCGCGCGCCACACCGGCGAGTGCGTCGGGCGCACTCCGACGGAGGGTCGGCACGACACCAGCGAGCGTGAATTGTCCACCGACCCAGATCGCACCCGCGACGATGTGCAGAAAGAGGCGCAGTGTGTCGAGCGACGGCGAGAGCATGGCCGGAGGTTATGCAGTACGCAGCGATGACAGGACATCACTCGCGGCGAGCGCACGATCATCGAACACGTCACCCGGAGCGCCGCCGAGCAGCACCGTCGCCGCCGCACCGATGGCCGACTGCAGATCGCGTAGCTGACGCGGGGGAGGGAAGTACTCGTCCTCCTCGGTGACCCTGACGACCTCGACCCCGGTGCGCGGCGCGAGACGACCGATGATCTCGTCGACCAGTTCTTCGGGCGCCGATGCCCCTGCCGTGACACCAACCGTTCCGGCGAGGTCGTCCGGCAATTCGTCGACCGTGTTCACCCGCAGAACGCGAGGGCATCCGGCCGCTCCGGCAAGCTTCACGAGCGCCATCGTGTTCGACGAGTTCGACGATCCGATGACGACGATGGCATCACAGCGCGGTGCCATCGCCGTCAGGGCCGACTGCCGATTGGTGGTCGCGAAGCAGAGGTCCGATCTTCCGGGTGACCACACATCGGGGTAGCGACGACGTACGGCGACTGCCACGTCGTCCCAGTCGCGATGCGACAGCGTCGTCTGAGCGAGCAGTGCGACCGGCTCACCGAACTCGGGCAGCGCCTCGACCTCGGCGACGCTCTCGACCCGACTGATCGAGTGCGGTGCAACGGCCATCGTGCCCACCGCCTCCTCGTGGCCCTCGTGGCCGACGTAGACGATCCGGTATCCCTTTCCCGCCCTCACCTTCACCTCATGGTGCACCTTGGTGACGAGCGGGCAGACCGAGTCGACGACATAACTGCCCCGTTGGCGAGCCGCTGCGACGACCTCCGGGGCGGACCCGTGGGCCGACAGCATGATGGGCCGGCCCGGCGGCACGTCGTCGATCTCGTCGACGAACACCACGCCGAGTGCCTCGAAGCGCTGCACGACGACCTTGTTGTGCACGATCTCGTGGTAGCAGTAGACGGGCGGATCGAAGGATCGCACCATCCAGGCGAGGGCCTTGATGGCCATCTCGACTCCCGCACAGAACCCTCGCGGTTCGGCGAGCAGCACCCGATCGACGCCCACAAGCCGAGGCTACCGGGCCTCACCACGGGTACCCCGGTAGCCTTCCACCGGTGTCATCACCCACCGTCGCGTCCGTGATCAACGGCTCGCCTGCCCACGCCGCCGGCCTCGTCGTCGGCGATGTGATCTCGGCGGTGAACGGGTTCGTCCCGCGTGACGTCATCGAGTGGCGGATGGCCGTCGACGAGGCCGAGGTGGCGCTCGAGGTCGTGCGCGGCGGGGTGGAGCGCCTCGTCGAGATCTCCAAGCGTCCCGGCGAGCCGCTCGGCGCCGAGGTGTCGAGTGCGGTGTTCGACAGGGTCCGCACGTGCGACAACCACTGTGCGTTCTGCTTCATCCACCAGCTGCCCAAGGGTCTGCGTCGCAGTCTGTACCTGAAGGACGACGACTACCGACTCAGCTTCCTCTACGGCAACTACACGACACTCACCCGCTTCACAGAGTCCGACCTCGAGCGCGTCGTGACCGAGCGGCTGTCTCCCATCAACGTGAGCATCCACACGACTGACCCCGACCTGCGCAGCTCGATCCTGCGGAATCCGAGAGGCGCAACGAGCTTGCGCTGGGTGCGTGCGCTGCTCGACCACGGGATCGAGGTTCGCGGCCAGATCGTGATCTGTCCCGGGGTGAACGATGGGTCCGTGCTCGAGTCGACCCTTGCCGGGGTGCTCGACGAGTACCCCGAGCTCCACTCCGTCGCCGTGGTGCCCCTCGGTCTCAGCCGCTACAACACCGAGCCGACGATGCGCCTGCACACTGCCGCTGAGGCAGATTCCGTCGTCGACACGGTCGAGCGCTGGCAGGCGACGTTCCGGACACTGCTCGGGCGACGGATGGTGTTCGCCGCCGACGAGTACTACGTGATGACCGGCCGCGACTTCCCTCCTGCCGACGATTACGAGGGATTCGCCCTCCACGAGGACGGCATCGGCATGGCCAGGACTCTCGAGCTCGAGTTCCACGGTCGCGCCGATCAGGTCACCGGTACGCGTGCAGGGTTCTTCGCCTGGGTCGATGGTGCACCGCCCGAGGGGTACCGGGCACCGCGGAACCCGGCGGGCGACACCGGTCTGCACGCCTCGCGGCCCGCACGATCGACTGTCGTGGTGCGTCCTCGCCGCGGCGCGCCCGTCGGGGTGATCACGGGGGAGATGGGTGCTGTCGTGCTTCGACCCCTGCTCGCCGACATTCCCGATGTGCGCGTCGTGCCGGTGCGCAACGACTTCTTCGGCGGGAACACCGCAGTGACGGGTCTTCTCGTCGGTGCCGACATCGCCCGAGCCCTGCGCGAGGAACCCGAAGGGCATCGTTACCTGCTGCCCGATGTGTGTCTGAGCGAGGGGCGCTTCCTCGATGGCAGCCGAGTCGACGACCTGCCGCGTCACGTCGAGGTGGTGGCCACCGACGGAGCGGCACTGCGCAGTGCGCTGCTCGGAGACATGGTGTCGGCATGACGACCGAGCAACTCCCGGTGGTGGTCGTCGTCGGACGACCCAACGTCGGCAAGAGCACCCTGTTCAACCGGATCATCGGGGAACAGGTCGCCGTGGTCGAGGACCGGCCGGGGGTGACCCGTGACCGGAAGGAGCACGAGGCCGAGTGGCTCGGCCACCGGTTCCTCCTCGTCGACACAGGAGGATGGCTCCCGGGTGGCTCCGATCTCGACGACAAGGTGAGTCGCCAGGTCGAGGTCGCAGTGCGGTCAGCCGATCTCGTCCTGTTCGTCGTCGACGCGGCGATCGGCCTCACCGACGACGACGCGGCCATCGCTGCCTGGCTCCGCCGTACGGCGTGCCCCGTCATCGTCGTGGCCAACAAGGCCGACAACGAGCGACGCGAGAACGAGCGCTGGGAGTTCATGGCTCTCGGTCTCGGCGAGCCGCACCCGGTCAGCGCGCTGCACGGGCGACGCGCCGGCGACCTGCTCGACGATGTGATCGCCCGCCTGCCGGCGACGTCTGCGGTGTTCGAGGACGAGACCGACATCGAGGTCCCCGCACCGGCTGATGCAGTCAAGGCACCCCGCGTTGCCATCGTCGGTCGTCCGAATGTCGGCAAGAGCACACTGTTCAACCGACTCGTCGGCGAGGATCGCTCGGTCGTCCACGACATGGCCGGCACGACCCGCGACGCGATCGACACACTCGTCGACACCGAAGATGGCCCGATCGTCTTCGTCGATACTGCCGGGATGCGTCGTCGCAGCCGTATCGACGACTCGGCCGAGTACTACAGCACGGTTCGCGCCCTGCGCGCGATCGACGATGCCGATGTTGCCCTGCTCGTCATCGATGCAACCGAGGGGGTGACGAGCCAGGATCAACGACTCGCAGAGCGTGTGGACGCATCCGGCTGTCCGATCGTCGTCATGCTCAACAAGTGGGAGTTGCTCGACGATCCCGAGCGGCGCGCCGATGTTGCGGCCGAGGTCGAGCGCAAGTTGGCGTTCGTCGGTGAGGCACCGATCCTCAAGATCTCCGCACTCACCGGCAAGGGCGTGCACCGACTTCGGGCGGTTCTGCAGGAGGCGATCGAGCAGTACCACCGACGCGTGCCGACCCGCGACGTCAACCGGGTGATCGCCGACGCCCAGCAGCGCCAGCCCGCTGGCCACGGTCTGAAGGTGCTGTATGCACTGCAGGGCGCGACCGATCCGCCGACGTTCACCCTCTTCGTCAACCGTGAGATCCCCGCCCCCTACCTGCGGTACCTCGAGCGGAGCATCCGAGAGGCGTTCAACTTCGGGAACACGCCGATCAAGCTGCGCGTGCGCAAGCGGAACGAGTAGTCCCATGCCGTGGTGCGAGCCCTGCTCGAAGTACCTCACCCCCTCGGCGATGAACGAGGACGGCACGTGCCCGTCGTGCGGCGCGGCGCCCTCGGCCACCACGGTGAATGCCCCGCCCGTCACGCCGAGAAACCTCGATATTCGGCGGCTCGCCGCAGGTGAGGAAGGCGATCTCGACGACGTCCGGGCGCCGTGGCACTTCAAGGTGCTCGTCACACTCCTGGTCCTGTATCTCGGTTGGCGGATCGTCGACCTCTTCGTCTGACGGCCGGGCGAGGCGCCATGGGCGCGAAACGGTAGAGTCCACGCCGGTCAAGAACGGGCTGTGGCGCAGCTTGGTTAGCGCGCTTGTCTGGGGGACAAGAGGTCGTGGGTTCGAATCCCGCCAGCCCGACCATGTGCGGACGAGTCGTCGCCGCGAACTCGGCGGCCGAACTGGCTGCCGTCTTCGAGGCGTCGCCGCCCGATCACGAGCTTCCGTTGCGGTACAACATTGCGCCGACGAGCGACATCTACGGCATCGTCGGCGGGGCAGAGCGGGCGATCGAGATCTTCCGCTGGGGCCTTGTTCCCTCATGGGTGGACAGCCCGTCGATCGGTTCGAAGATGATCAATGCACGAGCAGAGACGCTCGCCGAGAAGCGCTCGTTCGCCCCCTTGCTGCGAAGTCGACGTCTCCTCGTGCCGATGACGGGCTTCTACGAATGGCGACGCAGCGCCGACCGCGGTCAGCGACCACAGCCGTTCTTCATCCACCGCGCCGACGGCACACCGCTGGCCGCGGCCGGGCTGTGGACGACATGGCGGGACGGGAGCGCCGGTGACGCCGCTCCCGTCCTGCACACCTGCACGATCATCACGACGGCAGCCAACGCCACCATGAGCGCGGTTCACGATCGCATGCCTGCCGTTCTTGAGCGCGACGACTGGCAACTGTGGCTCGATCCCGAGGTGGGTGATCCGGCCGACGTGCTCCCGCTCCTGATCCCAGCCGCCGAGGGCATCTTGGAGATGCGCGCTGTCAGCGCCGATGTGAACAGCGTTCGCAACGACCGTCCCGATCTCATCAACCCTTGTCCTTGAGAGAGTCCTACACGTCGTCTCCCCAGGCGAACACGTCATCGCGGCAAAGTCTCGGTCTGCCGCCGAGACAACTCGGCCATTGATGATTTGTTACCGTTCAGTCGATGTGGCCACCGGTCTGGTACCTCGCCGACTTCGTGGCTCGATCGGGGGGACCGACACCTCCGGACCCCGTTGCGCCGCCGGCGTCTCGTCGCGACAACGTCCGCGAGGCCCTCGACGATGTGTACGCATCAGCCACGTGGAGGACCGGACGGTTCGTCCTCGGATCGGTGTCGTGGATCGGACGACTCCTCCGCGGCAGACGCTCGCCTGCCCCCGTGCGACTTCGTGTCCATCAACTGTGGCCCGCGGTGCGCGGCACGGCGAGCAGTCGTGCGAAGCACTCGACGACGACCGAAGTGAGTCTGATGATCGGCAGTGTCGAGGCGGCACGAATCTCGGTCGAGGTGCCCCGCAGAGCCCGAGCCGCATTCGAAATCCCGTACCCGATCATGCCGTTCCCGATCGATCTGTCACGGGTCCGAGTCGCCGGCAGACCCGACCCCACGGCACGCCGTCGAGGACTCGACCGCGATCTCCAGCGCCTGACCAGGGTCGTGACACCGGCCGAGATCGCCGATGCCTCGATCCGATCGGTCATCGGCGACGAGACAGGGCTGCGCACATCCGTCGGCGCCGGCGCACCGGTGGCCCTCGTCTCGACGTTCCGGCCGCCGGGCCGATCACCCGCACACCTCGTGCATCTCCTCACCGAACTGCGCACGTGTGGCTTTCGGGTGGTCGTCGTCGATACCTCCGATGAAGCGTTTTTCGACCCGGAGTTGACCGACCTCACCGTTCACCGTCACAACAGCGGCTGGGACTTCGCGTCGTGGGTAACCACGCTCCGTCACGTGCCGTGGCTCATGACGGAGCCAACCCGCATCCTGCTCGTCAACGACAGTTGCTACGGGCCCGTGCGTCCACTCCATCGGCTCTTCGAGATGGGGGATGCGCTCGGCGTCGACGCGTGGGGCCTCACCGACTCGTGGGACATCGATCACCACATCCAGAGCTACTTCCTCGTTCTCGACAGGCGGGTCATCAGCCACGGTGCGCTTGCGCGATTCGTCGACGGCTACACCTTTCCCGCTGCGAAGGGCGACATCATCCATGAGGCCGAGGTCGCCTTCACACGTACGTTGCGCGCCGATGGGTTGACGGTCGCCGCAGTGTTCGATGTCGAGCGGGTCATGCACGAGCATCTCGCCGGGCTCTCATCGCGGCTCGACGAGCTCGCGGCGCTCCCCGAGAATCGACACCGCACCGACCTCGGCAGGAGCGCCGACTCCTACGAGCTCGTGCATGCACTGCTCGTCGCCGATGCCGTTCGGCGCATGGAGGCGGTGAACCCCACACATCTCCTGTGGGACACGCTGATCGACCTCGGGTTCCCCTTCGTCAAACGAGAACTCGTGATGAAGAATCCGCTCGGCGTTCCGTTTCACCGAACCCTGCGCTCGAAACTCGCGAACGATGCCGTCTTCGAGATGGTCCGAGCGGACCTCAGGAGTCTTGGGCAGCACCACTCGGGCGCGTGATCACGGAGCGGATCGCTGCGGCGACTCGGTCGAGGTCGGCGCGATCGACAGAACCGGCAGCATTCGCGAAGTCGAGTTGACGCATCGACGTCGTCGGCACGACGTGGATGTGCGCGTGTGGCACCTCGTATCCGGCAACGATCAGACCAACGCGCTCACACTGGAACACCGCCTGCTGGGCCCGGCCGACCCGATGGGCCACTTCGAACACATGGGCGGCGAGATCGCTCGGCATGTCGATCCAGTGGTCGATCTCGGCGATCGGCACCACGAGGGTGTGGCCGGGTGCGAGTGGATTGATCGACAGGAACGCCACACACTGGTCGTCACGGTGGACAAAGGCACCGGGAATCTCACCGTCGATGATCCTCGTGAAGATCGTCGGCATCAGCTGTGACCCCCGGAAGCGGTGAACACGTCGCCGCAGCAGTAGCTGGCTTCGGGTCCGGCGAGGAATCGGACGAGTTCGGCGAGTTCGTCCGGTGCAGCGAACCGGCCGGCGGGGATCTGTGCCTCGATGCTGGACCTGACGACCGGATCGAACGGGGCCAGTAACGGGGTGTCGACCCAGCCGGGGCACACCGCGTTCACCCGCACACCGAACGGCGCCACCTCCTGGCCTGCGCTGCGCGTGAGGGAGATGATCCCCGCCTTGGCAACCGAGTAGCTCACCGCCGCAGGGGAGGGGCGCAGTCCGAGAACTGACGAAACGTTCACGATGGCGCCACGGCGGGCCGGTGTCATGTGACGGAGCGCCGCCCGTGTGCCATGGAACGTGCCGTAGAGATGGACCTTGAGCATCCGGTCCCAATCGGCATTAGACAGTCCGACCGTGAAGTCCGTCGGCGCGACATCGGCAAGGTTTCCGGTGAGTCGCGCCATCTGGTTGGCGATCATCAACTCGGTCTGGCGTGGCTCGTGTACCGGCGCGATACCGGCGTTGTTGACGACGATGTCGATCCGCCCGTGACGGTCGACCGCACCATCGACCGCTGCGTCGAACGCTGCTGCATCCGCGACATCGAAGATCGCCGCCTCACCGCCGACCTCGTGTGCAACGTCGGTCGCGTTGTCCGCATCGATGTCATTCACGATGACATGGGCACCGTCGCGCGCAAGTCGTCGGGCGAATGCGGCGCCGAGACCTGATCCTGCACCCGTGACGAGAGCGATCTGTCCGGTCAATGCGTTCGGCGTCATCTCGCGAAGCGTACTGGCACGCCCGAGGCCGGTGGATGCCCCGACTACGCTCGCACCATGGACCCGACTGCCGACGTCGGCACCGTCGACGAACGGCTGTCGACGCACGAATACCTCACGTGGCCGAACCTCGTGACGCTCGTTCGACTGTGCTGTCTGCCGATCTTCGTGTGGCTGCTCTTCGGACGCGACTCGCGCACGGGTGCCGGCCTCATTCTCGGTGCCCTCGGCGCAACCGACTGGGTCGACGGTTGGATCGCCCGACGCTTCGGTCAGGTCAGCGAATTCGGTCGCAAGTTCGACCCGACTGCCGATCGCCTGGTGTTCATCGTCGGGGTGGCAGCGATCCTCGTCGACGGCTCAGCTCCGGCGTGGTTCTGCTGGCTCGTCGTCGCTCGAGAGGTCCTCGTCGGTGGCACCGTTGCCGTGGCCACCCTCGCATTCGGTATGCCGCGTTTCGACGTCACCTGGTGGGGGAAGACGGCCACCTTCCTCCTGATGTTCACCTTCCCCGGGTTCATGCTCGGTGCGGCAGAAGCCTGGTTCAGTACGTTCTTCGAGGTTTCTGCGTGGGTGCTCGGCATCCCCGGCCTGGCCCTCAGCCTGTTCACGGCCGTGGCCTACGTGCCGGTGATCCGTGGCGCCCTGCGGGCCGGACGCCACGGCACCAGCGACGACTAGGGTGGTCGCATGCAGATTCCCGCGGATCTCCGCTACTCGAACGATCACGAGTGGGTGCGCGTGACCGGCACGACTGCCCGGGTGGGCATCACCGACTACGCACAGGACGCACTCGGCGACGTCGTCTACGTCGACCCGCCGGCAGCCGGATCGAAGGTCACCGCCGGCCAGCGATTCGGCGAGGTCGAGAGCACCAAGTCGGTGAGCGACCTGTTCGCACCGGTGTCCGGCACCGTGCTGCGGGTGAACGACGCCGTGGCTGGAGGGCCCGACGTCCTCAACCGCGATCCCTACGGGGACGGCTGGTTGTGCGAGATCGAGATGTCGTCGCCGGGTGAGGTCGACAACCTCCTCGACGCCGACGCGTACCGTCGTCTCATCGAGGGCTGAGCGACCGGCGCTCCCAGCCGGGCCAGTAGTCTTGCCCCGATGGCGCTCGTGTTCTGCAACCACTGCGGTCACCGAAACCCGCCAGAGTCGTCGTTCTGCTCGTCGTGCGGCGGCGTCCTCGACTCGGTCGACGACCACACCGTCACCATTGCCAAGGTCGATCCGCTGCTCGATGCCGCCGGACCCGATGACGACGTGACGATCCGTCTCGGAGACCTGCCGAGTGGCCTCGGATCACTCGTCGTGCGCAATGGCCCACAGGCCGGCACAGCCCTGTCGCTCGTCGCCCGGGTCACCCGACTCGGACGGCACCCCGAGAACGAGATCAGCCTCGACGACATCACCGTGTCCCGTCGGCACGCCGAGGTCGAGCGCACCTCGAACGGCTACCGCGTCCGTGACGCCGGATCGCTCAACGGCACCTATGTCAACGGTCGTCGGGTCGATGAGGCGATGCTGAAGCACGGTGACGAGCTGCAGGTCGGCAAGTTCCGACTCATCTTCTTCTCCAGGGCCGGCGAGTGAGTCTCTCCGAGCGCCCCTATCTGTCGATCGGTGAGGTCCTCGGCCTCCTCCTCGAGGAGTTTCCCGACGTCACGATCTCCAAGATCCGCTTCCTCGAGAGCCAGGGACTCATCGACCCCGAGCGCACCCCGTCGGGTTATCGCAAGTTCTACGACCCCGACATCGAGCGGCTCCGCGTCATCCTCCGGGAGCAGCGCCAGAACTTCCTCCCGCTGCGCGTGATCCGCGATCGACTCGAGAGCGGCGAGATCGACGACACCGGAGGACACACACCACCGCGGGGTATCCCGCTCGACGACAGTGGTCCTCATGGTCGGCCCGCGCTCACCGAGGTCGACACGGCACACCATCCGGCAGCGCGTGTCATCCCGCCGCCAGCCTCGACGAATCCCGCCGCACAGTTCTTCGCGCCGTCCGGCGGAGTTGCACCCTCGGTGATCGGGGAGGAGCGCAACGAGTACACCGCGGGCGACATCTGCGCCCTCGGACGCGTCACCGCGAAACAGTTGTCCGAACTCGAGTCGTTCGGCATCGTGTCGCCGCGGGGGACCGGGTCGGGAGCCGTCTACAGTCCCACCGATCTGGCGATCGTCGTTGCCGCAGGACGGTTCCTCGAGCGTGGGATCGAGCCGCGTCACCTGCGCGGATGGCGTCAGGCCGCCGAGCGCGAGGCTGCGCTGTTCGAACAGTTGGTGTCCCCCCTCATGCGTCAGCGGAACCCCCAGAGCCGCCAACAGGCTGCCGCCACCTTGGCCGATCTCGCCTCGGTCGGGGCCGAGTTGAGGTCGGCACTGATCGACTCGCTGCTCGAGCCGCACCTCGACACCTGATCCGCTTCGACGGCGTTACCATCGTCGTCGTGGTCCCGATGGAGCTGCTCGGTGTGCGGGTCGAGATGCCCGCCAATACCCCGGTCGTGGTCCTGCGCAAGCGTGACGACCGGAACCGAGTGCTCCCGATCCTCATCGGCGGACCCGAGGCCTCGGCCATCCATACGGCGCTCGAAGGCCTCACGCCACCCCGACCGCTCACCCACGATCTGACCGTCACGCTCGTCGAACGCCTCGGCGCATCGGTCGCCCGAGTCGTCATCACCGAGGTGCGCGACCACACCTTCTACGCCGAACTGCACCTGGTGACCGCGACGGGGGAGTCCGTTGTCTCCTGCCGTCCGAGCGACGCCATCGCACTCGCCGTGCGCGTCGATGCGCCGATCTTCGCCGACGAGGGCCTCCTCGACGAGGCCGCCGTCGAGTTGCCGGTCGACGCCGACGAGGGCGAAGAGGCCGAGACCCTGCTCGACGAGTTCCGCGACTTCCTCGACGACATCACCCCGGACGATTTCGCCAGCTGAGGCGCCCCCATTCGGCGTGCCGTTCGCGCGCACCGCGCGAACAACGGCGGCATATCTCACTCGACGTGCTTGACGGCGCGCGCGGCGACCCGTACGCTGCTCACTCCACCGTAATTACGGCCCTGTCGTGAGGGGTCGGGGAGGGTCACCGTGGACGAGACCGGATACAGCGGCACCAAGGCAGCGGCCGTGGTCGGCATCACCTATCGCCAACTCGACTATTGGGCGCGCACCGACCTCGTGCGCCCGTCGCTCGTCGACGCCGCGGGCAGTGGCTCACGGCGGCTGTACAGCTACCGCGACCTGCTCGAGTTGCGAGTGGTGAAGAGCCTCCTCGACGCCGGCATCCGCCTCGAGTCCGTCCGCAGCGTGTTCGAGTACCTCCGCCTTCATGTCGACAGTGACATCGCCGCCGCACATCTCGTCATCAGCGGCGGCGACGTCCTGCTGTGCGATGGCGAGCAGCTGATCGACGTGATGCGCAAGGGACAGGGCGTCCTCAACGTCCTCGCCATCGGCGGCGTCAAGGACGACCTCGATCATCAGCTCGTCACACTCGGCGAGTCTCCTGCGCCCTCAGCGGCGCGCGCGGTGTGAGCACGCGCCTCGGCCCCCTCGACGAGGCTCATCGCCGTCTCGGCGCGCGCATGGTCGAGTTCGGTGGGTGGGAGATGCCGGTCTCGTACCCCTCGGGCACGATCGACGAACACATGGCATGTCGCAACGGTGCCGTCGTGTTCGACGTCTCACACCTCGGGACCGTGCGGGTCACCGGCCCGGAGGCCTTCGATCGTCTGCAATCCGTCCTGACGAACGATCTCGCCCGCATCTCGGTCGGTCGCACCCAATACACCCACCTTCTCGCCGACGACGGCAGTGTCGCCGACGACATCATCGTCTGGTGGGTCGACGAGGAACGGTTCGACGTCATGCCGAACGCGTCGAACACCTCCTCGGTCATCGAGGCCATCGGTGGAACCGATGTCACGGCAACCCGCGCCGTGCTGGCGGTGCAGGGTCCGACCGCTCGCGAACGCCTCGCCACGTTCTGGCCCGAAGCGGCCGCCGTTCCGAGGTCGCGCGTCGCGACGTGCACATGGCAGTCGACCGCGTGCGTCGTCGCCGGGACCGGTTATACCGGGGAGTCGGGTGTCGAGATCGCCGTGCCGGTCGAGGCGGCACGTTCCCTGTGGGAGGCACTGCTCGATGCCGGCGTCCTCCCGGCCGGGCTCGGCGCACGCGACACCCTGCGCCTCGAAGCCGGCTACCCGCTCCACAGGCACGAACTCGGACCGGGGATCACCCCGCTGCAGGCGGGCCTGTCGTGGGTGGTCGCATGGGACAAAGGCGACTTTCCGGGCCGCACCGCGCTCGTCGCCGAACGCGATCGCGGTCCGGCGCGCCTGTTGCGCGGGATCGCCACCGAGGGCCGCCGTCCACCGCGTGCCGACTGCGAGGTCCTCGTCGACGGCCGACGCGTCGGCACGACGACGAGTGGCAACTTCTCACCCGTGCTCGGTCACGGCATCGCGCTCGCGCTGCTCGAGCCACAGCTCGAGAACGGCACTGACGTGACGATCGATGTGCGCGGCGCGACCATTCCCGGTCGCCTCGTGGCTGTTCCGTTCGTCGCCGGTGGTCTACGCGCTGGCGGTTGACGCAGCGAAGCTCTCCACGGGCAGGCATGTGCAGACAAGGTGACGGTCGCCGTATGCGGCGTCCACCCGACTGATCGGTGGGAAGTACGTCCGCTCACGTCCCGCCGGGCTGGCGCCGATGTGGCGCGGATATGCCCGCTCCCAGGTGCCGACGAGGTCGGCTGTCGTGTGCGGCGCCGCGCGGAGTGGACTGGCCTCGATCGACCACGTCCCCTTCTCGACCTCGGCAATCTCGGCGCGGATCGACAGCATCGCGTCGCAGAACCGATCGAGTTCGACGAGGCCCTCGCTCTCGGTCGGCTCGATCATCATCGTGCCTGCAACGGGGAAGCTGACCGTCGGTGCGTGGAATCCGTGGTCGATGAGTCGCTTCGCGATGTCGTCGACGGTCACACCTGTGGCCTTGGTGAGAGGCCGGATGTCGATGATGCACTCGTGGGCGACCCGCCCACGGTCGCCCGTGTAGAGCACCGGGTAGGCGGGCGCGAGACGAGTTGCCAGGTAGTTGGCGCCGAGAATGGCCACCTCGGTGGCCCGCCGGAGTCCGGACGCCCCCATCAGCGAGACGTACACCCACGAGATCGGCAGGATGCCCGCCGACCCGAAACGCGCCGCCGACACGGGACCGACACCCTCGGGGGAGGGCGACACCGGGTCACCGGGCAGGAACGGGGCGAGGTGGGCCCGCACGGCGACCGGGCCGACACCCGGGCCACCGCCGCCATGGGGGATACAGAACGTCTTGTGGAGGTTGAGGTGGCTCACATCGGCCCCGAACCGCCCCGGTCGGGCGAGACCGACCAGGGCGTTGAGGTTGGCGCCATCGACATACACCTGACCGCCATGGGAGTGCACGATGTCGCACACCTCGACGACACGCTCCTCGAACACGCCGTGTGTCGAGGGATAGGTGATCATCGCGGCCGCGAGCCGATCACCCGCCTCGTCTGCCCGCGCCCGAAGATCATCGACATCGACATTGCCGTGGTCGTCGCACTTCACCACGACCACGTCCAGTCCGGCCATCACCGCGCTCGCCGCATTCGTGCCATGTGCGCTGGAGGGAATGAGGCAGATCCGACGATGTTCGTCGCCACGGCTGCGGTGGTAGGCCCGAATCGCGAGCAGACCGGCGAACTCACCCTGGCTCCCGGCGTTCGGCTGCAGGCTGACCGCGTCGTACCCGGTGATCGCCACGAGCATCTGCTCGAGTGAGCGGATCATCTCGCGGTATCCCTCTGTCTCGTCGTCGGGAGCGTAGGGGTGGACGTCGGAGAACTCGGGCCACGTCACGGGCATCATCTCGGCGACCGCGTTCAGCTTCATCGTGCACGAGCCGAGCGGGATCATCGTGCGATCGAGCGCGAGGTCGGCATCCGACAGGCGTCGCAGATACCGCAACATCTCGTGCTCGCTGTGATAGCGGTGGAACACCGGGTGAGTGAGCATGGCGGAGGTCCTCGCGCGTGGGATGCCACCGGGGATCCGGTCGTCGTCCTCTCCGAGCACCCGATCGAACTCGCCTTCCGCACCGAAGATATCGAGGAGACGGCGGAGTACCTCGATCGTCGTCGTCTCATCCACACTGAACGCGACAGTCGTCGCATCGACGACGCGGACGTCGAATCCTGCGGCTCGCGCGGCCGTTGCCGCCGCTGCCGCATCGCACTCGATAGCGAGGGTGTCGAACCATGTGTCGTGACGGAGGGTTCGGCCGGCGCGACGCAGTGCCGCTGCTGCGGCCGAGGTGAGGCGGTGGGTCCGTTCGGCGATCCGCACCAGACCCTCGGGCCCGTGCCACACGGCGTAGAAGCCGGCCATGTTGGCGAGCAGCACCTGTGCCGTGCAGATGTTCGAGGTCGCCCGCTCACGGCGAATGTGCTGCTCACGCGTCTGCAGTGCGAGGCGCAACGCGGGTCGACCTTCGGTGTCGGTACTCACCCCGACGAGCCGGCCGGGCAGCGATCGGGCGTGATCGTCGAACGTCCCGAGGAATGCGGCGTGGGGGCCGCCGAAGCCCATCGGCACACCGAAGCGCTGCGCGGAGCCGATGACGATGTCGGCACCCAGCTCACCCGGTGGCGTGGTGAGGACACACGCCAGCAGATCCGTCGCCACGACCACGAGCGCGCCGATCGCGTGCACTGCAGCGATGACCGGTGTCCAGTCGGGGAGCGCCCCGGTGGAGGTGGGCAGACTGACCAGGGCGCCGAAGACGCCGTCGAGATCGTCGACCGCACCCGGCGCGAGGAGATTGCGCACCTCGATCTCCACGCCGACGGGTTCGGCCCGCGTGCGCAGCACGTTGATCGTCTGCGGGTGCGTGTCGGCATCGACGAGGAACCGGTGGCCATCGTGCGTCGCACCGCGACGTGCCATCGTCATCGCCTCGGCAGCGGCAGTCGCTTCGTCGAGCAGCGATGCATTGGCCAGCGAGGTGCCGGTCAGATCGGTGATCATCGTCTGGAAGTTCAGCAACGCCTCGAGTCGACCCTGGCTGATCTCGGGCTGGTAGGGCGTGTACGCCGTGTACCACGCCGGGTTCTCGAGGACGTTGCGCTGGATGACCGGGGGCACGCGAGTGCCGTAGTACCCCTGGCCGATGAAGCTCCGACGCGGGCGGTTCCGTGCGGCGAGACCCTTCAGCTCACCGAGCACATCTTCCACAGTTCGCGGCCCCGCGAGGGCGAGCGGCGCGTCCTCGCGGATCGAGGCGGGCACGGTCTCGTCGAGCAGCTGACCGATCGACGACGCACCGATCACCTCGAGCATGTGCGTCTCGTCGGCCGGCGACGGTCCGATGTGACGGGACACGAAGTCATCGGTACCGCGGAGTGCCTCGAGCATCTCGGCGACGGAGTGGGTGAACGACATGGGAACCTCCTCGTCATGGGTGCATTGCACCCTGTCGGTTCCCCTGCTGTCGTGGTGCCTGAGAGCTTCTCCGCAGTGCGGATTTCCCCGTCGGCGAGTCGTCTGACGACTTCTCTCCAGCGCTGCCGACCCGGGCGGTCCATGGGCCTGAGAGATTCCGGGGAGGTTGCTCCTTCGGCGCCGCCGTGCTGGCTGCACGGTTGCTCTCCCGTCCGGGCGTGATGGCGACACCTACCGTAGCGCAGCGGCGAGGCGGGGGCGACTACCGTCGCCGTCATGACGACCAACCCGATCAGCGGGCTCACGGCACCCGTCGGCACCATCGGCGGCATGTGGATGCTCCACCCCGAGGTCCTCGGTCCGTGTCGGGAGTTCGGCTATCCGAACGGCTACGCCTACTACGTCGCCGGTCGTGGGGGAGTCCTCGGCGACGTCGAGGCCGACGTCGTGAGCGCTGCGTTCGGCTTCTTCGCCCCGTCGCTCGTGGCCAAGATGTGGACGGCAGGGATCGCCGCCGAGGGTGCCCGGGCGGCGGCCCGCAGGTACGGGACCGCGTGTGCCGAGTTCGGCCAGAGCCGCCTTGCCGATTTCGACGGCGCCGATCGACTGGCCGCGCTCGCCGACAGGGTCGCGTCCGACGTCGATGCGGCCGGACTGTCGTTGTTCGCCGGCTGGCGCGCCGAGCCACGTCCCACCGACGCAGGTGCCCTCGCCTTCTTCTGCATCCACCTCCTGCGCGAACTGCGCGGCAGCGCGCATCTCGTCGCGGTGCTCGCGTCGGGGCTCAGCCCGCGTGACGCGGTGCTCGCCTCCGGAGGCACTGCCCACGCCGAGCTGTTCGGCTGGCGCGGTCCGTTCCCCGATGTCGACCCGGGGCGCCGTGCGGCGGCCGAGGAGCTCACCGACCAGTACGTCGAGCGGCTGTACCGCTCGGTGCTCGCCGACGACGAGATCGCAGAGCTCGTCCATCTCGTCGGTCGCCTCGAGACGCACCTCGCCGAACCGACGCCGGACTGACCACCGACTCGACCTCCACACGTGCCGATCGTCCTCGCCGTCGCATCCGCGGTCCTGCTCGGGCTGTCGGACTTCCTCGCCGCTCGATCGGCGCGAACCGTGCCCTCGGTCACCGTCACCCGGACGGTCGTCGCCTCGAGCTGCCTCGTCGCGCCGTTGCTGCTGATCGGCGGCGGATCGCTGCCGGCGACGCGGGACGCGCTCCTCGGCGCAGCCTCCGGTCTGGCGATGATCACCGGGCTGCTCCTGCTCTATCGGGGCTACGCCGTCGCACGGATGGGTGTCGTCGCGCCACTCTCGTCGGTCCTGCTCGCGATCGTGCCGGTGGTGTGGGATCTCGCAGGGGGAGCGGACCCGACCCTGGTGGCCGCACTCGGCATGGCCCTCGGTGCAGCCGCCGTGGTGCTGACGTCGTACTCGCCGGCTGGAGGAGTCGTCGGCACGATGGTCGGACCGACGCTCGGCATCGCGAGCGGGGTCGCCTTCGGGGCCGCGTTCACGCTGATGAGCGAGATCGACGCGTCGGCCGGACTCGCCCCGGTCATCCTCCAGCGTCTCGCCGGTCTGGCCCTGCTCGTCGTCGTGGCGATGCTGCGCGACGAGCCGTTCTTCGCCCCTCGGGGGAGCGGCCGGCGCTACGCCCTCAGCGCCGGAGTTCCCGCGATGCTCGCCATCGCCGCCCTCCAGGCGGCCTTCCAGCGGGGGTCGACGGGGCCGGTTGCCGTGGCGTCCTCGCAGTTCGCATCGGTCGCAGTCGTCCTGGCGGTGATCTTCAACCGTGAACGGATGCGCTGGTGGCAGGCGGTCGGTGTGTCGACGACCGCCGTCGCCGTCGCCCTCATCGCCGCCGGGGGATGACGGCTAGCGTCGAGACCATGACCGAGCGACCCTCCATCGACATGCCCACCGGGAACCCCCCGGCCGACCTCGAGACCCACGACGAGGTGATCGGTGACGGCGCCGAAGCGACCGTCGGCAGCCGCGTGAGCGTCCACTACGTGGGTGTCGCCTGGAGCACCGGACGCGAGTTCGACGCCAGCTGGAACCGTGGCGACACCTTCGAGTTCCGCCTGGGCGCCCGTGAGGTGATCGAGGGTTGGGACCGCGGCGTCAAGGGTATGCGCGTCGGCGGCCGACGTCGGCTGACGATCCCGCCGCACCTCGGCTACGGCGACCGTGGCGCAGGCGGCGTCATCAAGGGCGGGGAGACGCTCATCTTCGTCGTCGACCTGCTCGGCGTCCGCTGACGCTGGCGATCGGCCGGCGCCAACACCTGAACCGGCACAGCCAACCATCTCCCGTCCTCATCTATTCCTTACATAACGTGCATTATGGGCGAGCAGACCAGACGGGAGGTTGCCGGGCTGATGGCGATCTGCCCGTCAAGCCCGGCGGAGTTCGCGGTCCCGCAGCGGCCTGGCGGCCTCGAGCACCCACTCGAGGACGGCGCGAACATCCACCGGATCGGTAGTCAGATCCCGTTCGGCGTCCTCCACCGCGCACGCCAGGACGTACAGCTCGTCGTGCAGCATGTCGAGCTCGGCTCTCGCCATGATGAGTTCATCCTCGCCGAGCGCCAACTCGGCCGCCCGCTGACGACCGACCCAGTGCCACTGGCGACAGGCCTGCGAGCAGTAGCGCCGTGGCCGTCCGGTCCGCTGTGGCGCGAGCACCCGCCGGCACCACGCACACCTTCCCTGCCCGCTCGCTGTGGGTCGTTTCGTCATGACGAAACAGGGTAGTGCGGGTCCGCTGCGGCGGAGGTGATCGATCAGCCGTCGGTGAGTGCTCCCGACGTACGCCACGCCTCTTCGATCCGCCCGAGTCGCTCGGTGGCACCTGTGCGGAGTCGCTCCGCGATGCCGGCGACGAGGACGTTGCACAACGCCAGGGTGCCCACATGGCTGTCGAAGGGACCGACCGCGCCGGCCGAGACGGTGAAGACCGCGTGCGCGTCGATCGCGAGCGGCGAGAGTCGACTGTCGGTCAGCGCAACGAGCCACACTCCCCGCTCGCCGGCTCGCCGCACGGTGTCGACGACCCATCGGTCGTAGCGCCGCAGATCGAACGCAACGAGGGTGTCGCCCTGCTCGAGCAGCGCGACGGCGCGAGCAACTGCCACCTCGTTGCCCTCGATCGACACGACACCGGGCCGCAGCGCGCCGAGCTCCCCGAGGAACTGGCGCGCCACCCCTGCCGACGCATCGGCGGCCACGACGGCGACCGAGCGCCCGACGTCGGCGAGACGTTCGATGACTGCGGTGAGCACGCCGAGGTCCAACTCGGCGAGGGTTGCCTCGACGTTCGCTGCTTCGACGGCGCGATGCTGGCTCAGGGCATCGGCCCCTGGCGTGGTGCGGATCCGTTCGGCCGCCGGGCGCAACTGCCGGGCGAGGTCGTCACGCACCGCAGCCTGGAGGTCGCTGTAGCCGTCGAAGCCGAGTTTGGCGGCCAGCCGGGCCACGGTCGCCACCCCGGAACCGGCTGCTGCGGCCAGCTCGGCCACGGTACCGAACGCCACCGTCTGGGGCGCCTCGAGGATCACCTCGGCGACGCGCCGCTCGGCGGCCGTCAGCATCCCCGCATTCGAGGCGATGAGGTCATCAACGCCGCCCACCGTGGTCAACCTAGTCCTCCAGCCGGACTGGCGCGTTCATTCCGATCGCCTCATATACTGGAGCATACATTCCACTCTCTCCAGCCCCCCGGAGGATCCGCCATGCACGCCACCCGCACCGCCCCGACCGGCCATGTCGCGCCGGTCGTCGTCGAGGCCGACGGATGGCGACCCGTCGCCCCGACGACTCCGGTCGGGAGCGACGACTTCCTGCTCGCCGCACTGCGGGAGGGCCGACGACTGCCCGCCCACGTGCACGACGCCCTCGCCGAGTTCACCGTGCGGCCGCATCGCTCGGGTGCACTCCTGGTGCGCGGCGTCGATCTCGGCGATGTGCCCGCCACACCCAAGTCACCGACCGCCGACCTGGCCAAGGACGCGACCAGTGAGTTCGCCCTGCTGACGATCGCGAGTGTGCTCGGTCACCCGATCGGCTACCTCCCCGAGCATGGCGGTGACGTCGTCCAGAACATCGTCCCGGTGCGGGCGAGTGCCGACCGGCAGGTCAGCACGTCGTCGCAGATCGACCTGATGTTCCACACCGAGGCGGCCTTCCATCCTCACCGGCCCCGCTACCTGCTCCTCGCCTGCCTCCGTGGTGACGCAGACGCCCATACGACGCTGTCGTCGATCCTCGAGGTACTCGACCACCTACCCGAGTCGATGG
This sequence comes from Ilumatobacteraceae bacterium, assembly GCA_046086305.1. Taxonomy (GTDB): domain Bacteria; phylum Actinomycetota; class Acidimicrobiia; order Acidimicrobiales; family Ilumatobacteraceae; genus UBA668. The sequence continues at coordinate 80,813 of JBJSXI010000044.1, forward strand.
TGCGCACCCTTCGTCAACCGCGGTTCCGCACGGCGGTCGATGAGAGTTACCTGCACGGCCGCCAGAACCGGCTCGGCGAGCCGATGGCCGTGCTCCAGGGCACCGTCGACGAACCGACCCTCGTGTTCGACGAGGATCTGATGGTGGGCATCGACGCCGACGCCGACGAGTCGCTGCGCGAACTCGGGCGGGCCGTGCGCCGTCACCACACGTCGGTCGCCCTCGAGAGTGGTGACGTTCTCGTGGTCGACAACTTCGTGGCCGTTCACGGACGCACGCCGTTCTCACCGCGCTACGACGGCACCGACCGCTGGCTCCAGCGCTCGATGGTCGTCGCAGATCTCGCCCCGAGCGCGTCGGATCGACGCGGGCGGATCATCACGACCGTGTTCGGCGACTGACCGAGCGGCACACTGTGGGCGTGACCGCTCTCCCGCCCCCTCCTGTGCGCTCGTTCGCCAGCGACAATTCGGCCGGCGCCCTTCCCGAGGTGATGGACGCCGTCGTCGCGGCCAATGTCGGCCACACACTCGCCTACGGCGCCGATCCGTGGACCGCACGAGCGACCGATCTCCTCCACGACCTGTTTGGTGGACGTGCGGCGCCGTATCTGGTCCTCAACGGCACCGGTGCCAACGTCATGGCCCTCGCGACCCTCGCACACCCCGGCGAGGCCGTCGTGTGCAGCGAGTGGGCGCACATCGCGGTCGACGAGACCGGCGCACCCGAACGTGTCGCGGGCGTGAAACTGCTCTGCCAGCCCTCGTCCGACGCCAAGGTGACCCCGGCCCACCTCGAATCGGTCGCCCACCTTCGTGGCGTGCAGCACCACGCGCAGCCCACGGTCGTCTCGATCACCCAGAGCACCGAGCTCGGGACCGTGTACTCCGCCGACGAGGTGGCGGCACTCTGCGACAGCGCTCATCGCCTCGGCATGCGCGTCCACCTCGACGGCGCCCGCATCGCCAACGCCACGGCCGCGCTCGGCGGGGACATCGCGACACTGCGGGCGTTCACGGTCGATGCGGGCGTCGATGTCGTCACATTCGGCGGCACGAAGGCCGGCATCCTCGGCGGAGAAGCGGTCGTCTACCTCGATGCAGACCTCGCCACCCGAGCGCCGTTCGTACGCAAGCAGGTCGACCAGTTGTCATCCAAGATGCGGTTCATCGCTGCGCAGTTCGAGGCGCTGCTCACCGACGACCTGTGGCTGCGTAGCGCCGATCACGCCAACCGGATGGCCCGGCGCCTCTACGAGTCGTCCCGCACGCTGCCCGGCATCGAATACGACGCTGCGCCGGTCGTCAACAGCGTCTTTCCACGTATTCCGGCCGACATCATCGGCCCGTTGAGTGAGTGGTGCTTCTTCTACGAGTGGGATCCGACCCGCCATCAGGTGCGATGGATGACCTCGTGGGACACCACCGAGGACGACGTCGACCGGTTCGTCGCCGGCCTGCGCTGGTTCCTTCGCGTCTGAGTGTGTGATCGCACCGCCGCGGGCAACTTCTGCGCCGACGACGTGGACTGACCTAGCCTTCGGCCCGTGCCTGAGTCCCCGGTCCACCGCAGCGCGCTCGATGCCGCCTGGGCCGGATACGGCGACGGGCGCTCGATCGTTGCGGTCGACGAGGTGAGCACCGATGTCTCCACGAATCACGTCTATCGAGTGCACCTCGACGACGGAGCCACGGTGATCGGCAAGGTCTCCAGCTACGGCTCATACTTCCTCTTCTACGAAGACCACGACCGTCTCGCAAGGTGTGCACGTCTGCTCCGGCCGACTCGCTTCGGCGGCATGCTCGCCGAGATCCTCACCAAGGACGGACACCTCTACACGTGGTACGACCGGCACATGTGGGCCGTCTTCTACACCGACGTCCCACGGCGCGATGCGCTGCCGCGCGTGCTCGATCTCGGGCAGATCCGCAATCTCGGCCGGGAGATGGCCGAGTTCCATCGCGCCTGCGCCGAGATCGCGCCGCAACTGCCTGCCGGTTCGAAGACCATCAAGAGCGATGCGATCCACCTCCTCGAGCTTCTCGAGAGCCCGTTCGCACCGGGGAACTTCGATCTCGGTCCCGAATCGATCACGATGCTCTGGCAGCACACCCATGACTTCCTCGAGCGGTTGATCACGCTCGGATACGACGAGTGGCCGAAGATCCCTGTACTCATCGACTGGAACCTCGGCAACTTCTCCGTCGACACACGGCGCGACGGCTCGTTCGCCCTGTTCAGCCGCTGGGACTACGACTGGTTCCGGATCGAGCCCCGAATGCTCGACTTCTACTTCCTCTCTCGTGTCTCGTCGACGACCGGTGATCGGACACAGTTCACCTATGGCCCACACACGCTCGTCGAACCGAATTTCCTCGAGTTCCTCGATGCCTACGCCGAGATCTACCCATTGAGTGCCGAGGAGCGGCTCTTCCTCCCCGAGGTCTACCGGTTCTTCGTGCTGAACTACGTCGTCCGCGAGGGCGCCCGATTCTTCCGACCGGATCTGTGCGCCACCTTCCGGCATGACACCGTGACCACCTACCTCCCTGCACTCGAGCGACTCGATCCAGCCGCCCTGCTGAGGTTCCGATGACTGCGTCGACTGCCCTGCGGGGCTTCGACGTGTGCGTCGTCGGGAGCGCGAATCTCGACCTCGTCGTGCGCTCCGGTCGTCTCCCCCACCCTGGCGAGACCGTGATCGGCCACGACTACCGCGAGTACCCCGGCGGCAAGGGACTCAACCAGGCCATCGCCGCCGCTCGCGCCGGCGCCCGGACGGCGTTCGTCGGCGCCGTCGGTGACGATGGCGCGGGAGCTCACCTTCGCGACGTCCTTACCCATGACGGCGTCGACACATCGTCGCTCGCCACGTCAGCGGAGGCGACTGGTCGAGCGCTCATCACGGTGTCCGACGACGGCGAGAACGTCATCGTCGTTGCGCCCGGCGCCAACCGCGAGGTGACCGCAGCGTCGGTGCCACCGTGCCGCGTCCTCCTCGCGCAGCTCGAGGTACCGGTGGCCACCGTGGGTGCGGCGTTCGCGGCGGCCCGGCAACTCGGCGCGCTGACCATCTTGAACCCGGCACCAGCGCTCGAGGTGCCCGATGAGGTGCTCGGACTCACCGACATCCTCGTTCCCAACGAGGGAGAGGCGGCACGGATGGGTGGCGTCGAGCGACTCCTCTCCCGAGGGGTGGCGACGATCATCGTCACCCGTGGTGCCGACGGCGTCGATCTCATCACCTCGTCGGGCAGCCGACATGTCGCGGCGCATCGTGTGACACCAGTCGATACGACCGGCGCAGGTGACACCTTCTGCGGCTACCTGGCCGCCGGAGTTGGTCGGGGTGAATCACTCGACGAGGCGATCCGTCGCGCAGTCGTGGCTGCCGCCATCTCGACCACCCGCCTCGGTGCTTCCACCTCGATCCCGATGGCCGCGGAGGTGAGCGCCGTCGAGGACGTCGACTGACTCAGGCGTCGCGGACGTTCCACTCGCGACGCGCCACCGGCTCCTGGTCACTCCACGGGAAGTTGATCCA
>JBJSXI010000045.1:0-8763 GCA_046086305.1 Ilumatobacteraceae bacterium
CGCACCTGCGCGTGTTCATCGACCCCAACCTGCTGCAGTACGACGTGTGGGCGGCGGCCGGCACGTGGAACGATGTGTTCTCGACCCCGCCGGATGATCTGGAGCGCGACGGTGGAGCGGTGGTCACTGACCTGAGGCGCAGCTGAGCAATACCCTGCGGCGCTGTACCATCGGCTCGATGGGTACGGAGAAGGTGACTGGTCCTGCGTCGTACTTTCCCTCGATCGAGAAGAAGTACGGCAAACCGATCTCGCATTGGAAGGCACTCCTCGCCGAGATGCCGCCCGAGTCACGGCACATGGAGATGGTGGCCATGTTGAAGTCGGACCATGCGATGGGGCATGGTCACGCGAGCGCCATCGTTGCTCACTATCGAGCAGAGAACGGCCTGTGACAGGCTGAGACCTCATCGGCGCTGCGCTGCCGTTCGGCCACGAGGCAGACCTGGGGGTAGTGATCGCTCCAGTCCTGAATTGCGGGCGGACCATTTGCGGAGTGCTGACTCGATCTCGAGCAATAGGGTTCGGGGGTGCCGCGATACCTGATCTCGTTCGATGACGGAGCGATGGACCATCTCGGAGACGACCTGGCAGACGTCGGCCAGGCTGCACACCAGGTTCTTCGCCAGGCCAAGGAGGCGAACGTCTGGATCACCGGAGGTGGTCTGCTGCGACAGCAGGCAACGGTCGTCGATCCCGACGGCACGACGACGCCTCTCGAGCAGTGGCCCTCACGCTGATCGCCGGAGTGAAGGACCGTCTCCTCGTCGACGAGGTCGCCAAGGTCGAGTACGGGATGGCCCGTCACGTGATCCGTGTCCAGGTCATCGTGCTTCGGTACATCAAGGCCCTCCTCGTGGTGCTCGCCACCACGATGGCGACGTTCGTGATGGCCGCCGCCGTCGAGTCGTCGCAGACCATCGATACCGGCACCGAGCGATGGCTTGTAGCGACGCTCGTCGTGTGGGCACCAGCGGTGCTCTTCGTGTCCTCGAGCCCGGTGCGATGGCTCGGCACGCTGCTCATGTCCGAGGGTGCGACCACATCGGGGATCCGCTACGACCGCGATCTCACACGGCTCGAACGCATCGCGTCGATCTTCTCGATCGTCGTGCTCGGTGCCGCGATCGCGTGCGGTGTCGTTCTGGCTACCCGCGATGCGACGACGATCGGCGCCGTCGCGTTCCTGCTCGTCGGTGCGGTGGGCGTCGCGGCCGAGGTCTGGCTCCTACGTCACCTGCGCAGTTGAGGCATTCTCCGGCACGGCGGTCGTGAGCGCCGGGTGTGCCGAACTCGATCGAGCGCAGACCATCGACGACACGGAACACATCGCCATCGTTTCTCGCGGTGCGGCGCTGGGACTGATCCGTTCAGGAAGTGACGACGAGAGTCACGGCCGAGGCCCGTCCTCGCCTCTGGCCGCCGCCTCGAGGGTGGCGAGGTCGATTCGTTGCATCGTCATCATCGCTGCCCAGACGCGGTCTGCGACGCCGTCGTCGCGGTCGAGGAGCTCGATGAGTTGGCGTGGAACGACCTGCCAACTCACGCCGAACCTGTCGCGACACCAGCCACACATGCCTTCTTGACCACCGTCGACGGTGAGGGCATTCCAGATTCGGTCGAGCTCGTCCTGGGTGTCGCACTGCATCTCGAACGACACCGCTTCGCTCTGCGGGAATTGCGCGCCGCCCGAATCCGTGTGCCCGTCGGGCTGCCCGGCGCGTCGCTTTTCCTTGCGAACGGCGGAAATGTAAACAAAAGTACAGGTGGCGCTCATCATGGAGCACCCACGGGGGAGGGGGACTAGTGGCTCATCTGTTGGTTCACATCACGACCGGGGTCGAGAATCCGACGAAGGCTGCACTCGGATTGCTCGTCGCGGCGACTGCGTTGGCCGACGGTCACGCCGTCGACGTGTTCGTCGCCGGCGACGGAGTGTCGATGCTGCGCGCCGAGACAGCCGACGCGATGCGTGGGATCGGTACTGGACATGTCGGCGAACACCTTGCTGCGCTGAGAGGCGGCGGGGCCGGGCTCTATGCCTCAGGAATGTCGGCGGCGGGACGCGGTCTTTCGGCTGACGGGCTGAAGACGCTCGGCTTCACGGCAGCCCCGCCCACCAAGTTGGTCGAACTCGTGGTCGCCGCCGACCGCACCGTCACCTACTGAGCTCACATCGCTGCACGGGCGTCAGGTTCGAAGGAACAGGGCGAAGAAGTCCTTCTTGGATCCCGAGAGATAGCGGTTCGCGTTCGACATCCGGCGGTCGACGAGCACACCCGACCGATCGGCAGTTCCGAAGCCGTCATAGACGGCGAACTGTGGCCAGGTGCCGTTGATGTCGAGTTGCATCGCCATTCGGCATCCTGCAGCGATGAGGATGTCGGCGAGCATCGCAGCGTCGACCTCGCCGGCGCTGACGTACATGAGGTCGCCGTTGGCGAGTGTGCACAGCGCAGACCGGAACACGTAGATGACACCGCCGAAGTCGACGCCCCATGCATTCGCGCGGGTGCCGGTCGTCCCGGACACGCCGTTGTCGACGAGAAGTGGCTTCGTCTGACGGATCGACTCCCAGGTCCCATCGTCGACCAGGTCTCGGCCGTACTCGCCGATCGTGATCCGCCCTGCGCGATCGATCGCAATGGCGGCTTCTCCCGCAGCGAGCGGCTCGATCTTCTGTCCTTCGCTCAGGTATCCGCCCTCGATGTGCTCGAAGCGGAATCCGCCGTTGAACGCTGCGACGAGCGATGGGCGGTCGACTTCAGCGACGCGGGCGTAGCGCTCCCATTCGGCGCCGTCCGTCAGCTCGGCGGTCCCGGGGAGCTCGGTTCCGGCGTACATGGCCGCGCGCAGGCGATCGGGTCGGATGTACACATAGGTGGCCGTCACCGAGCGCGCCGCGACAAGGGGACGCATCGAGGTCACCCAGAGCATGTGCGGCTCACCGGGACCGACGACGGGACTCCACACCCCCTCGCCCTCGAGCGCAGGAGTGACGGGCGGTGCGAGGGGCGACGGCGCGAACGGCGGCTCGGTCGTCGTCGGCACCGAACTCGTCGGTGGGGTGGTCGTCGGGGATGCCGTTGTCGGACGAGATGTGGTCGACGGCGCGACCGTGAAGACCGGGGAGATCGCGAGCTCGTCGGCCGGCTCTGACGACGGTGGCTCTGAGTAGCGCCACCGTTCGAGTTGGTCGACGATCCAGCCAAGCCCGTTGTTCCGAGCCCAGTTCGCGGTCGCCGCAACCGCGCCGTCGTCGTCACCGACAACGTCTGCCGCCAACGAACCACCCACTACTGCGGTGCAGCCGATCGCGGCGAGCAGCGTGATCCGTCTCACCCGGGTGAGACTGGCGGACGACCACCCGAGACGCGACGAGCGCCGCCCCACGACGAGTGCGATGACCGCCATCCATGCGCCAGCACCGACCCAGATCACCGCAGCGACCATGAGCCGACCGTACTTCGGCTGTCAGCAGGTCACGACCACGTCGACGTGTCGATGCCGAGCTCTGCGTAGCGACGCATGATCCATACAGGAACCTCCATGTCGCCGCCTGCGCGCAGGGTCGAGATCTGCTCGCCATCCTCGGCCCACACATGGCACGTGTTCAGATTCATGAGTAGCGCCCGTTCACGCGCCTCGGCAGACTCGCCGATCCCGACCGGTTGCCCGGCGTGGCGTGCCTCGGCGATGCGGAACGACCACAACGACTGGACGGCCACGGGAGCCATGGCTTGCAGGAGCGCCGTCGTGTGCGTGCAGCCGCGGGGTCCGCCGAACAGTTCACGGATCCGGTGTGTGAATCCCCTGCTGATCGACAGACCGACGAGATTCTCGTAGTGGTCGGTGATCCGCGGGCAACTCAGGTGGGGATGGGTCTCCATCACGGCCCTAGCGGCAGTGATCTCCAACTGGGGAACGGCGATCGTGAGGTCGACGATCATGTGGTGCACCGTCAGCGGTTCAGGGTCGCCGGCGATGTAGAGCCCGGGCGGCTTCTGGTCGCGGATCGCGCCGCGGAGGTGGAGTGTCGATGCGTCGATCCGGTAGGCGCGCACGACATAGGCACGCTCGTGGATCAACTGTTCCGATGGATCAACCTCATCGGGATGCGGGACGATGTCGTCGAAGAACTCGTGCATACGTCAGGTACCACTGAGTCGTGCGAGTTCGAGTGCCACGGCGGCTTCGGCGTCGACCCCGGTGAGGATGGTCACATCAGGGCGGTCGTGCCACGGCCCCGTCGCCAGCGAGTGGCGAAGCGACGGCCACGTGCGTCCTCGGCCGACGCTGTGCCCGGTGTCGACGCGCACGGGGTGCCGGACGCTCGTGAACAGGTGTGGCGCAACGAGGTACGAGATGCAGGTGCTGTCGTGCACGTGGATGCCGTCGAGGCCGCCGTGGGAGCGGTGGAAGTCGCGGTACGAGGGAAGGATGCGCGCTGCGAACTCGGCACGCGCCGACGAGCGTGGGTCGATCGATGCGATCTGTTCCGACGTCATGATCGTCGACTCCGTCACGTCGAGTCCACACATCACGATCGGGCACTGCGCACCGAAGACCAGATCGGCAGCCTCGGGATCGTTGAGGATGTTCGCCTCCGCCGCAGGTGATGCATTGCCGGGAACGAAGGCGTTGCCGCCCATCAGGACGATCCCTGCGAGGCGGCGAGGAAGGTCGGGATCGATGAGCATGGCGAGTGCGATGTTGGTGAGTGGTCCGATCGGGACCAAGGTGATCGCGCCGGGCTCGGCTCGCGTCGCCTCGATGATGAAGTGCGCAGCATCCAGCGCGGCAATGTTTCGGGTGACTGCAGGAAGAGCGACATCGCCGAGTCCATTGGCGCCGTGGACGAAGTCGGCCGGGCCGCGATACGGCATCGCCAGAGGCCGTGCGGCGCCACGAGCAACCGGGATGTCGTGGCGGCCTGCGATGTCGAGAATCCTGAGTGCGTTGTCGGTGCACACATCGACATGGGCGTTGCCGAAGACGGTCGTGAGTCCCACGACGTCGACCTCTGGCGACGCGAGGGCGTAGAAGATCGCCATGGCATCGTCGATCCCAGGATCGGTGTCGACGATGATGCGGATAGCCGAGGACGAACTCACGAGGCGGCGAGCGCGTCGAGGAGGGTGTTCCACGCGAGTGTGGCGCACTTGATCCGAACCGGAAACTTCACGACACCTTGGAGCGCCTCGAGGTCGCCGAGCTTCACCGACGGGTCGGGTTCGATCTCGTGGCCGTCGTCATCGGGAATGCTCATCATCCCCTTGAAGCGACGGACGAGGGCACGGACCTCATCGACCGATCTGCCCTTGACCGCCTGGCTCATCATGCTCGCCGAACTCTGCGAGATACTGCAGCCCGAGCCGCCGATGCGCACCTCGGTCACTGTCCCACCCTCCACCTGCAAGAACACCTCGATCTCGTCACCGCACAACGGGTTGTGGCCAACTGCATGGCGGGCAGGTGGACACTCGAGAGTCCCGCGGTTCCGCGGGTTGCGGTGATGGTCGAGGATGATCTCTCGGTACAGATCGTCGAGGCCGGGCATGGCGGGGCTCCTGGTGTGGTCACGCACCGAAGATGTCGGTCGCGGAGTCGAGGGCGTCGGCGAGGGCGTCGACGTCGGCGGTGTCGTTGTAGAGATAGAGGCTTGCACGGGCCGTTGCGTTGGCGCCGAGGAGCCGCATGAGTGGCTTCGCACAGTGATGGCCGGCGCGCACGCAGACATTGTGCTGGTCGAGAACCTGACTGAGATCGTGTGGGTGGATCCCTCTGAAGGCGAAACTGAAGGTTGCGCCGCGCGTCTCGACATTGCGCGGACCGTGCAGAGTCAGATCGTCGCCGAAGCGCTCGGTCAGCGTGTCGATCGCGTAACGGGCGAGCGAGACCTCGTGCTCCCTCACGGCGGCCATACCGACACCTTCGAGGTACTCGACCGCCGCACCGAGACCGACCACCTCGACGATCGGTGGTGTGCCGGCCTCGAACTTCGCGGGCAACTCGGCGCAGGTGAAGCCGTCGAGGCGGACGTCGCTGATCATGTTGCCGCCGCCGAGGAACGGGGGCATCGCCTCGAGCACCGACTCGCGGCCGTACAGCACCCCCACTCCCGATGGGCCGCACATCTTGTGGCCGCTGAACGCGACGAGGTCTGCGCCCCATGCCTGCACATCGGTGGGCTGATGGGGGACGTACTGGCACCCGTCGACGATGGCGATGGCACCGGCATCGTGAGCAGCCGTGCACAGCGCAGCGACCGGGGTGACGGTGCCGAGCACGTTGCTCATTGCGGTGAAGGACAATGCCTTGGCGCCGTCGAGCGTGCGGGTGAGATCCGTGAGGTCGAGCTGTCCGTCGGATGTGAGAGGGATCCAGCGGATCTCGATACCGGTCTCGGCAGCGAGCATCTGCCACGGCACGATGTTGGCGTGGTGCTCCATGTGGGTCAGGACCACCGCATCGCCGCTACGAAGGTTCGCCCGACCCCACGACCGCACGATGAGGTTCATGCTCTCGGTCGCGTTCTTGGTGAATACGATCTCGTGGGCGCGGCGAGCGTTGATGAATCGCTGCACGGCACCTCGTGCCTGTTCGAAGCGTTCCGTGGCCTCGGCGGCGAGGGTGTATGCGCCGCGGTTGATCGGCCCATACCCGTGCTCGAGGAACGAGGTCATCGCATTGATGACCGGGCGCGGCTTCTGCGCCGTGTTCGCTGAGTCGAGATAGACGAGGCGTCGTCCGCCGATCGTTCGCTGGAGAGCGGGGAAGTCGGCGGCGAGGGTCCGTCCGTCGAGCGCGGTCGTCACCGGAACGCCTCGTACCCGTCGCGCTCGAGTCGCGACGCGAGTTCCATTCCTCCCGACGCCACGATCCGCCCGTCGATCATGATGTGGACGTGATCGGGTTGCAGCTCGTCGAGCAGTCGCTGGTAATGGGTGATCAGCACGACCGCCATCGACGGTCGATCAGTGCGGATCTCGCGGATGCCACGGGCGACGATCCGGAGTGCATCGATGTCGAGTCCCGAGTCGGTCTCGTCGAGCACGGCGAGGTCGGGCTCGAGGATCGCCATCTGCATCACTTCGTTGCGCTTCTTCTCGCCACCGCTGAACCCCTCATTCAGGTACCGGTCGACGAACGAGCCGTCCATCCCCAGGCGTCGCATCCACTCCATCGTCGCGAGGCGAAGCTCGAGCACACTGAGGTCGATGCCCCGACGTGCCGAAAGCGCCTGGCGGAGGAACTGGATCACGCTGACACCCGGGATCTCTTGGGGGTACTGGAAGGCGAGGAAGATCCCCTGCTTGGCGCGGACGTCGGTGGGCCAGTCGGTGATGTCGTCGCCCTTGTAGAGGATGCGCCCGCCGGTCACTTCGTACTCGGGGCTCGCGAGCAGGGTGCTGGCGAGTGTGCTCTTCCCCGAGCCGTTGGGCCCCATGATCGCATGGACCTCGCCGGCGTTGACCTCGAGGTTCAGCCCCCGGAGGATCTCCGGTGCATCGCCCTCGTCGGTGACGGGCCGGGCATGGAGATCGGCGACCTGGAAGAACGCATTCACGTCGCCAGTGTATTTCCACTATCGGGATAGTGGAAACCCGGCCGGGGTCACCAGCCTCGCTCGATCCAGGCCTCGAGGTGCGGACGTTCGGCCCCGATCGTCGTGTCGGCGCCGTGTCCGGGAAGGACGACGGTCTCGGCCGGCAGGGTGAACAGGTGGCGGTCGATCGAGGTGATGATGGTCGTGAAGTCGCCGCCTTCGAACGAGGTCGCACCCGGGCCGCCGGGGAACAGCGTGTCGCCCGAGAATAGCAGCGGCGCCCCGCCCACCCGGAAGCAGATCGAGCCTTCGGTGTGTCCCGGGGTGTGGAGCGCGTGGAGTCGGAGTCGACCGACCTCGATCACCTCGGCGTCGTCGAGGAGGACGTCGTAGCCGACCTCGGCAAGGCGAGGGGCGTCGAGGCTCGTCACCGCGACCTCGTACCCCGCCTCCCGCAGGGCGGGCACGGCTTGGATGTGGTCCCAGTGGCCGTGTGTCTCGAGCACCCGTCGCACACTGAGTGCACGGCACAACTCGAGGAGCCGCTCGTGTTCGTTCGCGGCATCGATGAGGACGGCCTCGCCGGTTTGTCGGCAGCGCACGACGAACACGTTGTTGTCGTACGGCCCGACCACGATCCGGTGGACCTCGAGTCGACTGTCGCTCCAGTGCAGCGTCGCCACACGAGCAACCTAGCCACCGGTCGGCCGGCGGCCACTCGGGGCGCCCTCGGTCAGATGCTGACGACCTCGAACCCGAGGGAGAGTGCGACCGGGATCTGTCCGGGGTCGAAGGTGACGAAGCGCACCGGTCGGGGGAGGCGGTCGGCGGCGGCGAGGTGGATCGCGTCGCTGACCCGCAGTGGCTGGGAGGCGAGCAGATGTGCAGCTCGGTCGAGGCAAGCCTGGTCGACCGGCACCACTGCGAATCGATCCCACTGCAGTCGCAGCGCGTCCTCGAGATCGCTCCGGAGCATCGGTTCGTCGGTCACTCGGGGCACGGCCCCGAGTGACTCGGTGAGCGCGAGCGCGCTCACGCATGTCCGCTCGTCCAGCGCGTCCTGCGCAACCCGCCGTGCGGGAACGTCGAGTTGGAGCGCCAATGTGGCGCTCGTGTCGAAGAACGTGGTCATCCGCGGACTTCCTGCAGGACGCGGTCGAGTCGTGTCCCCTGCGGCACGGGGATCGACGGGCCGGATCGCGCGACGCCGACGCG
>JBJSXI010000046.1:0-12248 GCA_046086305.1 Ilumatobacteraceae bacterium
GTCAGTTCGTCACTGAGGTACCGGCCCTCGGCCACCTTGATCGGATCGACCTCGCCGATGAGGTCGGCGATCGATGTGTCGGGGGTGGCGAGTTTCTCGCCGAAGCGCTGCTCGCGATGAATCCACTGGATGGGTGTGTCATCACCGTGTTCGGCGACCAGATCGCGCGCCTGTCGGCTCACCGGCGCATACGGATCGTCGTTGATCTCACTGCCGGCGATGATGGGGAGGTACTCGTCGAGCAGGCCGACGAGCGAGCGGATCATGCGCGTCTTGGCCTGTCCACGTTCGCCGAGGAAGATCACGTCGTGACCAGCGAGCAGGGCGTTCTCGAGCTGGGGCATCACCGTGTCCTCGTACCCGAGCACACCGTCGAAGAGTGGTTCACCGGCCACGATGCGAGCCACGGCGTTGCGGCGGATCTCCTCCTTGACCGGGACCGATACCCAGCCTGACGCCCTCAACTCACCCACTGTGCTCGGCCGTGCCACCATGCGCCGACCATAGCCGCACCCTGCGCGCAGCGTCCCCGCGACCGCCTCTACGCTCCGAGACGTGCAACTCGACGGACCGTGGTCGGTGCGCGTGGCCGACGACGATGTCCGCCGCGACGGCATCGGGCTCGACGTGGACGACTCGACGTGGACACAGCTCGACGTCCCCGGACACTGGCGCGATCACCCCGAGTTCGCCACGTCGAACGGGCCCGTCATGTACCGGCGTCGGTTCCATCTCGAACCACCCGGAGATGGTGAACGCCGCTTCGTGACCCTCGAAGGTGTCCTCTACCAGGCCGACGTCTGGCTCGACGGCGCCTACCTCGGTGACCCGGAGGGTTACTTCTTCCCACACAGCTTCGACATCACCTCGCTCGCCCGGCTCGGCGACGACCATGTCCTCGCAGTCGAGGTGACCTGCCCGTCGGGTCCGGGCCTCCGGCGCACGCTCACCGGCGCGCTCCAGCGAACATCGGGGATCGATCCGGCCTCGAATCCGGGCGGACTCTGGCGTCCGGTGCGCATCGAGTCGACGGGTCCTGCCCGACTCGACCGGCTCCGGGTGCTGTGCCGCGACGCCAATGATGCGCGCGCCCATCTTCGCCTGCACGCGCGCATCGACGTGGTCGGACCGCGCCCGGTGACGATCCGCACTGTCGTCGACGGCGCGACGATTGCCGAGCAGTCACGCAGCCTCGCCGCCGGCATCAACGAGGTCTCATGGGATGTCGACGTCGCCGATCCACAGCTGTGGTGGCCGTGGAGTCTTGGTGCACAGCCGCTCACCGAGGTCGTCGTCGAGGTGCTCGTCGAGGGCGCCGTGAGCGACCACCGCCGTGTGCGCACGGGCCTGCGCGAGGTTGCGCTGCAGGAGTGGGTGTTCTCGATCAACGGTGAACGACTCTTCGCAAAGGGCGCAGTCGTCGCGCCGAGCGGCGCCTCCCTCGCGGCCACCGATCCGGCTGATGTGGCGGGCATCGTCGCGTCTGCTCGCGATGCCGGACTCGATCTGCTCCGTGTGGCCGGCCATGTGGCGCGCCGCGAGCTGTACGACGCCGCCGACGAGGCAGGCATGCTCGTGTGGCAGGAGCTTCCCCTCGTCCACTCCGTGGCACGCACTGCGCGGCGTCAGGTGCTGCGCCAGGCACGGGAGATGGTCGATGCACTCGGACACCACCCGTCGATCGTCCTGTGGTGCGCGCACGACGAACCCGACGAGCCGGCTCGCCGGCCGCCCTCACTGGTCGGCCGGTTGGCCCGTCAGCATGTGCCGACGTGGAACAGCCTCGTCCTCGATCGCTGGGCACGCCGCACACTCGAGGCCGCCGACGAGACGCGACCGGCCATCGCCCACAGCGGCGTGCCGCCCCAGCCCCCGACACTCGAGGGGACCGATGGCCATCTGTGGTTCGGATGGGAGTACGGCCAGTTCCGCGACCTCGATGCCTTCGCTGCGGCGATGCCGCGCATGGTCCGCTTCGTCGGCGCATTCGGCGCAGCAGCCGTGCCCACCTCGGCGGACTTCATGTCGCCGACCCGATGGCCCGACCTCGACTGGGACCACCTACGCGACCACCACGGCCTCGATATCACTCGTCTCGAGGCGCACACTCCTCGCGCAGACCATGTGTCGTTCGAGTCATGGCGCGATGCGACCCAGCAGTATCAGGCCGAGTTGCTGCGTCACCACATCGAATCGCTGCGCCGCTTGAAGTACCACCCGACCGGGGGGTTCTGCATCGAGCGCTGGAACGACCCCGGCCCTGCGGTGTCGACGAGCGTCATCGACCACGACCATCGTCCGAAGGCCGCACTGCGCCACGTGGTCGATGCTTGCCGACCGGTGATCGTCGTCGCCGAACGACTCCCCGACCGACTCGTCGTCGGTTCGGCCGTCACCCTCGACGTCCACGTGGTGAGCGATCTCCGCCGACCGCTCGACGACCTCGTCTGCTCAGCGGTCCTGCGATGGCCCGGAGGTGAGCACCGCTGGTCGTGGAGTGGCAGTGTCCCGCCCGATGGTTGTGTCCGGGTCGGCGCCGTTCGCTTCGTCACACCGGACGCCGTCGGCCCGATCCAGCTCGATCTCACGCTCGAACACGCCGAGCTCGCCGCGACGAACCGCTACGCAGGCCAGATCGTCGAGTCGTGACCGGCGCCGACCGGCTCAGATCTGGCTGATCAGCTTGCGGTTCTTGAACTTCGCCGTGCGGTAGTCGCGGTGCATGAGGGCGATGAAGTCGATGCTGATGCTCTTCGGGCAGGCGGCCTCGCACTCACCGTGGTTCGTACACGAACCGAAGTACTCGTCCATCGTCTCGACCATCGCCTCGACTCGATGCCACCGCTCGGGCTGGCCCTGCGGCAGCAGGTTGAGATGACTCACCTTGGCGGCGGTGAACAGGTTCGCCGCACCGTTCGGACATGCCGCCACACACGCCCCGCAGCCGATGCACTCGGCCGCATCCATCGCCGCATCCGCAACCGGCTTGGGCACCGGGATGAGATTGGCGTCGGGTGCCCCGCCCGTCTGCGCGGTGATGAACCCGCCGGCCTCGACGATCCGGTCGAACGCCGAACGGTCGACCATCAGATCCTTCACGACCGGGAACGCCGTCGCCCGCCACGGCTCGATCACGATCGTGTCGCCGCTGTGGAACGTGCGCATGTGGAGCTGGCAGGTCGCCGTTCCGCGCTGGGGTCCGTGGGCCTGGCCGTCGATCATCAGCGAGCACGTACCGCAGATGCCCTCGCGACAGTCGTGATCGAACACGACGGCTTCCTTGCCCTCTGCGATGAGCCGCTCGTTGAGGACGTCGAGCATCTCGAGGAACGAGGCCTCGTCACTGATGCGATCGATCTCGTAGGTCTCGAAGTGACCGACGTCGTCGGGGCCGGCCTGCCGCCAGACCTTCAAGGTGAGGTGCTCGAGGAAGTGACTCACTTGTAGCTCCGCTTCGCCAGATGGATGACTTCGAACTGCAGGTCCTCTTGGTGGCGCACCGATGTCATCGGATCACCCGTCCACTCCCACGCGGCGACATGGGCGAACCGCTCGTCGTCGCGCTGCGCCTCGCCCTCGTCGTCCTGGTACTCGACACGGAAGTGACCGCCGCAGCTCTCCTCGCGCTCGAGTGCGTCGCGGCACATGAGCATGCCGAGCTGGAAGAAGTCGTCGACCCGGCCAGCCTTCTCGAGCGTCTGGTTGAGGCCCTCGCCGCTTCCCGTCACCCGCAGGTCGGTCTGGAACTCGTGGTAGAGGGCCGGCAGTTCCGACAACGCCTTGTCGAGCCCCTCGCGCGAGCGCTCCATCCCGCAGAAGTCCCAGATGACCTTGCCGAGTTCGCGGTGGAACCAGTCGGGTGATCGCCTGCCCTTCACCTCGAGGTAGCGGCGGTACCGATCGCGGGCCCCCTGCTCGGCCGCCACGAACTCGGGGTGATCCGTTCCGGGGATCGACTTGTTGAGCATCGGCGCGAGGTAGTTGCCGATCGTGTAGGGCAGCACGAAGTAGCCGTCGGCGAGGCCCTGCATGAGTGCCGAGGCACCGAGTCGGTTCGCACCGTGGTCGCTGAAGTTCGCCTCCCCGGCCGCGTACAGACCCGGCACGGAGGTCATCAACTCGTAGTCGACCCACAGACCACCCATCGTGTAGTGGCTCGCCGGGTAGATGCGCATGGGGACGTCGTAGGGGTTCTCGCCGGTGATCCGCTGGTACATCTCGAACAGGTTCCCGTACCGCTCGGCAACGACGTTCCGGCCGAGCCGGCCGATCGCTGCCGAGAAGTCGCGTTAGACGCCGTTGTGCAGCGGGCCGACGCCGTGGCCGCTGTCGACGGCGCGCTTGGCGGCACGCGACGAGATGTCGCGCGGCGCGAGGTTGCCGAAGCTGGGATACAGCCGCTCGAGCAGGTAGTCGCGTTCGTCCTCGGGAATCTCGTGCGCCGGACGATCGTCGCCGGCGCGCGCCGGCACCCCCACCCGACCGTCGTTGCGCAGGCTCTCGCTCACCAAGATGAGCTTCGACTGGAACTCGTCGGACTGCGGGATGCATGTCGGGTGGATCTGGGTGTAGCAGGGGTTGGCGAACAGGGCACCCTTGCGGTGGGCCCGCCAGGCCGCGGTGACGTTGCACGCCATGGCATTGGTCGACAGGAAGAAGACGTTGCCGTAGCCACCCGTGCACAGCACGACCGCGTGGCCGGCATGCGAGCGGATCTCACCGGTGACGAGATCGCGCGTGACGATGCCGGCAGCGCGCCCGTCGATGGTGACGACATCGACGAGTTCGGTGCGGTTCCAGAGCGTGACGTTGCCGAGACCGATCTGGCGGGCCAACTGCTGGTACGCACCGAGCAGCAACTGCTGGCCCGTCTGGCCACGGGCGTAGAACGTGCGGCTCACCTGAGCGCCACCGAAGCTGCGGTTGTCGAGCAGACCCCCGTACTCGCGGGCGAAGGGCACCCCCTGGGCCACCATCTGGTCGATGATGTCGACGCTCACCTCGGCCAGACGATGGACGTTCGCCTCACGAGAGCGGAAGTCTCCGCCCTTGATCGTGTCGTAGAAGAGTCGGTGGACGCTGTCGCCATCGCCGCGGTAGTTCTTCGCCGCATTGATGCCACCCTGAGCCGCAATGCTGTGGGCCCGACGCGGCGAATCATGGAAGGTGAACGCCTCCACCTGATAGCCCAGCTCGGCGAGCGTCGCGGCCGCCGAGGCACCGGCGAGGCCCGTCCCGACGACGAGCACCTTGAACTTGCGCTTGTTGTTCGGGTTCACCAGCTTCATGTCCGACTTGTAGGTCGACCACTTGTCGGCGAGGGGGCCCGAGGGGATCTTCGAGTCGAAGGTACGCAGAGCCGTGTCGGTCATGAGTCGTTCACCCCACGATGCCGGCGAGCACTGCCACCGGGAAGCTGACGTTGCCGACCACCACGACGGTGGCGACGGTGACTGCGAGCGGGCGACGAAGCCGCCCGAAACGCGGATTGTTCCAGCCCATCGACTGGAAGAGGCTCCACGTGCCGTGGAACAGATGGGTGCCGAGCGCCAGATTGGCGACGATGTAGAGGACCGCCACCGGCACCCGCTGGAAGCTGCGCACGACGTTGTTGTACGCCTCGCCGCGCACGAACTCGCCGTCGGTGCCGACGGCGTTGGCGAACCCCCATGTGAGGTCGGCGAGGTGCCACAGCACGAACAGGGCAACGATGATCCCCGTCCAGCGCATCGTCCGACTGGCGAACGAGGCGATCTGGTAGTCGCGCGGACTCTGGTACTTGACGCCGCGGGCCCGTCGGTTCAACACGGTGAGCCCGTACGCAGCGTGGATGTGGACACCGACTGCGACGAGCAGGCCGATGCGCAGGATCCACAGCGCCACGGTGTGCGGCAGGATCGGGACGAGCAGTTCGCGCAGGAATTCGGCGTAGTGGTCGAACTCCTCGGCGCCGAGATACATCTTCAGGTTGCCCACCATGTGGGCGATCACGAAGCCGATCAGCATGATGCCGGTGATCGCCATCGCGTACTTCTTGCCCACGGCGGTGCCGTAGAGGTCGAGCAGGAAAAAGCGCCGTCGCTTCTTCGGAGCGACCGCCGTGCCGCTCACCGGCGGGCGGGACTGTGTTGCCTGTGCCATCGGGAGACGGCCTTTCGAGGACGGGACGAGGGTCGAGCCGAACCGTAGCCCTCGTGATCGCTGGCGGTGAACTCCGCCCCGGACATGCCGCAGACACCGGGTGGTGACCTCCGACACCGAAGAGTTCGTCGGGGTCGGGCCGAATCAATACACTCCTGATGTCTGTCCAGTCGCGCGGGTGTGTTCCCGCGCCCTCACACCCCGGAGACCACCGGTGCCAGCATTGATCGCCGCCGAAGGCGGCTACCAGGTATTCGAGCTCAAGGGTGGGGAGTGGGCGGTGCTGCTCCTGTCGGCGGCTGCCGCCCTGCTCGCCATCGCTGTCGGCTTCGGTCTCATGCGCTCGGTGCTCTCCGCCGACGCGGGGTCACCTCGCATGCAGGAGATCGCCCGCGCGATCCAGGAGGGCGCGTTGGCCTACCTGAAGCGGCAGTTCAAGACGATCGCCGTCATCCTCGTGCCGCTCGCGATCATCGTGTGGGTCACCTCGACCGCGATCAAGAAGCCCGACGGGACCGAGGCACTCAGCGTCGTCCAGTCGGGACTATGGCGCACGGTCGCGTTCCTGCTCGGCTGCCTCGCGTCGGGTCTCACCGGCTATATCGGCATGACCCTCGCCACCCGCGGCAACGTGCGGACGGCTGCTGCCGCCCTGTCGGGCAGCATGCCCAAGGCGCTCACCGTCGCCTTCCGCACCGGTGGCATCGCCGGCATGTTCACCGTCGGGCTCGGACTGCTCGGCGCGACGTTGATCATCATGGTGTTCCAGAACACCTCGTCGGTGATCCTCGTCGGCTTCGGCTTCGGCGGATCGCTGCTCGCACTGTTCCTGCGCGTCGGTGGCGGCATCTTCACCAAGGCAGCCGACGTCGGCGCCGATCTCGTCGGCAAGGTGGAGGCAGGTATCCCCGAGGACGATCCGCGCAACCCGGCGACCATCGCCGACAACGTGGGCGACAACGTCGGCGACTGCGCCGGCATGGCCGCCGACCTGTTCGAGAGCTACGAGGTCACACTCGTCGCGTCGATCATCCTCGGTGTCGCGGCGTTCAACAGCATCGGCCTCAACCCGGCCCTCGGTCTCGTGTTCCCGCTCGCGGCACGGGCGATCGGTGTGGTGGCCAGCATTGCCGGGGTGTTCGCAGTGAAGGCCGGCCCCAACGAGACCAATCCCCTGCGCCCGATCAACCGGGGCTTCCTCGTCGCCGGTGTCCTCACACTCATCGGCACCCTCATCGTCGCCCTCGTGTATGTCGGCAATGCGCAGGGCGTCGACGGTGGCGGCGCGCAGCCGATGAGCGGCGCCGGCTGGAGGGTGTTCGGCGCGGTGGCCATCGGCCTCGTCCTCGCCCAACTGGTCAGTCGTCTCACCGAGTACTACACAGGCACACACTTCACCCCGGTGCAGGAGATCGCCGAGTCGGCCGAGACCGGCCCGGCCACAGTTGTCCTGAGCGGCACCTCCTCGGGACTCGAGAGCTCGGTCTACGCGGTGGTCGCCATTGCGATCGCCATCGGCGTCGCCCTCGGCCTCGGCGGCGGCAACCTCACCTTCTCGCTCTACCTCGTCGCCCTGACCGGTATGGGCATGCTCGCCACCACGGGTGTCATCGTCAGCGAGGACACCTTCGGCCCGGTCAGCGACAACGCAGCGGGCATCGCCGAGATGAGCGGCGAGTTCCACGGTGAACCGCAGAAGATCATGGTCAGCCTCGATGCGGTCGGCAACACCACCAAGGCCGTCACCAAGGGGTTCGCCATCGGTTCGGCCGTCATTGCCGCAGTGGCACTGTTCGCCAGCTTCATCGAGATCGCCGGCGCCGAGCTCGGGATCGTCGCCGAGAACCTCGCCGACGGCGTGTTCAAGATCCCCGAGTTGGCCATCAACGTCGCCGACCCGAAGATCTTCATCGGTCTGCTCATCGGCGGCGCAACGCCGTTCCTCTTCTCGGCCCTCGCCATCCGCGCCGTCGGCCGCACCGCGGGCGTCGTGGTGCAGGAGGTCCGCAAGCAGTTCGCGGACGGCAAGATCATGCGTGGCGAGAAGGAGCCCGACTACGCACCGGTGATCGACATCTGCACCGCTGCGTCGCTGCGCGAACTCACCACTCCCGCCCTTCTCGCGGTGCTCACCCCGGTCGTCATCGGGTTCGGCATCGACTGGAAGGCGCTCGGCGCATTCTCTGCGGCTGTCATCCTCGTGGGCCAGCTCCTCGCCAACTACCTCAGCAACGCCGGTGGTGCGTGGGACAACGCCAAGAAGTACATCGAGGACGGCCACCACGGCGGCAAGGGCAGCGAAGCCCACAAGGCGGCCGTGATCGGTGACACCGTGGGTGATCCGTTCAAGGACACCGCCGGCCCGGCTCTCAACCCGCTGATCAAGGTGATGAACCTGGTCAGCCTGCTCGTGCTGCCGGCGATCATCACCCTCCAGGACAACGACGGCGCACGGTTCAGCATCGCCGCCGCGGCCCTCGCCGTGCTCATCGGCTCGATCATCTTCAGCAGTCGCCGGACGACCTCGATCGCTGCCGGCTGATCCGCCGGCACCGACCGTTCGGCCACGACCAGAACACATCGGGGAACCCGACCTCGACGTCGGGGAACCCGAGCTTGACAAGGAGCGTCACATGGCCATGAAGCGTGTTGCCGCTGCTCTCGTTGCGTCGCTGCTGCTCGTCGCCGGCTGCTCGATGGGCGGCAGCGACGAGTCCTCGGACGGCTCGTCGCGCCCCGGCGAGGCCCCCGTCGACGGCGGCGGATCGAGCGATGGTGACGGCTCGATCGTCGTGCCCGAGTTCCCGGCCGACGGTCGACAGCTGATCGTGCGCATGCAGGCGACCATCGAGGTCGACGATGTGACCGACGCCGTCGAGCGGACGATCGAACTCGCGCGGATCAACAACGGTCAGCTCTCGGGTAGCTACGTCGACCTCACGGGTGACAGGGACAGCGGCCAGCTCGAGTTCCGGCTCCCGCCCGAGGATGTCGAGCCGTTCATCACCGGCCTCGACCCGGCTGTCGGCATCCTCGCCGCGCTCACCGGTTCGGCCGAGGACGTGACCTCGCAGATCACCGATCTCGACGCCCAGATCCGTCAGGCCGAGATCAGTGTCGAGCGGGTGACCGCCCTGCTCGAGGCGGCGACGAACATCCCCGACATCATCGCCCTCGAGACCGAATTGACGAACCGTCAGACGCGGCTCGAGCAACTCCGCGCCGCCAAGGCCGAGGTTGCACAATTGGTTGCCCTCGCCACCGTCACGGTGTCGCTGATCGAGGTCGACGAGGCAGCCACCGACCGAGGCGTGCTCGGCGACATCGGGAATGCCTTCGCCAAGGGCTGGGAAGCCTTCGTCGCCGCGCTGGTATGGGCGCTGCTGTCGCTCGGCTACTCGGCGCCGTTCCTCGCGCTCCTCGCCCTCCTCGCTGTCGTGTGGACCTTCGTCAGCCGGCGGCTCCGGTGGCGCCGTCGCCGTCGTGGCGGACGCCCGTCCCCGACCGTCGGTGACGCCGTGCCCGGTGCCCCACCCGGCACCGTGGCCACCCGCCTGGTCGGCACCCCGCCCGGCCAGTCACGCCAACCCTGACCGCCGCAGCCGCGCCGACCAGCCCGCAGCGGTGAGCGTCTGCTCGACCGAGTTGCCGTCGTGACGCCGGTACGGCGCCCGCACCCCTGCCGAACCAACGGGTTCGTCGGCCGGGAGGTACGCCATCCCCCAGACGTGCACGCGGCGCGCAGGACCGCGCAGCGCGAGGATCCCCTCGGTCAGTTCGATCCGTGCATCGATCTCACCCATCTGCGCGTATCCCCCGTCGATGGGCTGCGGATCCGACGCGGCGTACCACTCGACGTCGAATGTCACCGGCACACGGTGCCCATAGGGACGCTCGAGTGCATCGTCAGGGTCGTCGAGCAGCACGCCATGGGCCTCGTTGCCGAGGCTCCACTGACGAAAGGGCACGTCACACGTGTGCCCTGCCCACATCTCGGGCGGCTTGATCTCGAGGTCGCTTCGCAAGCCGGTGCCGTCGAGCTCCTCCACGTAGAGGTACGGCGCACCGGGCCGCACGAGCCCCGCCCAGTAGTCGAAGCGTCGGCCACGCAGTTCGAGCCCGACGAACAGGCCGGTCGTGGCCGTGTCGTCCCACCCCCACCACCACCAGGCCTCACAGTCGACGTCCGGGTGGCGGGACTCGTCGGCAACGGCCCACATCGGGCCAGACTATGGGGGTGATCCGCTATCTCAGTCTCGACTGGATCGATGCCGTGGCCGCCGCCGTCGCTGCCGATGACACGCTGCGCGCCCTCGCGACCGATCACACGATCGGCGTCACCCAGATCGTCACCGACAGCCCCGAGGGCACCGTCACGTACCACCTGTCGGTGCGCGATGGTGTCGCCAGTGTCGGTGCGGGCCCGGCCGAGGTCGAGGACGTGCGGATGGAGCAGTCGTGGGAGACTGCGGTCGCCGTCGCCACCGGTTCGATGAATGCCCAGAAGGCGTTCATCGAAGGACGTATCCGTCTCACCGGCGATCAGCAGGCGCTCATCGGCGCCCAACCGGTGTTCGGCGCGCTCGACGCGGTGTTCCGCGCCGTGCGTGCACGCACCGACTACACGTGACGAGCAGCCGGGGCGCAGCCTGCCGCTGACGTCGTCAGGAGATCGCCGTTGCGCACGCGACCGTCATCATCCGATCGACTCCGGCGCGCAACTCCTCGTCGCTGATCCGTTCGGCGCCGGTCTCGCCGATGATGTCGCTAATCGTCGCAACACAGAGGGTCTCGATCCCGTGGATCGCGCCGAGCGTGTAGAGCACGGCAGCCTCCATCTCGACGGCGAGATGCCCGCGCGCCTTCCACCGTTGCATGATCCCCACACGGGGGTCGTAGAACAGCGCCGATGAGACGATCGGGCCGACGTGCACCCGCGCGCCCTGCTCGCGGGCCAACGCCGCCGCGCGCTCGACAAGCCAGTACGTCGCCGTCGGCGCATGCGCCTCACCATCGGTCAGTTGGGCCACCATCGGATCGTCGGCGGTCGCACTCACGGCAACGACCGTGTCGGCCATCCGCAGCCCATCGGCCAGACCGCCGGCCGTCCCGACCCGGATGAGTCGGGTCGCGCCGAGTTGGATCAATTCGCTGTAGTAGATCGCTGCACTCGCACAGCCCATCCCGACCGCCTGCACACTGATCGGCGAGCCCCGATACGTGCCCGTGAACCCCAGTGCCCCGCGTTCTTCGTTGACGAGTCGTGCACCGGGATCGAAGACGTGCTCGGCGATGTAACGGGCCCGCCGGGGATCACCCGGCACGAGGACGGCTGGCGCGTAGTCGGACGATTCGGCACGGATGTGGATCGGCATGGACCGATCCTGCCAGATCGATCGACCTGTCGACTCAGATCAGGCCGAGTGCA
This sequence comes from Ilumatobacteraceae bacterium, assembly GCA_046086305.1. Classification (GTDB taxonomy): domain Bacteria; phylum Actinomycetota; class Acidimicrobiia; order Acidimicrobiales; family Ilumatobacteraceae; genus UBA668. The sequence continues at coordinate 11,570 of JBJSXI010000046.1, forward strand.
CGCACTGCGTCACGCTCGTCGGCGAGTTCTGCGGCGCTCGCATCGATCCGACCGCGGCTGAACTCGTCGATGTCGAGCCCACCGACGATGGTGTAGCGCCCATCTGCACAGGTGCACGGGAAGCTGCTGATCAGACCGGCCGGCACCCCGTACGACCCGTCGGAAGGCACCGCCATGCTGACCCAGTCACCCGATGGCGTCCCCGACACCCACGACCGCACATGGTCGATCGCTGCGTTGGCCGCCGAGGCAGCCGACGATGCGCCGCGAGCTTCGATGATCGCCGCGCCCCGCTTGGCAACCGTCGGGATGTAGGTGTCGATGTACCACTGGTGGTCACCGACGAGTTCGTACGCGTTCTTGCCGCCCACCTTGGCATGGAACAGATCGGGGTACTGGGTGACCGAGTGGTTCCCCCAGATCGTCATGTTGGTGACGTCGGTGACCGACGAACCCACACGCCCGGCGAGCTGGCTGATCGCCCGGTTGTGATCGAGTCTGGTCATCGCCGTGAAACATCTCGGGTCGAGATCCGGCGCGTTCTGCTGGGCGATCAGGGCATTGGTGTTCGCCGGGTTCCCGACGACCAGCACCTTCACGTCGCGACGGGCGTTGTCGTTCAGCGCGCGACCCTGCGGTGCGAAGATGCCGCCGTTCGCGCTCAGCAGATCGCTGCGCT
>JBJSXI010000047.1:0-9928 GCA_046086305.1 Ilumatobacteraceae bacterium
TCATCAACATCGCCATCGACATCACCTACAAGGTGCTCGATCCGCGGGTGAAGCTCTCGTGAACGCCCCCGACGAGTACACCGCGCAGCACGACGACGTCGAGGAGGCCCTCCACGACGAGGAGGCGATCCAGGGTCGCCCCTACGAGTTGTCGGTCGTGCGTCAGGGCGGTCTGTTCCGCGATCTCGTGCGCGACAAGCTCGGCATCGCCTCGGCGGTGTTCCTCACCCTGCTCGTGCTGGTCGCCGTGTTCGCGCCGCTGGTTGCGCCGACGTCTCCGACCAAGGGCAGCCTGTCGAATGCGATGCTCTCGCCGGTGTGGAACGGCGGCACATGGTCGCATCCGTTCGGCACCGACTGGCAGGGATACGACGTGCTGTCGCGCCTCGTCTACGGCGCACGCACCTCGCTCATCATCGGGGTGCTCGTCGTGCTGCTCGCCGGCACGTTCGGCGTGCTCGTCGGGCTCGTCTCCGGCTATCGCGGCGGTCGGACCGACCGATGGCTGATGGGTTGGGTCGACGTGCAGATCTCGTTCCCCGGCCTGCTGCTCGCGATGCTGCTCATCGCGCTCGTCGGGGGGTCGGTGACGAGCGTGACGATCATCCTCGCCATCAATGGGTGGATGGTCTACGCCCGCATGACTCGTGGCGTGGTGCTGTCGGTGCGCGAGCGACCGTTCGTCGAGGCTGCCGAGATGATCGGCTGCTCGCCGGCTCGGGTGATCTTCCAGCACATCCTGCCGAACCTGTTCACCCCGCTCGCCACTCTGGCCGTGCTCGAGTTCGCCCGCATCATCCTCGCCGAGGCGGCGTTGAGCTTCCTCGGCCTCGGCATCCAGTACCCGGCCGTGTCGTGGGGTCTCGATATCGCCCGTGCCGGTGACCACGAGTTGTTCGGGAACCAGTGGCTGATCATCTACCCGGGCCTGTTGCTCAGTATCACCGTGCTCGCGGTGAACCTGCTGAGCAGTTGGCTGCGTGTCGCACTTGATCCTCAGGAACGCGAGAAGCGATTCGCCTCACGGGCGAGTCGTGCGTCGTCGACCACCGGCGGTGCAGCGCTGTGAGTGAGCCGTTCACCGCGGCGGCGACGCCGACAACCTCGACGACGGCACCACTGCTCGAGGTCGATCACCTCGAGGTGCAGTTCTTCACCCGTCGCGGGACGGTGCAGGCCGTGCGTGGGGTGAGCTTCCACCTCGAGCGCGGCGAGACACTCGGCATCGTCGGTGAGAGTGGCTCGGGCAAGAGTGTGATGGCGCAGACCCTCCTCGGCCTCACGGAACTGCCCGGCAAGATCACTGGCGGTGATGTGCGCTGGAAGGGCCAGTCGCTCGTCCACGACGCCGAGCAGACCCTCGAACGCGTCCGGGGTCGCGAGATCGCGATGGTGTTCCAGGATCCGATGACCTCGTTGAACCCGCTGTTCACCGTGGGGGCTCAGATCGCCGAGGTCCTGCGTCGTCACTTGCGACTCGACCGCCGGCGGGCCAATGAGCGTGCCGTCGAGTTGCTCGACCTCGTCGGCATCGCCAACCCCCGCGAGCGCGTGTCGCAGTACCCGCACGAGATGTCGGGGGGTATGCGTCAGCGAGTCCTCATCGCAATGGCGCTTGCGTGTGAGCCTGAGTTGCTCGTCGCCGACGAACCGACCACGGCGCTCGACGTCACCATCCAGGCGCAGATCCTCGAGTTGATCGCCGATCTCCAGGATCGTCTCGATCTGGCAGTGATCCTGATCACCCACGACCTCGGGGTCGTCGCAGGCCTGTGCGACCGTGTCGCGGTGATGTACTCGGGCAAGCTCGTCGAGCTCGCCTCGGCCGACGACCTCTACGGTTCGCCGGCGCATCCGTACTCGGCAGGGCTGCTCCGCAGTACCCCGCGCCTCGACATGGTGATGCCGCGGCTCGTGTCGATCGAGGGCGCACCGCCCGACCTCGTCAACCCGCCTGCAGGTTGTCCCTTCGCGGCGCGCTGCGATCTTGCGGTCACCCAGTGCCTCGAGGAGATGCCGGGACTGAAGACCTACCCCGACGGTCGCAAGGTGGCCTGCTGGCGCGCGTTCGAGGTGCAACGTGGCTGAGATCTCACGCCCTGTGCGGTCGAGCGGCGTGGGCGTGAATGGTGCCGACGCGACCCCGATGGTCGAGGTCGACCGCCTGAGCATCCGCTTCCCCGTCGGTCGGAGCGGTTTCTGGGGCGGCAAGGTGCGCCATGTCCACGCCGTCGACGAGGTGTCGTTCTCGATCGCTCGGGGAGAGACACTCGGCCTCGTCGGCGAGAGCGGATCGGGAAAGACGACGACCGGTCGGGCGATCCTCCGGCGCATCGATCCCGCCGACGGCCGGATCAAGTTCCGCGGCAGTGACATCACCGAGGTGAAGGGCCGTGAGCTACGCGAACTGCGGCGCCACATGCAGTTGGTGTTCCAGGACCCCTACGCCAGTCTCAATCCGCGCAAGACCGTGCTCGAGTTGGTCGCCGAGCCGCTGATCGTGCACGGACTCGCCAAGGACGCGGCGGCAGCACGCGATCAGGTTGCCTCGCTGCTCGATCGCTGCGGTCTACCCGTCGACACGGTCGACCGGTATCCGCACGCGTTCAGTGGCGGTCAGCGTCAGCGGATCGGCATCGCCCGCGCGCTCGCACTGCAGCCCGACTTCATCGTCGCGGACGAGCCGGTGTCGGCACTCGACGTGTCGGTGCGTGCCCAGGTCGTCAACCTCCTGCAGGACCTGCAGCAGGAGTTCGGACTGACGTACCTGTTCATCGCTCACGATCTCTCTGTGGTCCGCCACATCTCGCACCGCATCGCGATCCTCTATGCCGGGCGACTCGTCGAGGTCGCGCCGACCGACGACGTGTACGAAGGTGCGCTGCACCCCTACACCGAGGCACTGCTCTCGAGTGTGCCCATCCCCGATCCGCCGGTCCAGCGTGCGCGACGCCGGATCGTGCTCACGGGGGAGATCCCCAATCCCGTCGATCCCCCGCCGGGGTGTCGCTTCGCCAGTCGGTGCCCGCTCGTCCACGATCGCTGTCGGCAGGAGACGCCGCAGCTCGAGGAGAAGCGTCCCGGCCATCTCGTCGCCTGTTTCGCCCGCTGACCAGCGGTGTCCGGAGGATTCATGTCAGTGACCAGTCCATCCTCGTCCGAGGGCGCGATCGTGCCCGGCGGCTCGCCCCGACCGCTGTGGGTTCGTACCCTGCTCGTCGGTTTGGTGGCGGGGTTCCTGTCGGGGATCTTCGGCGTCGGTGGTGGCATCCTCATCGTGCCGGCGCTCGTCATGGCACTCCACTTCGACCAGCGTCTTGCCCACGGCACCTCACTGGCCGCGGTGCTCCCGATCGCCTTGTCGAGCATGATCAGTTACGCGACCGCCGACAAGATCGACTGGGCCGTGGCGCTGTTCCTCGCCATCGGGGCTGTGTGTGGGGCTGTGATCGGCACCCACATTCTCCACCGGCTCCCCCACGATGCGCTTGCCATTGCGTTCGCGCTCGTCCTCATCGCCACTGCAGTACGCCTGCTGATCGACAACAGCGAGGCCACCGGTCGCAACGACCTCAGCGTGCTGTTGGCAGCGATCCTCGTCGGCGTCGGACTGCTCACCGGCATCCTCGCCGGCCTTCTCGGCGTCGGTGGCGGCATTGTGATGGTGCCTGCCATGGTGGTCGGGTTCGGCATTCCGGCAGCGATCGCCAAGGGCACTTCGCTGGTCGTGATCATCCCTACGTCACTCATGGGCACCTGGCGGAATCGCAAGAAGAAGAATGCTGATCTGCGTGCTGCGGCGATCGTTGGGTTGGCGGGTGTGGTGTCGGCATTCGTCGCGGGCAAGATCTCCGTCGGCATGTCGGAGACACTGTCGAACACGCTGTTCGCAATCCTCCTGCTCGTGGTCTCGGCACGCATGGTGCTGCAACTGGTCAACGAACGTCGACGCGCCGCAGCATGACGGGTGTCGAGTGGGTCGTGGCCGTCTCGGCCGTCGCCGTCGGCGCGTGCGCGCAGGGCAGTCTCGGATTCGGACTGGGCATGGTCGCCGCACCCGTGCTCGCGCTGACGGATCCCGACTTCATCCCCGGACCCTTGTTGATCGTGGCCATGTTGCTGACGCTGATGGTCGCATTCGGTGAGCGCGGTGGCATCGACTGGAAGGGCCTTCGGTGGGCCATCGTGGGGCGAGTACCAGGCAGTGTGCTCGGTACTGCGGCGGTCGTGGTTCTGCCCGAACGTGGACTCATCGTGCTCTTCGCCGTGCTGGTGTTGATCGGCGTCGGACTCAGCGCCGCAGGATGGCGTGTCGACCCGAACAGGGTGAGCCTCTTCTCGGCGGGAGCGGCATCAGGGTTCATGGGGTCGATCACCTCGATCGGCGGACCTCCGATGGCACTGCTCTACCAGCACCGTCGCGGTCCCGAACTGCGGGCGACCCTCGCCGGCTTCTTCGTCTTCGGTTCGACACTGTCGATCAGCCTTCTGCTCCTGGCGGGCGAGATGGGCACCGCCGACATCGGTCGTGCCGGCATACTCGCGCCAGCGATGCTGCTCGGCTTCGGCGCATCACGTCGGCTCGCTCCGTACCTCGACCGCGGGTTCATGCGCCCTGCACTGCTCGCCTTCTCGGCGGCGACGAGTGTGCTGCTGCTCGTGATCGAACTGTTCTGACTCAGCGCAGACGTCGCGGTGACACCGCATCGACGGTGACGCCGAGGGCGGCCTCATCGGCGGTGGCGCCCTCACCGCGCACGAGTCGGGCGAGCATGGCCGCCATGGCCGGTGCGGTCTTGATCCCGGCACCACCCTGGCCGACGAGCCACCAGAATCCGGCAGCGTCGGGATCCTCACCGACGACCGGTGCGCGATCGGGGGCGAAGGTCCGCAGACCCGCCCACGCCCGGACGATCGAGCGCAGATCGAGGCCGCTGGCCGATGAGACACGCTCGATGGCGAGCGCAACGTCGATCTCGTCGGCCCGTGCATCACAGGGTTCGGACATCTGCTCGTCGGCGGGTGAGATGAGCAGTCCGCCCTGCTCGGGTTCGCAGTAGTAGCGACCGCGGATGTCCATCACGAGCGGCCATCCGGCCACCTCGACAGGACTGCGGGCGATTGCCGCAGTGCGGCGAAGCGGGCGGAGTCCGAGGGGTCGCACACCGGCGCGGACGGCGACGACATCACCCCATGCGCCGGCGGCGTCGACGACGTCGCGACACTCGATCCGCAGGTCGCCCGCCATGACGCGCCACCGGACGGCCTCACGATCGTTCTGGTCGGCGTGGTCGATGGGTTCGACGACGATCGCCTCCGACGAGGTGTGTACCGAACCACCTCCGCGCCGCAGCAGCCTGATGAACCCCTGCAGCACTGCCGCTGCATCGATCGTGCGGGCATCTGGTTCGTGCACCGCACCCGCTGCGGTGACGTGCTCGGAGAACGTGGGAAGCAGTGAGCGAGTCTGGGACGCATCGATCCGCCGGACCGATGGCGCGACACGCTGCCCGTTGACTGCCATCTCGTCGAGTGACGTCTCATCGCCCGGTTCACCGATCCACAGCAGCCCGCGTGGACCGAGTAGCGGGTGGTCCGCGAAGCCCTCGGGTGGCCGTTCGAACAGGTCGCGGCTGAGTCGGGCGAACGCGCAGACCAATGGGTGGCCCGACGTCTCCGACAACGTCGCCGCCGAGCGTCCCGAGGCGTGATACGCCGTTGTCGACTCCTGCTCGACCACGACGACCGAGCGGTCGGCGGCAAGTGCGGCAGCGGCACCGAGACCGGCGATCCCGGCGCCGACGACGACTGCGTCGGCCGTGTGGGTCACGACTCGGCCGCCGGCTCGTGCCGGCCGCCGTCGGTACGCAGGACGAGATCGCGCATCACCGAGGCCATGTGCTGGAAGGTGCGCCGGCGCGCCTCCTCGGCATCACCGGATGCGATCGCGTCGTAGATGGCCTGATGTTCACCCCAGCCCGTGACACCGCGCGAGTCCACCAGCATCGAGAAGATCAACTCCGTCTGGTGACGTAATGGCGCGACAACGGACTCGAGATAGAGGTTGCGCGACAACCGTTCGATGGCCAGATGGAACTCGCGGTGCCATGACGCGGCGGCCACGAGGTCGTTCGAAGCCGTTGCCCGCCGGCCCTCATCGAGACAGCGGCGGAGTTCGGCGAGTTCGGAGTCGGTGCGGTGCTCGGCGGCGAGTGCGGCGGCGTACGCCTCGAGGACCGATCGGAGTTCGAGGAGCTGTCGAACGCGATCGGGATCGACAGTGCTGACATAGGCGCCACGGCGCGGCACGACCTCGACGAGGCCGGTGCCTTCGAGTGCCCTGATCGCCTCGCGCACGGGATTGCGCGACACGCCCAACTGCTCGGCGAGTCGGTCCTCGAACAATCGTTCACCCGGTTCGAGCTCGCCGCGCATGATCATGCCGCGGATCTCGTCGGCGACGATCTCGCGCAGTGTGCGATGGGCCTGGCCGACACTCACGGGTCGACAGCCTATGCCTGCTCAGCCCGGGAGGATGCGGAAGATGCCCTTGCGCAGGGTGGTGATGAGGATCTCACCATCCGGTGTCTCGACGAACGAGGTGTTCACCCCACCCGAGAGGCGCAGCCCGAGGCGAACCGTGCCATTGCCGCCGAGGGCGAAGAACGGCCCGGTCATGTCGGCGAACACATACGCACCGCGGAGTGCCGGTATCGCAGTCCCGCGGTAGACGAGCCCGGCGATGATCGCCGGCCCGACGGTGTGGGGATACTCGAACACCGGCGGAGTGAAGACCCTGTCGGCTGGTGGCCGGTCGCCGGTGCTCCGCTTGACGGTGCCCTCGTACCAGTACCAGCCGAAGTTCTGCCCACTCGTCCCGGAAGGGATGAAGTTGAGTTCCTCGATGTCGTTCTCGCCGACGTCGCCGAGGTAGAGGTCGCCCGTGATCGGATCGAGTGAGATCTGCCATGCATTACGTAACCCCTTGGCCCACAGTTCGGGCGCGATGTCGGGCTGCCCGACGAACGGATTGTCCTCGGGCACGTCGTAGCCCTCGCCGTACAGCCGCGGGGTGATCCGGATGATCGAGCCGAGCAACTTGCCGTAATCCTGCGCATCGCGACCGCTACTTCCGCCGCCGTCACCGAGCGAGACGAAGAGATGTCCCTCGGGGGTGAACGCCATGTCACCGGCCTTGTGCCCGAGACCGGGTTGCTCCTGGAAGAGCACCAGCCGACGGCGCGACGGATCGGGTCGACCGTCGGTCATCTTGTACGAGACGATGTTGGTGTCGTTCCCGCGATCGGTGAAGTAGAGGAACATCCGTCCGTCGCGCGGATCGAACGCGATGCCGAGCAGTCCGCGCTCGGAGCCCGGGAGCAGACCGGTCACCTCGGCGGTGAGATCGAGGACGACCTCCGAGCTGCTGAGGTCTCGGGCGATCCGGTGCACCGTGCCGTCCTGGGTGATCGCGAAGTAGGCGTCCTCCTGGTCGTTCCACACCATGCCGGTGAGGTTGGGGATCACCAGTGCCTGTTCGGCCCGGAGACTGACATCGGCGAACGATGCAGTCATCGGCATGGGAAGCGCAGTGGTGAGTGGATCAGTCACCTGTGAGGACGACGACGACGGGGATGTCGTCGTGGGTCGCGAGGTACTCGGAGGCGCGGTAGAGGATGGTCGGGTCGGTGGTGGTGCGGTCGTTGCAGTCGTCGACTGCGGTGCGGCTGCCGGGTCATCGCCGCCACGCGCGACGACGGTGATCGCGATCGCAGCAAGCGCGACCACCACCGTGGATCCGGCGATCACGAGGACGCTGCGCCGCTGCATCACCGGATCAGGGCACCACCGTGAGGGGCGCATCCATCTGATCGTGGCCGGGCACGATGCAGAAGATCCGATACTCGCCGGGCGTGAGGGTGACGGTCTCGGTTGCCGTGACCCCGAACGAGTAGACCTCCCATACGGTGTCGACGGCCGGCTGCGCGTTCTGGAGGATCTGCATCTGGTGGAACACGTCGTCGTCGTTGATGACCGTGATGGTGATCTCTCCCGCACGCGCCGTGTACGACGGTCGGTCCCAGAAGAACCCGGGTTGGGCGTGGATCTCGACCGAACTCGTCACTTCGCCGGCGGTCGTTGCCGGCGCGTCGGTCGGAGCCGGGCTCGGTGCGGGTGTGGTCGACGGTGACGACGCGGCGTTGGCGCAGCCACCGACGGTGGCGACTGCCAGCGCGATGATGAGGTGTCGGCCGAGGTGGTGGATCGATCGCATCTGGGATTCCTCGAGGAGAGCGGCGCGAATAGCGCCATTGGCCGTCTGTTTACACCACGGTGACGGGCTTGCGGATGCACGAGGCGGTCGCGACGCGTGGCAGGCTTGAGGGGAACGGAGAGATCGTCGATGGAACCCCGAGGCGAACACCCCTACCGCGGACTCATCGGGTCGTCGATCGCCCTCGTGGTGGTCGCCGGTGCGCTCGGTGTGCGCGTCTGGGACGAGGAGACGGTGTCGGAGGGGCCGACAACCACCGTCACGGTGTCGGTGACGGGTACCGCCTCGACGACCAGCACCTCGGTGCCGGCGACGACAGTGCCGGCACCGACCTACCCCGAGGGTCTCCTGCCGGTTCCCGAGGATGTCGAGATGCCCCGGTCCGAGCAGTTCGCTGGTGTGCAGGTGAGAGTGGAGCCGGTTCTCGACATCGCCAATCTGACGGGCATCGTGTGGAGTGTCCGACACGAGTCGTACTACGCGATCACCCAGGACGGAATGGTGCTCCGCATCCCTGAGGCGCTCGATACGTCGACGGTGGTACTCGACCTGACAGCGCGTGTGACCCCGCTCGCACCGAACTCCGAGCGTGGGCTGTTGGGTATTGCGTTCGATCCGCGTGACGGGCGGATGTTCCTCTACTTCACCGATGTTGCCGGTGACACGAATGTGGTGTCGTACGCGCTCGTCGACGGCGTCCCGGACGTCGCGAGTGAACGACTGGTGTTGACGCAGGAGCAGCCTGGGCCCGGGCACAAGGCGGGCGACCTGAACTTCGATGCTGCCGGCCGGCTGTACGTCGGGCTAGGCGACGGTGGTGGCAGCCGTGGTCGTGACGCGCAGGACTACTCGACGATGCTCGGTTCGATCATCAGGATCGTCCCGCGGCTCGATGGTCCCGGCTACGACGTCCCGCCGGACAACCCGTTCGTCGATCGGCCGGATGTGGCACCTGAGCTGTGGGTCAAGGGACTCCGGAACCCCTGGCAGTTCTCGATCAACGCGGCGAACGGTGACATCTGGCTCGGTGATGTCGGTGAGAACGACACCGAGGAGGTCAACCGGATACCGGCGGGCACGAGCGGCCAGAACTTCGGGTGGTTCTTCTTCGAAGGCGAGGCGCGACGCGACACTCCCGAATCGATCCCGGCCGATGCGGCGTTCACCCTTCCGGTCTACGCGTATCCGCACACAATCGGTCCTGCAGTGATCGGTGGCGTCATCTATCACGGCGCTGCACTCCCGAGTGTGCGTGGCGCCTATGTGTTCGCCGACATGACTGGCCTGCTGTTCATCATGGGGCGCGACACCGCCGTGCGGCTCGACATGCGAATCAAGGGAACGCTCACCTCGTTCGCCGAGACCCCCGAACGCGAGTTGTTGATCACCTCGCTGCGCGGAGGTCTCATGCGCATCGTCGCTGGCTGACCGTAACAAGCGCTCGGCCTTGATGATCGTCGTCAGATGACGCGTGGTCGACATGTCGGACCGTGCCCACCTCTAGAGTGCGCGCATGACGTCTTCCCCGACCAGCGGTCTACGCGGGTTCCATCCCGGCTGGCCAGGTCTTGCGCTCGGAACCTCAGGGGTGGCCGTCGCAGGTCTGGTCGACCCGTGGCCGGGCACCGAGATCGACCGTCGACTTGGTTCGGT
>JBJSXI010000048.1:0-26477 GCA_046086305.1 Ilumatobacteraceae bacterium
CGGCGGTGGCGATGGAGCGTCGAATCTCGCCGCGGCCGCCGACGAACGAGGCCTCGGCGGATTCGTCGACATCTCTGGGCCCGTCGATCACGCAACGGCGGCCGCCCTGATCGGCGAATCATGGGTCGGTGTCGCACCGTACGAACCGAACGACTTCTTCTACTTCTGTCCGCTCAAGGTCATCGAGTACATGGCGGCGGGTGTGCCGACCGTGGCCAGCAGTCTCGGCGACATCCCGGCGCTGCTCGACGGCGGAGGAATCCTCGTCGAGGCGGCCGACATCGACGGGTTCGTCGACGCCACCGCCGATCTCCTCGCCGACCCTGAACGTTGCCGTGCACTCGGCGCAACCGGCCGACGACGTGCCCTCGAGACACTCACGTGGTCCGACGCTGCCGACGCGACCCTCGCCGCGATCCGGGCCGCCGGACACGTCCGAGGCGCCCCACGATGAAAGGGCTCCTCGCGCAGAGCATGCGCGGCGTCTCTCTCGACGTCCTACGCGAAGCGCGCCGAACCTTTCCCGCGGCATTCAGCGGTCAGCGCCGGGCCTTCATCGCCTCGCTACTCTGCGCGCTCGGCGCAACTGCGATCGAGTTGCTCAAGCCATGGCCGACGAAGGTCCTGTTCGACAGCGTGCTGCTGTCGGCCGACGATCAACAACCATGGCTCGGTCTCGCGCCGATTCCTGCCGCAGCCCTCCTCGGCCTCAGCCTCGTCGCGCTGTCGCTCATCGGTGGACTGCTCGCGATGCGATCCGCCATCCTCACCGCCGAGATCGCCCGCAAGGTGACGGTGAGGATCCGCCAGCAACTGTTCGAGCACCTCCACCGCCTCGACATGCCCTTCCACACGTCATCGAAGTCGGGAGACCTGATCGTCCGACTGATCGGCGATGTGAATCTCGCCCGTGATGCACTCGTCGGCTCGTGGCTCGCGTTCGCCGACAGCGGCGCCCTCATGGTCGGCCTCGTCGTCGTGCTCTTCGTCCTCGACCCCGTACTCGCACTCTGCGCCCTCGCGCCACTGCCGCTCCTGGCCATCCACCTCGGCCGCTCAGCACGCGAACTGCGGGCGACCACACGCAAGCAGCGACGACGCGAGGGATCTGCGGTCGCATTCGCGACCGAGAGCCTGCGCCAACTCCGCGTCGTCAAGGCCTACTCACGAGAGCGCGATGCTGCTGCAGAGTTCGGGCGGATGACCGGCAAGGGAGAGAAGGCCGGGCTCCGGGCGGCCCGGATCACGGCGCAGATCGCACTGATGGGCGACCTGATGAGCGGTCTCGGGCTCGGTCTGGTGCTCGTCGTCGGGACGAGCAAGGTGATCTCGGGATCGCTCACGCCGGGTGAGCTGCTCGTGGTGACCTCGTACTCGAGGACGATGTTCCGGCCACTCAGACGGGTCTCTCGCGAGGGTGGCCGACTCTCGAAGGCGACGACCGGCACCGAACGAGTCCTCGAAGTGATGCGCCTCGAGCCCGAAATCTCCGGTGGCAGCCGCGAGGCGCGCAACATCCGGGGAGCGATCACCTTCTCCGGCGTCCGTTGCTCCTACAACGGCGAGGTCGATGCACTCGACGGGCTGAGCTTCGAGATCCCTGCGGGCAGCCGGGTGGTCGTCGAAGGAGCCAATGGTTCGGGGAAGTCGTCGATGCTCGCCGTGCTCCTCCGACTGACACCCATCGACGCCGGTTCGGTGTTGCTCGACGGCGTCCCCCACGACGACTACGAACTCGGCTCGTACCGGTCGGCCTTCGCGTACGTTCCCCAGGAGATCCACCTGTTCGCCGTGTCGGTACGCGAGAACATCCGCTACGGCCGCCCCGACGCGTCCGACGAGGAGGTCGAGCAAGCAGCGCGGACTGCGAGCTTCGACGAGGTCGTGTCTGTGCTGAGTGACGGGTACGAGACCGTCATCGGCGAGAGTGGGGCGACCCTCTCGGGAGGTCAGGCACGGCGACTGATGCTCGCCCGAGCAGTGCTCCGCCACTCGCCGGTCCTCGTGCTCGACGAACCGCTCGCCGGGCTCGACGTTGCAGCTCGCGAACAGGTCGCCGACTCCGTGCGACGTATCTCCGAGGGTCGCACGACCATCATCGTCAACCATGGCGGCAGTGAGATCTTCGACCCCGACATCGAACTCGGACTCACCCGGGGCCGGGTCGACCGACAGATCGTCCACTGGCGCGCCGCCTCACCACAGACGCTGTGGTCATGATCTCCGACGCGTCGCCCGGACTCCGGATCGGCGACCTCGCCGCGCTCGTCGATGCCCATGCGGCCACCGACCTCGCACGCACCGCTGGTCTCGACGTCGTGTCGCTCCGTCCGACGTACCTGCGCCTGAAACCGGGTGAGTCGGCCATCGTCGGATACGACGCGCACACGTGGGGCCAGACGTCGCCCGTCCAGTTCCACGCGCGCACCTTCGACTCGAAGGATCGCGCGGAGACACTTGCCGCCAAGTGGGCGGCCAAGCCGGTGGACGACACATTCCTCGCACCCGGCGTCGCCGTGAGCCCCTCGGGGTCGAGTGTGTTGTTCGCCTTCCCGAACGACAACGACCTCCACGGTCTGCGGCATGTCGCGTCGGCACGCGGGTGGCGTCGGCTCCTCCCCGACCTTCCGCGCGTCGGGGCGATGGGCCTCTCGCACCGCGACCTCGAGATCACCCCGGTGCGATACAAGCCCGGGCGTCGAGTCGTCGGACGTGTGACCGGTTCGATGACGGCCACGGGGGATCACGACACCCGACAACTCGACGCGTACTTCCGGTGGTTCGGAGACGATCGTGGTAACTGGATCGCACGGCTGTCGACGGCGGCACACAGCGCGGGCATTCCCGTTCCACACCCGATCGACGTGAGTGGCGACGGTCGTCTCGTGCTCGAGGAACGACTCGAGGGCATCGACGGGACGACGGCCATCGTGAACGGGCTGATCGATCTCGATCAGCTCAGCGCATCGATCCGCTCGCTCCACCAGCTCCCCGTCGCATCCGCCCCGGGCTCAGCCGTCACCGACCTCGACGAGGCGTTGGCTGCGCTCGACACGATCGCGCTCATCGAGCCCCGACTGGCGACGCCGGCACTCCAACTGGCGATCCACCTCCGACGCCTCGACGAACCCGACATCGCCTTGGCGACCATCCACGGTGACCTCCACCTCGGCCAACTCGTCGTCGTGTCGGGACGTGCACACCTCGTCGACCTCGAACGCGCCCGCTCCGGACAGCCACACTCGGATATCGCATCGCTCGCCGCACATCTGCTCGAGCTCGAGCTCGACGGCGCAGCGACGGGTCGGTCGGCTCCGGTCGATGCACTGCGTCATGCGTGGGCAGCGGCTGGCGGCGACGCCGACGACGCCGTAGGTGTCCCGCTCGCCTGCGCACTCGTGCGACGCGCACTCCTCGCCCTCCGGTCGTTCGATCCGCGCTGGCCGGCACTGGGCGAACACCTCCTGGCCCGAGCGGCCGACACGATCGCGAGCCCGAGGTGGCGGGTCATCCACGCCCGACCGAGCGGACACTGGACGGCGCAGCGAACCGAGGCCGACCGGATGATCACCGGTCGACTCGATGGATCTGGAACGTGGCACGACGTCGTCCCGACGCAGGACGACAATCTTCCCGGCCTGTCCGACGCCATCGATCGGGGGGCCCTCGTCTCCTACCGACCAGGACGTCGAGCGGTCGTGCGAACGACGTCGTCGTTCGTCAAGGTCGTGCCGCCGCGACGCGCCCAACCCCTCGTCGACCGCCTCGAGACGGTACGCCCCCTGCTGCCACCACAACTGCGCGTCCCTGAGGTGGTCGCCATCGACACCGCGCGGGGCATCGTCGAGCTCGAGTCGATGTCCGGTCGTTCATTCCACGAGGTGCTCATGGAGGGTTCGGCCAGCGAACGGACCGCAGCGATCCACCTCGCGGGCGAGCTCGTTGCAGCATTCGGCGCGCTCGACACGACACACGTCGAGCTCCCGTCGGCGACCGACGGAGGTTCAGTGCGGGCATGGGCGGAGACGATCGGCGCCATCCACCCCTCGCTCCTCGTCGTCCACCTGCCCGTGGTGGACGAGGTGGAACAGCTCGAGGTCCGTCACCTTTCCGATCGTCCGACACGACTGGTGCATGGTGACCTCCACGACCGGAACCTGCTGCTCGGCGATGGCTCTGGCGCGCTCATCGACCTCGACTCGGTCGGTCTCGGCGATCCGTCCATCGACCTCGGGAACCTCGGCGCGCACCTGGTCCTGCGGGCGCTCCAACGCGGCGACGCGCCTGCGGTCGGCCGACACGACGCCGAGCGCCTCCTCCGGGCTGCGGACGGTGACGCTGCCGCTCAGGTGCACCTCGTGAGAACGCTGTGCAGGCTGTCGTGCGTCTATCGCTTTCGCGCGCGCTGGGCATCGCTCGCCACACCGCTGCTCGACGAGGCAGCGGGCTGGGCACGCGACCTCGGCTGACGCCAAAAAGGCATCGGCGGCCCGAAGGCCGCCGATGGTGGTCGAGACCGGCGTCGATCCGGTGACCCTACGCTTTTCAGGCGTATGCTCTGCCGACTGAGCTACTCGACCGTGTGAAGCGACGAGCGACAACGCACTCGCACCCCGTTCGGGATGTCATCCCGAGCGGTCCCGACGGGACTCGAACCCGCGACCTCCGGCTTGACAGGCCGGCGTGAACTCCAACTTCACCACGGGACCAGATGATCTGGCCTTTGCACCCCCAACGGGATTCGAACCCGTGCCGCCACCTTGAAAGGGTGGTGTCCTCGGCCGCTAGACGATGGGGGCGAGGTCTCTTCCGGTTGAGAGCAGGCGCACACTATCAGCCCACCCCGGTGGTTCCACCAGGCCCGTGCGAGCGCAGCCGATACGGTCGTGAGGTGCGTCTCGACCTGCGACCGGCCTCGGATCCCGCCGCCTATGCGTTCCACCACACCATCCGTGTCCGCTTCTCGGAGACCGACGCGATGGGCATCGTCCATCACAGCCGTTACCTCCCGTACCTCGAGGAAGCGCGTGTCGAGTACCTCAGACATCTCGGGCATCCCTACACCGAGATGCGCGCCGAGGGTGTCGACCATGTCGTACTCGAGTCGTGGGTGAAGTTCCGTCGGCCGCTGCGCTTCGACGACCTCGTCACCGTGCACGTGGTGCTCGGCTCGACCACACGCACGTCGTTCCAACTCGCGTACCTGCTGACGGTCGACAGCGAGGCGTATGCCACAGCGGTCACGGTGCACGGCTGCGTCACCTCGGACGGGCGTCCAACACGCCTGCCGACATGGCTCGTCGAGCTCGCGTGAGCTGACGACGTGCGGCGTCCATCGACGCTGGTCACCACTCGGACAATGCCTCGACGAAGTGCTCGACCAGCCAGCTGAGGAACCCGTAGAGCTGGTACTGGCCCGCGCGCGGGTCGTCCTGATCGAACGACTCTGCCGTGGTCTCCTCCGACACATCGAGCAGCGTGCCGAGCACCAGCCGCACCTCGTTGAGGGCGCGCATCATCGCCACCGCAGTGTGCTCGTCGAACGAGCCCTCGGTCTCGAGAGCAGCGATCACCGTGCCGATCGATGCCACCCGTGAGGCGACGAGTTCTTCGCGCATCAGGCGCCGGTAGTCGGCGGCAGCCTCGGCGTCGGCTTCGGCGAGGTACGCGGGCGGGAACAGTCGCTCGAGCAACGGCTCGATCTCATCGTCACCGGAGACGAGCATCGATCGAAGTTCGTCGAGTAAACGACCCAGGGCGGCGCGCTCGTCGGCGGACAGATCGAGGACGAAGCCGTCTGCGGTCGCCTCGACGACTGAGCGGCGACGGCGACGGCGGAGCACACCGCGACGGTATCGGCGGGCCGGCCGTGCCCGGCTGTCGGCCGCCGATCGGCATGTCACCAGCCGGCACTACCATCGCCACATGACGTCGCCGGAGCGCACCGCATCCACCTTGCAGATCGGCGTCGTCGGGTCGGGGATCATGGGCGCCGGCCTGGCAGAGATGGCTGCACGGTCAGGCTTCGACGTGATCGTCAGGTCGCGGACAGCGGCCGCTGCAGCGGCGATGGTCTCCACCATCGAACGCGGCCTCACGCGAGCCGTCGAACGCGGCCGGCTCACCAACGACGAGCAGACGACTGCGCTCTCCCACATCCGCACCACCGAGCGTCTCGAAGACCTGGCCGACTGCGATCTCGTCATCGAGTCGGTCGTCGAGGATCTCGCGGTCAAACGCGGGTTGTTCGCCGATCTCGACCGGATCACCGCGCCCGACGCCGTGCTCGTCACCAACACCAGCACGCTGCCGGTGATCGAGATGGCCATCGCTACCCAACACCCCGAGCGGATCTGCGGCCTCCACTTCTTCAATCCGGTGACCGCGATGCGCCTCGTCGAGCTCGTCCGCCCACTCACCGCCAGCGACGACACACTCGCCCGCGCACGCAGGTTCGCCGAGGCGTGCGGAAAGGACGTGGTCGAGGTCGACGACCGCGCCGGCTTCGTTGTCAACGCGCTGCTCTTCCCCTACCTCAACGACGCAGTTCGCATGCTCGACCGGGGAACTGCGTCGATGAACGACATCGACGCCGCGATGCGCGGCGGCTGCAACTTCCCCATGGGACCGTTCGAACTGCTCGATCTCGTCGGCATCGACACATCGGTCGCCATTCTCGACGCTCTCTATGGCGAGTTCCGAGAGTCCCACTACGCTGCCCATCCGGTCCTGCGGCGGATGGTCGCCGCCGGACGGCTCGGCCGCAAGACCGGGCGTGGCTTCCACGAGTACCGATGACCGACGACTCGAACACCCCCGATCCCGAGGCCGTGCACGACGCATCGCCGGTGTCGTCCGACGACGACACGCCCGTCGAGTCACCGATGGTGAGGTCACCCGAGCCCACCGGGCGGACGCCGACCGAACCGCGGCCGAGTGACTGGATCCTGCCCCCGGCCGATTCCGCCGACGAGATCGGCTTCGTCGCGGCCGGTGCAGACCTCAAACCCGGCACCCTGCTCGCCGCATATCGCAGCGGGCTGTTCCCGATGCCACTGCGTCGACGCAGCATCGGCTGGTGGTCGCCCGACCCTCGTGGCATCCTCCCGCTCGACGGGCTGCACGCCACGCGCAGCATGCGTCGAAGCGCCCGCCGATACACCACCTCACGGAACCGCTCCTTCGAGCAGGTCATCCGCCAGTGTGGCGCGCAGCGCCGCGACGACACCTGGATCACCGACGCGATCGTCACGGCGTACATGACCCTTCACGAGCTCGGCTGGGCGCACAGCATCGAGACCTGGCGCGGCGAGGAGCTCGTCGGCGGGCTCTACGGGGTACGTATCGGTGGGCTCTTCGCCGGCGAGTCGATGTTCCACACGGCGACCGATGCCTCGAAGGTCGCGGTGATGGCGCTCGTCGACTGGCTGCGCGACGACGGGGCGAGTCTGCTCGACGTCCAATGGGCGACGCCCCACCTGCGCTCGCTCGGTGTCATCGAGGTGCCTCGCGCCGAGTACCTCCGGCTGCTCGCCGACGCCATCGCGGCCTGATGCGGCACGAACCCGGTAGCACGGTGGGCGCTCCGTCGGGAACACTGTGTCGATGACCACCGGCCGCGACACCCCGTGGATGATGCGTACCTACTCGGGGCACTCGTCTGCCGCCGCGTCGAACGAGCTGTACCGCACCAATCTCGCCAAGGGGCAGACCGGTCTGTCGATCGCCTTCGATCTGCCCACCCAGGTCGGTTACGACCCCGACCAGCCGCTGGCCCGCGGTGAGGTGGGCAAGGTGGGCGTCCCGGTGGTCCACCTCGGTCACATGCGCACCCTTCTCGACGGCATCCCGCCGGGCACCATGAACACGTCGATGACCACCGGCCGCGACACCCCGTGGATGATGCGCACCTACTCGGGGCACTCGTCTGCCGCTGCGTCGAACGAGCTGTACCGCACCAATCTCGCCAAGGGGCAGACCGGCTTGTCGATCGCCTTCGACCTGCCCACCCAGACCGGCTACGACCCCGACCACCCGCTCGCCCGAGGTGAGGTCGGCAAGGTCGGCGTGCCCGTGAGCCACCTCGGCCATATGCGCACGCTCCTCGACGGCATCCCACTCGACGCGATGAACACGTCGATGACGATCAACGCCACGGCGCCATGGTTGCTCGCCCTGTATGTCGCCAACGCAGAGGCCCACGGGGTCGACCGGGCAGCGCTGCGCGGCACGACCCAGAACGACATCGTGAAGGAGTACCTGTCGCGCGGTACGTACATCTTCCCGCCCGGCCCGAGCAGGCAACTGACGGTCGACGTCGTCATCTGGTGCGCCGAGCACGCACCGAAGTGGAACCCGATGAACGTCTGCAGCTACCACCTGCAGGAGGCCGGGGCGACACCCGTGCAGGAGATCGCCTACTCACTCGCGACGGCCGTCGATGTGCTCGATGCCGTCCGCGCGTCGGGTCGCATCTCACCCGACCGGTTCGCTCAGATCTTCTCGAGCATCTCGTTCTTCGTCAACGCCGGGATCCGCTTCGTCGAGGAGGTGTGCAAGATGCGCGCCTTCACCGAGTTGTGGGACCGCATCGGCGCCGATCGGTACGGGGTGACCGACCCCGCCGCACGCCGCTTCCGCTACGGCGTGCAGGTGAACTCGCTCGGGCTCACCGAGGCGCAGCCCGAGAACAACGTGCAACGCATCGTCCTCGAGATGCTCGCCGTCACCCTGTCCAAGCGCGCCCGTGCCCGCAGCGTGCAGCTGCCGGCGTGGAACGAGGCACTCGGCCTTCCTCGACCGTGGGACCAGCAGTGGTCGCTGCGCATGCAGCAGGTGCTCGCCTTCGAGACCGACCTCCTCGAGTACGACGACATCTTCGACGGATCACATGTGATCGAGTCGCGCACGGCCGACCTTCGTGACGCGGCATGGTCGGAATTCGAGGAGGTGCTGGCACTCGGCGGCGCCTTCGACGCGATCGACGAGTTGAAGGGCCGCCTCGTCCGATCGATGGCCGAACGCACCCGACGGATCGAGTCGGGAGATCAGGTCGTCGTAGGGGTGAACGCCTTCGAGGCGTCGGAGCCATCCCCGCTCGACACCCCCGGCAACATCCTGACGGTCGATCCGTCCGTCGAGCGCCGCACCGCCGACGAGGTCCGCGCCTGGCGCACAGCACGAGACGGAGCGCAGGTCGAGGCGGCCCTCGACTCGCTGCGCGAGGCGGCCACGGCCGGCCTCGGGATCATGGAGGCCTCGATCGAACTCGCCCGGGCCGGCGGTACGACCGGCGAGTGGGCTGGCGCCTTGCGCGAGGTCTACGGCGAGTACCGGGCGCCCACGGGTGTCGGCGCAGCAGTCGGCACCCGCACCGGCGAGTTGGCCGATGTGGCTGCGTTCGTGCGCACCATCGCCGGCGGCCCGCCGCGTCTGCTCGTCGCCAAACCCGGCCTCGACGGCCACAGCAATGGCGCCGAACAGATCGCCGTCGCCGCCCGTGATGCGGGCATGGAGGTCGTGTACGGCGGGATCCGTCTCACTCCCGAACAGATCGTCGCCGCCGCCCGCGACGAGGATCCCGACGTGATCGGGCTCAGCATCCTCAGCGGGTCGCATCTCGAGCTCGTGCCCGGCATCGTCGCCTCACTGCGACGTGAGGGTGTCGACGCACCCGTCATCGTCGGTGGCATCATCCCCGAATCCGACCGCCAGGGGCTCGCTGCGGCAGGCGTCGCCGCCGTCTACACGCCGAAGGATTTCCAACTCGCGCGCATCATGCGCGACATCGCAGAACTCACCGCCGCGCACCGGCGCGGGTGATCGCGCCTCAGACGAGGGCGGGCGACTGGCTCTGCATCCAGCGCTCGAACTGCGGGGTGCATTCGACGCTGGTGATCAGGCCATAGCGCGGACGGCTGCCGTTGTGGACCACGACGTGCCACAGTCGCTGGGTGTCGACGACGAACCGCGCGCCCCGAGGCAGGGGAACCCGACGCTCGGTACTCGGATCGGGGAGCCGATCCTCACCGAGGTCCATCAGCAGCATGTAACTGTCGGGATCGTCGGTGAGTTCGACCCATGTACGCACGACCCATCCCTCACCGGCCGGATTGAGGCGGTTGTTGTCGTCGCGGTGAAAACTGCGCAGCGCCGTCTCGTGATCTTGCGGTTCGAGCTTGATGATCCGCACCCGACCGAAGTTGACACCCATCGAGTCGACGTAGCGACGCACCGTGGGGGCACTGTCGGCGTTGACGGTCCAACTCGCTCCCTTGTCGGGCTTGCCCTTGTCCCAGAAGCCACGGCAGTCGAGTTCGCCGTCGGCCGAGGCGAGCGGTGCGAAGTTGGTGTCGCCGCCACTCTTCCAATCCATGTATTCGAGGTCGAGGTACTCGTGCTCGGGGATCTCCCCTGCGTACGGTGAGAGCGCCACGAACCCGGTCGCCTCGAGCGACGGGCACAGGTAGTGCTCGGTCCGCACCGGGATCTCGACGCTCCAGTGTTCCTTCGTCGGCCAGAAACTCATGACCGGAACGCTACCAACGGCCCTCGTCGCAGGCGAGGGACCATGGTCACCCACTCACCCCGATGTGGATGGGGTGGTCGAGGTGGTCGCGACGGGCAGTGCGGTGATGATCACGGGCGGCGGCGGAATCTTCAACAATGAACCCTCTTGGATGAGGTCGGCATCGGTGATCCCGTTCACGTCCATGAGGTCCTTGACGAAGACACCGAAACTCATCGCGATCTCACTGAGGGTGTCGCCCGATCGCACCGTGTAGTACTGGTAGACGACCGTCGTTGTGGTCGGCACCGTGGACGTGGTCGTGGTCGTCGTGGCGATCGGTGGGAGCGTCGCCGAGTCGCCACCCTCACCGCCGCATCCCGCGCCGAGGAAACCGCCGCACACGGCGGTCACGCACCAGACGGCGACCCGGACACCACCCACCCTGAGAAGCCTAGGTCGGTTCTTCGGGGGTCCGCACCGGGCCATAGCCTCGTCCCCATGCCGTCCGAGGAGGTGCCCGTCCACTTCCCCGGGGCCGAGGAGCCCCGCCGGCGCCACCATGTCGATGCCCACGGGGTTCGCCTCGCCGTTCACGAATGGGGGGATGCCGGTGCCCCACCGCTGTTCCTCGTGCACGGTGGCTCCGATTTCGCCCGCACCTTCTCGGGCCTCGCACCGCGCCTTGCGCGTGCCGGGTGGCGCATCGTGGCGTGGGATCAGCGCGGCCACGGTGACAGCGATCACACCGCCCTGTACAGCTGGGACGCCGATCTGCGTGACGCCGCGACGGTGATCGACCGCATCGCATCGGGCCCCGCCCCGGTCGTCGGCCACAGCAAGGGCGGGGCGCTCAGCGTGCAACTCGCCGATGCCCAGCCATTCCGGTTCAGCCATCTGGTGAACCTCGACGGTCTGCCATCGAAGCGGCCGATGGCCGACCTCGCCGGGTACGAGCGTCGACGGATGATGGCCGGCGACATCGCAGCGTGGCTCGACCATCGACGCCGCACCGGCGATCTCGAGCGACGACCCGGAACGCTCGACGAACTCGCCGAACGTCGGGCATACAGCAATCCACGGATGTCGCGGGAGTGGTTGCGCTATCTCGTGTCGGTCGGTGCACGGCGCGACCCCGACGGCTGGCGCTGGAAACTCGATCCCTCGATCCGCTTCGTCGGCTTCGGCCCGTGGCGTCCGGAGTGGACCGCCATCCGTCTCCCCGGACTGGCGATGCCGTTTCTCGGTGTGCTCGGCGGGATCGAGGAGCCGATGGGATGGGGCACCGGCCCGGAGCAGATCACACCGCTGCTGCCGACACACGGTCGCCTCGAGACGCTCGACGATGTGGGGCACTTCTTGCACATCGAGCGCCCCGATGAGATCGCTGCGATGATCCTCGACTTCGTCGGGAGCCCACGATGACGGTCGACTGGCTGCGGCACAACCGCATCTCGCTCGCCCTGCACACCCTGCGCAGCGGCACGGGCTCGGCGTTGCTGTGGCTGCACGGCCTCGGAGAAGCCGCACCGGCAACCGTCCCGACGGAGGCCGACGGATGGCCCGGGCCGGTGTACGCCCTCGACTTCACCGGCCACGGCCGATCGACGGTGCCCGTCGGTGGCGGCTACTCGGCAGAGACCCTCCTCGCAGATGCCGACGTCGCCCTCGCCCACATCGGGCCCGCCACGATCGTCGGCCGCGGCCTCGGTGCGTACGTGGCGCTCATGCTCGCGGGTGCACGCCCCGCACTCGTGCGCGGTGCCGTCCTGTGCGATGGACCAGGCCTGTGGGGTGGACCGACTGGTCCCACCTCCACCAATATCGCCGTCCTCGCCGATACCGACCGCACACCCGATCCCTATGCGCTGCTCGAACTGTCGCGCGATGTGCGACCGCGCGACTACGCCGCCGTGTTCGTGCATCTCGCGCTCGAGCACTCCGGTCTCGATGAACCCATCTCGGTCGCCACCGTCGCACGTCCACCGTGGCTCGAGACGGTGGTCGAGGAGATCGGCGTCGTCGAGCGATCACTCCGCGCCTCGCTCGAGGCCTACGCCCGGGCTCAGGAGGTCCGTCGGCTCACGTAGTGGGCGAGCGCGACGAGTTCGTCGCGAGCCGTTCCACCGATGGGCGCGGCGGCGATCGCCTCGATAGCCATCGTCGTCAGCGCGTCGATCTTCCGCTCGACCTGCTCGAGCGCACCCGTGTCGATGATGCACTGCTGCACCTCGGCGACCCCGGCGTCATCGAGATCGACGCGACCCACACGGGCGAGCACCGTGGCCTGCGCAGGTGTTGCGGCATCGACTGCCCGCGCCAGCAGTGGCGTCGGCTTACCCTCGCGCAGATCGCCACCCACGGGTTTGCCCGTGACGCTCGTGTCGCCGAACGCCCCCATCACGTCGTCGCGAAGCTGGAACGCATCACCGAGCGGTAGGCCGTAGGCACTCAGCGCCGGTTGAAGTTCGTCGAGCCGCATCGGATCGGCGAGGGCGGCACCGAGATGCAGCGGACGCTCGATGGTGTACTTGCCGCTCTTGTACCGGCAGATCCGTTCGGCCTTCGCCCGTCGGCGGTCGTTCTGTGCGCTGCCGAGCATGTCGAGGACCTGTCCGATGTTCAGCTCGATCCGCAGTTCGTCCCAGATCGCCCACGCCGCCCGGTTCGCCTGCGCCATGAGGCGGTCGGCGAACACGAAGGCCAGGTCGCCCACGAGGATCGCCACACCGTCACCGAACCGTCGCGCATCACCGGCCCAACCTCCAGAACGATGCAGGTCGGTGAATCGGGCGTGGGTGGTCGGCTGGCCCCGTCGGCTCGCCGCATCGTCCATCACATCGTCGTGGAACAGCGCGAACGCGTGCATCAGTTCGAAGGCCGCGCCGGCGTCGACGACGGCGGGGTCCTCCGGGTCGCCACCTGCCCCGACGAACCCCCAGTGGCAGAACGCCGGCCGCAGTCGCTTGCCACCGCCGAGCACCAGGCGCGGCACCTCGGCGAGCGGCGCCGCGAGATCGGGATCGAAATCGGTCCAGCGAGACAGTTCCGTTTCGAGCACCTCGGCCAGTCGTCGCTCGACACGGGTCGCAATGCTCAGCAGCGAAGCAGGGGCCGCAGTGGTCACTGCACCGAGGCTATTGGCCACCCGGCCCGTCGGCTCAGTCGCCGAGGTCGGTGACGGCCTTCTCGATCTGCAGGCGTGCGTTCCCGATGCGCTCACGACAGAACGCGATCAACTGGGCCGCACGCTGCACCCGCGTTGCCAGCACATCGACGTCGACATCAGCCTCCTCGAGCGAGGCGAGGATCTCCTCGAGTTCGTCCAGTGCTTCGGCATATCCGGCAGCAACAGGTTCAGTCATGGTGTGGTCTCCTCCACTCGGCTACGCGCCGACCCTCGGGCGAACATGGTGACGATCTCTGCGCCGGGTGACAATTCCGCGGCGTTGCGCACGATGCGGCCGTCGACGGTGCGGGTGATGCTCCACCCACGCGACATCGTGGTCTCGGGATCGAGCAGCCGGAGTCGTTCAGCGGCATTGTCGATCCGTACCGTGCGTGCATCGAGCAACGTCGGACTACGCCGCAGCGCATCGGTGGCTCGATCGACTCGACCGACGGCACGTTCGACGCACGCCGCGATCCGCGTCCGCACCGCCTGCGCCTGCGAGGTGAGATGGTGGTCACCACGGTCGACCGCTTGGGTGACTCGCAGGCGGATCGCCTGGGTGGTCGAACCGAGCGTGGTCTGCGCGGCGGCGATCACCATGTCGGCGCGATGAGTGATCTCTCTCCAGCAGTCCTCGGTACGAGTGACGAACTCGCCGACGATGCCGACCAGTTCGACGGCACATGCCGTCGGTGTCTTCAGGCCGCGGAAGGCGACCTCGTCGGCCACGCTCGTGTCGATCTCGTGGCCGATCCCTGTGAACACCGGAAGGGGGCAGGTGGCAATGGCGGTGGCGATCTCCTCGGTGTCGAACGGTGCCAGATCGGTCCGGCTGCCTCCGCCCCTGATGACGACGAGGGCATCGAGATCGGTGCGGCGTCCGAGCGCAGCGATCGCCCGGGGCACCTCGACCACGGCCCGGTCACCCTGCACACGCACATCGATGAGCGCGACCTCGAACGCGTAACCACTACGTTCGAGCTCGGTCGAGAAGTCGGCCCACGCCGCACTGTCGGCGCTCGTGACGACGCCGAGACGCAGTGGTGCGGGTGGGAGTGGACGGGTGCGGTTCCGCTCGTAGAGACCCGACTCCTTGAGCCGCCGGACCAGCTCCTCGCGCTGCAGGGCAAGCTCACCCAACGTGAAGCGCGGGTCGATGTCGTCCATCTTCAGGCCGATCGAGCCGCGAGGGGCGAAGAAGTCGACACGCCCGGCGATACGCACCTTCAGACCATCGGCGAGGCGCACACCCGCTCGCTCGAGGAGGGGTTGGAGGCGGGTGCGGTGATTGCGGAAGAACTGGACGCTGAGCGACGCCGACGCGCCGGGCTCGTCGTCGACGATCGTGAAATAGAGGTGCGGCTCGCGGACCGAGAGTCCCTTGATCTCCCCACGCAGCCACACGCCGTCGGGGAATCCTTCCTCGAGGACGTCGTTGAGGACGCGCGCGAACTCGGCGACGGTGTAGGTGACCTCGTCGTCGGCCTGATCGCTCACGGCTCGAGACTACGCCGACACGCTCGACTCGCCGGCCCTCACCTGCGCGGCATACGCGCCGTCGAGGGCCATGAGTTCGTCGTGTGTTCCCTGCTCGACGATCCGCCCGTCGTCGAGCACGACAATGCGGTCGGCGTCGCGGATCGTGGTCAACCGGTGGGCGATGACCAGCGCTGTGCGATCGCGCAGGGCCTCCTCGAGCGCCACCTGCACGTGCGCTTCGTTCTCGTTGTCGAGGTGACTCGTGGCCTCGTCGAGGATCATCATCGCCGGGTCCTTCAGCAGGAGCCGGGCGATCGCCAACCGCTGCTTCTCCCCGCCGCTCAGCCGGTAGCCCCGTTCGCCGACGAGGGTGTCGTAGCCGTCGGGCAGGGCACGGATCGCATCCAGGATGCGCGCCCTGGCACAGGCCGTATCGAGCTCTTCGATCGTCGCACCGGGGCGGGCATAGCGTAGATTGGCGCCGATGGTGTCGTGGAACAGGTGCGGATCCTGGCTGACCACACCGATCGCCGCGCGCAGCGAGTGTTGAGTGAGATCGCGCACGTCGTGGCCGTCGACAATGACTGCACCCCCAGTCACGTCGTACAGACGCGGGACGAGCCCGGCGAGCGTCGTCTTGCCCGATCCTGATGCACCCACCAGAGCGACGGTCTCGCCGGGCTCGATGGTCAACGACACACCTCGAAGCACATCGTGATCGGGATCGGCGGCCACCGTGGCGAGCGGCGCCTCGAGCGACCGGACGGTCACATCGGCCGCAGCCGGATAGCGGAACCACACATCGCGCAGTTCGATCCGCCCCTTCGGATCCACGAGGTCGATAGCCCCGGGGCGATCGACGATCGACTCGGGTGCGTCGAGGACCTCGAAGACCCGTTCGAAACTGACCATGGCAGTCATCAGATCGACCCTTGCGTTCGTCAACCCCGTGAGTGGTTGATACACGCGGGTGACAAGCGCTGCGAGGGCGACCAGCGTTCCGGGTGAGATGTCGCCGCTGACCACGAAGTGGGCTCCGATGCCGTAGATGGCCGCAGCACCAAGGGCACCGACGAGTCCGAGCGCCACGAAGAACACCCGCCCGTACATCGCCTGGCGGATCCCGGCATCGCGCACCTCGGCCGCCCGACCGGAGAACACCTCGACCTCGTCACTCTGTCGACCGAAGAGCTTCACGAGGAGTGCTCCGGCGACGTTGAACCGCTCGGTCATCTGCGCGTTCATCTCCGCATTCACCGACATCTGCTGGCGGGAGATCGCCTGCAGTCGCTTGCCGACGCGCTTGGCCGGCACGATGAAGAGCGGCAGAACGACGAGGGCGAGCAATGTGAGGCGCCATTCGAGGGCGATCATCGCCGCAAGGGTGGTGGCGAGCACCACGACATTGCTGACGACACTTCCGAGCGTGGACGTGACAGCGTTCTGTGCACCGACCACGTCATTGTTCAGACGACTCGTCAGCGCGCCCGTCTGGGTGCGCGTGAAGAATGCCGCAGGCATCCGCTGCACCTTGGCGAACAGGGCAACACGGAGGTCGTAGATGAGCCCCTCGCCGATGTGCGCACTGCACCACCGCTGCACCACGGCAAGCGCAGCATCTGCCAGCGCAGCAGCGACGACCGCTGCGGCCAGCACGCTGATGCCGGCGCGATCGCCATCGGGGATGGCGTCGTCGATGATCCGCCGGAACGCGAGCGGGGGGACGAGTTCGACGAGGGCGGCAACGATGATCGACCCGAGGAACACAGCGATCGTCCGCCGATAGGGCCGGGCGAAGGTCCACACCCGCCGCAGCGAACGTCCACGAAGCCGAGCGCCCCGCACGGCGGCGGCATCCCCGGGCATCAACATGTGCGGACCCATACGCATGGGATCGAGGATACGGAGCCCGGCGGGGAGGGCCTCGGGGGCCGTAGCCTGCGTGCGTGTCAGGGCGCCGGAATCTCGCTCCACTTCTGCTCGCCGCACTGATCGCAGGGGCGTGCGCGCCGGCAGCAGACGTCACGACCAGGCGCAGCGATCGGGTCACCACGAACGGGGTGCCGAACCCCACCACGTCGTCGCCCGGCTCCCCCAGCACGGTCGATGGAGAGCCACCGATCTGGGAGGCGAGCATCGAGTGGTCGCCCTTCGCGGCCGACACCGGTGTCGAGTCGGGCACCCTCGAGGTGCCGATCGACTACGAAGATCCGTCTGCCGGGACCTTCCAGCTGTTCGTCGCCCGCCACCTCGCCGACCCGGATCGACGAATCGGAAGTCTGCTCGTCAACCCCGGTGGGCCCGGTTTCGGCGGCAGCGACTTCGCCATCTTCGCCGCTCAGGTGTTCAGCCCCACCCTGCTCGAACGGTTCGACATCGTCGGGTGGGACCCGCGCGGCACCGGGCGCAGCGAACCGGCCGTCGACTGCATCGACGACTGGGACGCCTACACCGACAGTGTCGACATCACTCCCGATACACCCGATGAGCGCGCACTGCTCGTCGATCTCGCAGAGCAGTTCGCCGACGCATGCGTCGAGCGCAACGGTGAACTTCTCGACCACATCGGCACCAACTCGTCGGCCCGCGACATCGACACGCTCCGTCGAGCCCTCGGAGAGGCGACGATAAGCTACTTCGGATTCTCCTACGGCAGCGAACTCGGCGCCGTGTGGTCGACCATGTTCCCCGATACGGTCCGCGCCGCAGTGCTCGACGGTGCCGTCGATCCGAGTGCCGACTTCTTCGAAGGGACCCGCCAGCAGATCACTGGCTTCGAGCGCTCGCTGAACTCGTTCCTCGATGCATGCAGCAGAGATCGCGAGTGTGCCTTCTCGAGCGATGGCAATGCGCAGGCGGCGTTCGACGACCTGATGGCCGCGCTCGACGAGTCACCCATACCGAGCGTCGACGGTCGCCCCGACGTCACCCGCGGCATCGCCCTCGCGGCCGTCGCCCTCGGCCTGTACGACGAGGCGTACTGGAAGCGGCTCGCCCGGGCCCTCGACAACGCCCGGTACGGCGAGGGAGCGGAACTGCTCGCCATGTACGACCTCTACTACCAGCGCAACTCCGACGGGTCGTACGGCAACCAACTCGAGGCATTCCAGGCGATCGTCTGTGCAGACACCCGCGAACGCCCCGATGTCGAGGACGAGGATGCATTCGCCGCCGAACTCCGATCGATTGCGCCGCGCTTCGCCCCGTCGACAGCGGGAACGTACTTCTGCACCTTCTTCCCACCCAGCACCGATCCGAGGACTCGGATCACCGGAGGACCACGAGTGCCGATGATCGTCATCGGCACCACCGGCGATCCGGCGACCCCACTCGCCGGCACCGAGCGGATGGCGGCCGCCCTGCGTGACGGCCGACTCGTGATCGTCGATGCCGACACGCACACCGGCTACGGCGAGAACGAGTGCATCATCGATCTCGTCGACCGCTACCTCCTCGATCCGGCGGCGGCACCGACGTCGGGCACGCGCTGCGACTGACCCCGATCAGGGGATGTTCGTCATCACGGCGACGCAACCCGCCGAGCGCCACTCGCGTTACACCGACGCCTCACAACACCTGCTGGCCGTGTAGCCAGCGGGCCGCACCGATCGCCTCCGTCGTCGTGAGGGCGCGATTACTCCGCGCGGATCGCGCGGCTCGCGCACCCCTCCCTCGCCCATCGGTCACCCCTGGTGGGTGAGCCAGATCGACGCAGACCATGAACAGGCGTCGGGGTACGCCCCCGGTGGGGTGCGCGGAGCCCTGTCCCCGTCGGGGTACTGTCGCAATTGAGTGTGACCACGTCATCGACTACTGGGGGTCTGAGATGGATCTGGTGAATTACTGGAAGAAGGTTGTCCTCGAGAACTACGCCAACTTCTCGGGACGCGCCCGGCGCGCCGAGTACTGGTGGTTCACGCTGGCGAATTACATCATTCTGTTTGCGTTCGTCTTCATTGTCGGGCGAGCCTCATGGGCGCTCGCCCTCGTGACGGTATGGCTCTACGGTCTCGCAGTCGTTATTCCGTCGCTGGCCGTTGCCGTCAGGCGGATGCATGATCTGGGTAAGAGTGGGTGGTTCCTGCTGGTCGGAATCGTGCCCTTCATCGGTCCGATTGTGCTCCTCGTCTGGTCGTTCACCGATAGTCAGCGTGGCTCGAACCAGTACGGCGTGTCGGTGAAGTACCCCAACGGCTGAATCGGCCGAGTTCGACGCACGGCTGGCACCGCCTAACGTGCCTGCCGTGCGACCCATCTTCTCGACGCTCATCGCGTTCGTCGCGGTTGCATGCGCCGCACCCGCAGCGTCCGACGACACCGTCGCGCCAACGACGGCCGGCGATGCGTCATCGACGACTGCGCCCTCGACCACCATTCCCGTCCTCGGCGCAGAAGTGGCCGGAAGGTGGGCACACCTCGACGTGGTCGCCTACGAGGAAGGCGATCTGAAGACCCTCATCATCAGCTTCGGGTTCAACGACTTCGAGGTCGTCAACGGCCGAGTCATCGACAGCGCGTCGTTCTGTTTCGCCGAACAGCGCACCAACCAACCGATCGAGACGTCGATCTCCGATGCCGCAACCCAGGCGATCCGTCCGCCGAGTACCGCGATCAAGGTCGACCTCATCGATGGTCGAGTGCGCATCCGGCGTGCCGCAACGCCGACACCGGTCGGCATCGTGCTCGCCGATCCGGCCGTCGAATCGCTGCCGACCGATCCGAATGACCCCCGCATCGTCGACGACGATGGAGATGGCAAGCCCGGTATCACGGTGAAGATCGTCGTCGGAGACGCCCTCGAGGGCGAGCTGTACCTGGCCCGGCGGGAGATCTTCGCCTACGAGGCATTCCTCGTCTCACCCGATGAGATCGTCGGCACCGTCGAAGACCGATCCGAACAACTCGTCATCGGTGCGAGTGACCCGATCTTCACCACCGCTGGCAGCAACTGGGTGCAGTACGCCGACCGGTCGAAGAGTCCGATCTTCCTGCGTCGAGTTACCGGCGACTGGGACTGCGCGCGACTCGCCCGTGAACGCGACTCCCTCTTTCCCGTAATCCCGGAGATCGACTGGTGACGAGTCCCTCGACTCCGGACGGTTCGGTGCGCCGCGAATTGGAGGGCGTTCGCGACGAGATCGCCGGCCGCATCGACACGCTCCGCGCCGGTGCCGAGATGCCCACCGGTGGGATCTCGTTCGGCAAACGGGTCGGCGAGGGCACGAGCATCGCCATCGAACGGTTCGCCGAGGTCGCCGTGCACGACCAACTCGTCCAGCAGCTGGCGGCCGTCGAGGCCGCCCTGGCTCGACTCGACGACGGCACCTATGGGTCGTGCGAGAAGTGCGGCGGTGCCATCGGTGCCGAGCGCCTCGAGGCGATGCCGTGGGCGCGGCACTGCATCTCGTGTGCGTGACGCCCGACTCGAGTATCAGCAGTCGACGACGCTCACGGGCACCGCAACCGGCACAGTGTCCGACGAGTCGGCACCCGCCCGCCGGAACGTGACCGCGAGTCCACCTCGCGCCGTCTCCTTGTACTTCTCGTGCATGTCGCGTCCCGTATCGCGCATCGTCGCGATCGCCTGATCGAGTGACACGAGGTGCTGACCATCTCCACGAAGGGCGAGACGCGCCGCGTTGATGGCCTTCACCGCCGCCATGGCATTGCGCTCGATGCACGGTACCTGGACGAGACCGCCGATCGGGTCGCAGGTGAGCCCGAGATTGTGCTCGAGGGCGATCTCGGCTGCATTCTCGACCTGCTCAGGTGTACCACCCATCACCTCAGCGAGGCCGGCAGCAGCCATTGCGCAGGCTGAGCCGACCTCCCCCTGACAGCCGACCTCGGCACCCGAGATACTCGCGTTCATCTTGAAGAGCGCGCCGATCGCGGCACCGGCGAGGAGGAACTCGACCACGCCGTCGTCATCGGCACCTGGCACGAACCGGGCGTAGTAGTGCAGCACCGCCGGCACGATGCCTGCGGCGCCGTTGGTCGGCGCCGTGACCACTCGACCGCCGCCAGCGTTCTCCTCGTTGACGGCGAGGGCGAACACGTTCACCCAGTCGAGGGCGACCATCGGATCGTCACTGTGGGCGGCGAGCGACCGATGGAGTGCGGCGGCTCGCCGTTGGACACCGAGACCTCCCGGCAGCTCACCCTCGGTGCGGCAGCCGCGTTCGACGCAGTCGCGCATGGCGCGCCAGATGTCGAGCAGTCCGGTGCGCACGTCGTCGGGCGTCCGCCGAGCGCACTCGTTGGCGAAGGTGAGCTCTGCCACGCTCATGCCGGTGCGTGCGCACTCGGCCAGGAGCTCGGCGGCGGAGCGGTAACCGTGCGGTAGTGACGTGGGGTCGTCGTGGGCCAGGCCGTCGTCGGCCGCGTCGCCCTCGACCACGAAGCCGCCACCGATCGAATAGGCGCGGTGGGTGTCGAGGCGTGCGCCGTCGGCACCAACGGCGAGGAACTCGAGGCCATTGGGGTGCCGCGGCAGCAGCTCGAAGGGGTGCAGCACGATGTCGTCATCGATCGAGAAGGTGATCGCGTGTCGACCGAGAAGGCTCAGTCGCCCCGTCTCACCGACACCTCGGATCGTCTCGTCGACGCCGTCGGGATCGACAGTGTGTGGCTCGGCCCCGAGCAGACCGAGGACCACGGCCGATACGGTGCCGTGGCCCACCCCTGTCGCGCCGAGCGACCCGTACAGGTGGACCTCGAGGTGGTGCACCTCATCCAGCACACCCCGGTCCGCCAATCTGCTGACGAACGAACGCGCTGCGCGCATCGGACCCACTGTGTGCGAACTCGACGGGCCGATCCCGATCCGGAAGAGCTCGAACACACTGGTGGTCACGGCTGCAGCGTAACGGTGTTGCGTGGACCAGCTCACAGGTGGCGGCACGCGCCCAGCACCACCAGGAAGTTCATCCGATGACGACTGCAATCGCTGCGAGATCACCCGGGTCGGTCTCGAGACCAACCCCGCCGCGGACGAGGATCATCACCAGATCACCTGCAGATGCCTCGGAGAGATCGAGTGTCACCGAGAATGGACCTGGCTCGCCCATCATGCCGGCCATCACCGTCACCCGATCGAGGACGCGTGTTTCATCACCGGCCACATACGCCGTGATCGACACATTCGCCTCGAAGCCGATGGCCGTGCCAGCGACCTCGAGTGGGCCGGCTGCGACCGTGCCGGCCTGGACAGGGGACGCGATCGTGGTGAGGTCGTTGACGATCGCCGTGACGAACCACCCGTTCGTCGGACCGAGCCGCCGCATCAGCAGCCTGCCGCGCGGCGTGCCGTTGCACAGGTCGCACGACACCGTGATTTCACCACTCCGGGAGTCGGCGGCCATGAAGTCACCGAGCGCGATCGGCACGCCGAGCACAGCAGCGACGAAGTCGGCTGCAGCCACCTCGGGATCCTCGAAGACGACATCGACGGCGGGCCAGATCGCAGGCTGCTCGAGTACGGCAGGCGCTGTCGTCGGCGGGATCGTCGACGTGGATGTCGTGGTCGTCGAGCCCTCGGTGGTCGACGGGGGCAACGACGAACTGGTCGTCGTCGGACCACTCGACGACTCACTGCTGCAGGACACCGTAAGCAGTGCGATCACGCTGCCGAGCAGCACGATCCGCCGAATACGCCCGGTCGACCGCCCGTTTCTCACGTTGACGCCTGCCATGACAGCCTCCAGTGTCATCGAGTTACACCTTCAGTGTGGTCGGCTCACCCATCGATCACCATGGACGAATGGCCCGTTCGCCCCGCGTACCACCAGACAACACCGGCACAAACACTGAGGTACACGGCATACCCGACCCAGAAGCTCACACCGAACACCCCTGACACGGCGGTGGCAACCAGCGCGCTCGGAATCGCCGCTGTGGCGAGCGCCAGTCGGGCACGCAGCCGGCGCCCTTGGGTGCGAGCAACCAGCACCAACACGAGACCGAGCCCGAGACCTGCGCCGATCACGATGCCGACGACCGCGCCGATCAGATCACCCCAGCCGCTCGCGTCACCCCTGCCGATACGCGACAGCACCAGACCGAGGAGGCCCGCCGTCGCGATCTGCGCGCACGGCGTCGCCACAGTGATGGCAACTCGCCGCGAGCGTTCCACGGGGCGCAGGGTAGCGGTGCGATCCGGACCAGGCGGTCCGCATCAGTTCCGCCGTCGGTCAGGGGTCGAGCACCTGCAGAGTGGTCTGCGCCTTCTCGCCCCATCGGTCGCCGCACGTGTATCGGTTGCCGACGCAATAGAGGTGAACATCAATGGCGAACGCCGTGCCCGAGTAGAACTCCATCCGCGCGACACCCCCACCGGTTGCATCGGTGTACACATCGCCAACGGATCCGACACAGGTGCGATTCACCGTGTATCGCTCGTTCGGGACGCCACCGCTGATGTGGACGGTCGCCTCGACGTGGGTTGCATCGAGTTGTCGATAGGTGACGAGGCCATACGCGCCGCGAGGACCAGCGCTCGGCGCGCCCTCGCAGCTGGCGGTGCTTGTCGAGAGCCATGCCAACACGGGACGTTGACTGCTCGCCATCGACGCCGGAAGGCCACCGAACACGACCACGATCGCAGCAGCGATCGCCATCCAGAGACGCCACAGCCTCGTCATTGATCCCCCTTCGAACCGCGGACGCTACGCCGCAGGCGCAACGCGGTCAACCAAGATCGCGAAGGCGCGCGGCGAGCTCCTCGGGGATGACGGGGTTGAAGTACTCCTCGCAGGCCACCTCCGCGGCCGCGATGAAGCGAGCCGTCCCTGCACTGCGCCACGGCGAGACGATCTCGAGGTGCAACCACGCCGAGGGCCAGTCACCGCCGTCGGTGGGACGCTGATGGAACCACATCATGTACGGCAGTGGGCGCTCGTAGAGCGCGTCGAGACGGGCGAACACGTCGACCATCATCGCAGCGAGCTCGTCGCGACCATGGTCGTCGAGTGCCACGAGATCTGGCACGCGGGTCTGTGGCGCGAGGGTGACAGCGATGGGATAGGTGGCGGCATGGGGCACATAGGCCTGCCATGCACCAAGGGCCGCGACGAACCTGTCATCGGACGGATCGGGCTGCCAGGCACTGGCGAGCAACTGCGCAGGCCTGCGCGGTACATGGTCGTACGCGTAGATCTGACCATGCGGATGGGCGATGGTCGCCCCCACTTCCGGACCCCGGTTCTCGAAGATCAGCACATAGTCGACGTCGTCACGAGATCCGAGTTCGGCGAAACGCTCCGCCCACAGGTCGATCACCCGCCGCACACCGGCGACACCGAGTGACGGAAGTGTCGCGTCGTGCTCGGGTGTGTAGAGCACGACCTCGCATCGCTCGCCGGGCATCGCCGGCCAACGGTTCGTGAACCAGCGCACCTGGTACGACTCGGGTGCCTCGAGTCCGCCGACGCAGAACGGACATCCAGTGCTCGGCAGGTTGGGGCGAGCCTGACGCGCGCCGACGACGTGGACGACCGTGCCGAGATAGGGATCGGTGCGGGTGTCGGAGAGATCTGTGGAGGTGTTCATGGCTCTCGGAAGGTGGGGGTCGAGGTCGGACTCACCGGAGTGGATCGCCCGTGGTCATGTCGAAGAAGTGGACGAGGTGCATGCGGATGGCCAGACGAACCTCGTCGCACATCGCCACCGAGTGGACTCCGTCGACGCGCGCGATGACCTTGGTGCCCTCGCGGGTCAGGTCCTCGACGTCGTCCGCCGTGATGTCGAGGACATCGATCGACGGAGGTGGTGTGTCGATCAGACCGTGGATGTGCACCTCTGCACCCATCGCCTCGGCCAGCTGGGTGATGAGCGTGATGGTCTGATCGGGAGGAGCATCGATGTCGCCGGCCATCACGAAGTGCTCCGGGCGGACACCGAGGATCACCTCGCGGCCATGACGCTCGCGGAGTCGCGGATACCGCTCGAGGGTCACCCCGGGTACTCGGAGTCGCTGACCCGCGAGGTCGATGTGTACACCGTCACCGTCGACCGTCACCCCGACCGTCACCATGTTCATCGCCGGACTGCCGATGAAGGCCGCAACGAACAGGTTGGCCGGATGGTTGTAGAGCTCCTGCGGCGGTGCGACCTGCTGCAGCACCCCCTTGCGCATCACCGCCACCCGGTGACCCATGGTCATCGCCTCGACCTGATCGTGGGTGACGTAGACCATGGTGGTGCCAAGTCTTGCCTGCAACTGGATGATCTCCGAGCGCATCTGCACGCGGAGTTTCGCGTCGAGGTTCGACAGTGGCTCGTCCATCAGGAACACCCGGGGCGAGCGGACGATCGCCCGGCCCATCGCGACACGCTGACGCTGTCCACCCGAGAGGGCTTTGGGTAGTCGCTCCAGATACTCGGTCAAGCCGAGCATCGCTGCGGCTGCCTCGACCCGCTCGGCGATCTCGCGCTTGGACACCTTGGCCACCTCGAGTGCGAAGCCGATGTTCTGACGCACCGTCATGTGTGGATAGAGCGCATAGTTCTGGAACACCATCGCGATGTCGCGATCACCCGGCGGGACCTCGTTGACCACCCGATCACCGATCGCGAGGCTGCCCTCGCTCACCTCTTCGAGACCGGCGATCATCCGCAGCGCCGTCGACTTCCCGCAGCCCGACGGGCCGACGAGCACCATGAACTCGCCATCACCGATCTCGAGATCGAGGCTGTCGACTGCCCTGGGTCCGTCCTTGTAGATCTTGGAGACGGTGCGGAAGGTGACGCTGGCCATGCTGGTGGCTCCTCACTTCAAGCCGCTCGACGCGGAGTTCTCGACGAAGTAACGCTGGGCGAACAGGAACACGAGGATCGGGGGCGTCATGGCGATGATCGCACCGGCGAACACGAGATTGGTATCGGTGCTCGACCGGCCGCCGAGGGTCGACAGGGCGAGCGACAACACTCGGCTCTCCGGGTTACCGGAGTTGATGATGACGAGTGGCCAGAAGAACGAGTTCCAGGCATAGAGGAACCCGAACGTCGCCAACGTCGCGATCGCTGGACGAGCGAGCGGCACCATCACTTTCCACAGGATCCGCGAGCGGCTCGCGCCATCGATCAGTGCAGCCTCCTCGATCTCCTTCGGGATACCGATGAAGAACTGTCGCATGAGGAACGTGCTATAGGCCGAGAAGATGAAGGGCACGATCAGCGCAACGAGGTTGTCGCGCCAGTTCAGCTGGAGCATCAACTGGAACAGCGGGATGATCAGGACGACGAACGGGATCATCACGGTGCCGAGGTACATGAGGAACAGCGTCGTGCGACCCCTGAACTGGATCCGGGCGAACGCGT
>JBJSXI010000049.1:0-10205 GCA_046086305.1 Ilumatobacteraceae bacterium
TGATGGGCTACACGCCGGTGCTCGGCGAGCAGGTGCGCTTCGTGCTGCTCGGCGGCAAGGAGATCTCCGGCGACACCTTGATCCGATGGTACGTGTTGCACGTGTTGATGCTTCCGTTCGTCATCGTGATCTTCATGGCCATCCACTTCTGGCGTGTCCGCAAGGACGGCGGCATCTCAGGACCCCTGTGAGTTGACGGAGAACGAACTGAGTTGACAGAGAACGAACTGAGTTGACGGAGAACGACTGATGACCGAGATCCCCGAACATCTGCTCAAGCGGGCCCAAGCCGCACGCGAGAAGGCTGCGGCCGACTCGGGTGACAGCGGTGCCGCTGCCGACGCAACACCCGACGACCCGCGTATCCCCGCACACCTGC
This sequence comes from Ilumatobacteraceae bacterium, assembly GCA_046086305.1. Lineage (GTDB taxonomy): Bacteria > Actinomycetota > Acidimicrobiia > Acidimicrobiales > Ilumatobacteraceae > UBA668. Next base: position 380 of record JBJSXI010000049.1, read on the forward strand.
TCGAGCGCAGCAAGGCGCGCCGGGCCGAGGCCGACGGCAGCGGTGGCGGTGGGGTGGCCGTCCAGGAGAAGGTCGCCTCGGTCGTCGCAGCTGCGCCGGCCGGTGGTGGCGTGCCGGTGGGCGCCGGTCCCGGCGGTCACACCCAGCGTCTGCTCACGGTGGTCAAGAGCGGCAGCATCCAGGACGTCAAGGCGGTGCCTGTCGACAAGGTGCACACCTGGCCCCACCTGTTGGCGGCCGAGTTCGTCGCGGCACTCGCGTGTCTGTCGTTCACCTTCTTCTTCAGCATCTGGGTGAATGCACCGCTGCTGCAGCAGGCGAACATCAACCGCACGCCGAACCCGTCGAAGGCCCCGTGGTACTTCCTCGGCCTCCAGGAACTGCTCACCATGTTCCATCCGATGATCGCGGGTGTCACCATCCCCGGCGTTGGACTGATCGTGCTGGTGCTTGCCCCCTTCATCGACAAGAACCCCTCCAACCGTCCCGAGGATCGCAAGTTCGCGACCTCGTTGATGACCGTGCACATGATGTTCTGGGCCGTGCTCGTCATCATCGGCTCGTTCTTCCGCGGCCCTGGCTTCAACTTCACGCTCCCGTGGCGTGACGGCATCTTCTTCGAACTGTGAGGACACGACAGTCATGAACTCCGCAGCCATCATCGTCATCGCCGTCGCCGTGGTCGTCGCCCTGGCGCTCGTCGTGCTCGTCACGGCGGCCCGCCGCAGCGACGTCCGGGGCGCAGGTGCACTGAGCCGCGAGACCCGCCGTCGCGACCGCGACGCCGACGTCGACCTGCCGGTCGGTGTTGCGTCGAAGCCCGCTGGTCGCGAGGTCGAGCGTGCGGCGGCGGCCACCCGCGGAGGTGTCGCCGTCGTCGACAGCGCGCCCCCGGTGGCGTGGACCCCTCCCGACCGCGAGGAGATCGGCGTCGACCGTCGGCAGTTCCTCAACCGCGCCTCGGTCACGTTGATGACCGCCGGTCTCGGCTCGTTCGCTGCGGCAGGGTTCGTCGCGTTCTTGTGGCCGACCGCAGCCCCCGTGTTCGGTGGCAAGGTCACCGTCGGCAAGCTCGACGACATCCTCTCGAGCATCCGCGCCAATGGAGGCTTCTACTACTCGTCCGCAGCCCGGTCGTACCTCACGGTCTATCCGTCCGAGGCGCTGCCAAAGGCCAAGGGTGTGAAGGAGTACGCACCCCTGCTCGGCGGCCTCGAGGGTGGGGTCATCGCCTCATACCAGAAGTGCCCGCACCTCGGGTGCCGTGTGCCCGAGTGCAAGAGCAGCCAGTGGTTCGAGTGCCCGTGCCACGGTTCGCAGTACAACCGTGTCGGTGAGAAGAAGGCCGGCCCGGCACCGCGCGGGATGGACCACTTCGCCGTCACCGTGTCGCCCACCGGCGATGTCGTGGTCGACACGTCGATCGTCCACCCCGGCGTGCCGCTCGGCACGAACACCACCGGCCAGGAGGCCGAGGGCCCGCACTGCATCACCGGTGGCGAGGGCGGTCACTGATGCTCGCCCTGAACACCACTGCGATCGGGTGGGTGATCTTCGCGGTCATCACCCTCGGGTGGATTGCGTACTACATCCTCAACAACCTCGCTGCCCGACGTGAACTGGGCTCCGAGGTCGAGATGGCACCGAACCGCAAGCCGTACTACGACGACGAGACCCTCGAGGGTCCGCGTCTCGAGCGTATGCAGCTGCTCGGCGTGCTCACCCTGTTCACGATGGTGGTCGGACTGCCGCTGTACTGGGTGTTCGAGCCGGCGCGTCAGTCGGGTGCGGTCGACCAGAAGGAGCGCACCTTCATCGGCTGGGGTGCCGAGTTGTTCGACACGACGGCCAACGGCGGCTTCAACTGTGCCGGCTGCCACGGTGGGATGAACGCCGGCGGCGGTGTGGCGGCCTACGCCGTCACCGACAGCCGCACCGGCGAGGTGACGGCCGTCAACTGGTACGCCCCCTCGCTCGACACGGTCTTCTACCGCTTCAGCAAGGAAGAGGTCCGCTTCATCCTCAACTACGGGCGTCCGTTCTCGCCGATGGCGGCGTGGGGCGCGCCTGGCGGTGGGCCGATGACCGAGCAGAACATCGAGACACTGCTCGTGTACCTCGAGAGCATCCAGCAGCAGCCGGAGGGCTGCCTCACCGACACGGCGTGGGTGAAGGACTCAGACCCCTATGTGTGCGAGGGCGGCACGGTGCCCCAGGCGACACGCGACAGCATCGCCACCGCGGTCGCCACATACCTGAAGAACAACCCCGGCGCCTCCGAGGGTGAGGCGCTGTTCAACCTCGACCTCGCGAGCGGGGCGTACAGCTGCGCGCGTTGCCACACGCAGGGCTGGAGTTACGGCGATCCCGGCGTCACGGGTCAGGGTGCGTTCGGCTGGAACCTCACCGGCGGCTCGGTGAACGCGCACTTCCCGAACGAGGCCGACATGATCTCGTTCATCAAGTCGGGCTCGTCGTACGGCAAGCGGTACGGCGTGCAGGGTCAGGGCTCGGGGCGCATGCCCGGCTTCGGCCACGTGCTCACCGACGAGCAGATCAAGGCCGTCGTCGAATATGTCCGGAGTCTGTGATGGGTGCACTTCTCGCGATCAACTGGGAGCCCGAACTCCGCGGCATCCTCATCGTCATCATCTCGGTGGGTGTGCTCTGCGGCAGCATCTACCTCATCCTCGGGACGAACATGGGGGCCCGACTGGGCTTCCTCGTCGCCCTCACGGCGCTCGCCGGATGGATGTTCGTGCTCGGGGCGATCTGGTGGACCTATGGCAAGGGGTTGCTCGGCGAGCAGGCGTCGTGGCAGCCCGTGCAGGGACGCACGATCATCCGTGATGCGGGCAAGCTGCACGAGGTCGGCATCCTCGACCTCCGATTCACGCCGACAGGTGAAGTGACCGCAGACGCCGAAGCGGTCGAGGCGCAGCTGCAGGCGGAGAGTTGGAGGAAGCTCGACGCAGCGTTGCCGTCGTTCCAGCAGGCCGGCTCCGCCGGGTCGGTGTTCATGGAGGAGTCGGGTGCCTTCGCCGCCGGCGAGTTCACCGTGGTGAACGTGTTCGATCGCGGTGGTGAGGCCCGGCCGAGCTTCTTCGACGGCAAGGTCGACTTCATCGCCTTCTGGCACACCCCGCGCCACGCGCTCGTCGAGGTCGCGCCGCTGGTTCCGCAGCGCACCGAACCGGGTCGTGCTCCGGCACGGCCGATCATCGACACGACACGCGCCCACGAGTACGTGTACATGGTGCGTGATCTGGGTCGGAGCCGTCTCCCGGCGGCGATCATCACGATCTCGTCACTCGTGCTGTTCCTCACCCTCGCCTGGTTGCTCCACCGTCGCGACCGCATCGTCGCCGAGAACCGGGCTGCCAAGGCGCTGCCCGCCGGGGCCTGACGCGTGGGCCAGTACCTGCCGATCGCGCTCTTGCTGGTGCTGGCCATCGTGTTCGGCGCGCTGAGTTTCTTCGCGTCGCAGTTGCTCGCGCCGCGCCGACCATCGGCGGCCAAGTCGGCACCCTACGAGTGCGGCATCGTGCCGAGCCGTGAGCCACCGGAACGGTTCCCGGTCACCTTCTACGTCGTCGCGATGCTCTTCATCATGTTCGACATCGAGTTGATCTTCATCTACCCGTTCGCGGTCGACCGGGCCTTCCTCGGCTCGTACGCGTTCTGGGAGATGGTGGCGTTCAGCGTGGTGTTCTTCCTCGCGTTCGTCTACGTCGTGGCGCGCGGGGCGCTCGAATGGGGTCCGGTGCAGCGACAGGTTCGGTTGTCGCCCCACAGCGCGATCGCAACGTCACCTTCTGGTTCGGTGCGTCGCGTCGGCCTCGAGGGCCGTCCGCTCGAACCGGGGGAGGCCGCATGAACCTCGTCGAGGGCATCCGCGATCACGGCATCGGTGGCATCCCGCACAACGCGATCACAGCGCGTCTCGAGGATCTCGTCAGCTGGGCCCGTAGTCGGAGTTCATGGCCGGCGTCCTTTGGCCTGGCGTGCTGCGCGATCGAGATGATGGCCACCGGTGCGGCGCATTACGACATCAGCCGCTTCGGGATGGAGGTCTTCCGCGCCTCGCCGCGACAGGCCGACATCATGATCGTGGCCGGTCGGGTGAGCCAGAAGATGGCCCCCGTGCTGCGTCAGGTGTACGACCAGATGATGGAGCCCAAGTGGGTGATCAGCATGGGTGTGTGCGCCTCGAGCGGTGGGATGTTCAACAACTACGCCATCGTTCAGGGTGTCGATCAGGTGGTGCCCGTCGATGTGTACGCGCCCGGATGTCCTCCCACACCCGAGACGCTCATCCATGCGATCGAGTCGCTCCACCAGCTGATCGAGGACGGCCGCCTGCTGGCCCGTCGCGCCGAGACCGGTGCCGGCGCGCAGCTGCACGTCGAGGAGATCCCTGCGTCGCAGCCGGTCATCCTGGGGATCCGCTGAGCGATGAGTGACACGTCGACCGACACGACCGCGCCCGTCGACGGCCCGTCGACCCTGCACGGGGCGATCGTCGAGACGTCGTTCGGGCAGACCGTCGTGCATCCCACCCGCGAGCAGTACCTCGACGTCGCGCGCGCCCTACTCGACGCCACGTTCTCGATGTGTGCCGATCTCACCGCCGTCGACTATCTGCTGTTCGCATCGCGGCGCCTTCCTACGGGTATCGCGGCCGAGCGGTTCGAGGTCGTCGTCAACCTGCTCAGCCTCGAGCGTCGGGCGCGAATTCGCGTGCGCGTGCAGGTCCCCGAGGGCGATCCCGTCATCGCGTCGCTGTTCGATCTGTACCCGGGCACCGAGGCGATGGAGCGTGAGGTCTTCGACATGTTCGGTATCTCGTTCACCGATCATCCCGACCTCACTCGCATCCTGATGCCCGAGGACTGGGACGGCCACCCGCTGCGCAAGGACTACGACCAGGGTCGGATCCCCGTGCAGTTCAGTAGTAATTTTGCGGCGAGGGAGCAGCGGTGAGCAGCGACATCGTCGACGTCATCCGTGCTGGCGGAGAGACCGAGCAGTCGCTCAAGCCGCGCAGTCAGACTCCGGCGCGCGAATTGATGCGCGAGATCGGTGCGGTGTTGCGGATGAGCGAGGCCGAGGCGGCAACCCTCGGTGACCTGCCGGCCGACCCTGCCGACGACCAGACGATGATCATCAACATGGGGCCCCAGCACCCCAGCACGCACGGTGTGCTGCGCCTCATGCTCGAGTTGCAGGGTGAGACCGTGCTGCGCTGCAAGCCGATCATCGGGTATCTGCACACCGGCATGGAGAAGACCGGTGAGACGCTCACCTACCTTCAGGGCGGTACCAACGTCACGCGGATGGACTACCTGAGTCCGCTGAACAACGAACTCGTCTTCTCGATGGCCGTCGAGAAGCTGCTGGGGATCGAGGACGACATCCCCGAGCGGGCCGTGTGGATGCGCATGCTGCTCAGCGAGTTGAACCGCATGAGCAGCCATCTGCTGTTCCTCGCGACGAACGGCATGGACATCGGCGCGGTCAGCATGATGATCTCCGGCTGGCGCGAACGCGAAGAAGTGCTCCGCTTCTTCCAGAAGGTCACCGGCCTGCGGATGAACCACAACTTCATCCGTCCTGGAGGACTCGCCGCCGACCTGCCGGCCGGATGGCGCGATGACGTGCTCGACCTGCTCGACATCATCCCCGAGCGACTCGAGGAGTACGACATCTTGATGACCGGACAGCCGATCTGGCGTGGTCGTCTGCAGGGTGTCGGTGTGATCACGTCCGAAGAGGCCGTGGCGCTCGGCGCAACGGGGCCGATCCTGCGCAGCACCGGTGTGCCGTGGGACCTGCGGCGCGACATGCCCTACCTGCGCTATCCCGAGGTCGAGTTCGATGTCGTCGTCGGCAGCTACGGCGACGCGTACGACCGCTACGCGATCAGGTTGAACGAGATTCGCGAAAGCATGCGCATTGTTCGCCAAATCCTCGATCGGATGCCTGCGGGCGACTATCGCCTCCAGAACAAGAAGGTCACGCCACCGCCGCGGGCCCGGATCGACGAGAGCATGGAAGCCCTCATCCACCACTTCAAGATCTTCACCGAGGGCTTCAAGGTGCCCGAGGGTGAGGTGTATGTGGCCATCGAGAGTCCGCGTGGCGAGATCGGGTGCTACATCGCGAGCGACGGCAGCAGCACGCCCTACCGCATGCACGTGCGTGCACCATCGTTCGTCAACATCCAGTGTCTGCCGCACATGATGCGCGGCGGACTCGTCGCCGACGCCGTCGCCGTGATTTCCTCGGTCGATCCGGTGCTCGGGGAGGTCGACCGCTGACCATGGCTCGCCTGAACGACGACAACCTCCGACTCGCCCACGAGATCATCGGCCGCTACCCGCGTCCGCGCTCGGCCACTATCCCGCTGCTGCATCTCGCCCAGGAGCAGGACGGTCATGTCACCCACGATGCGATCGCCCACATCGCCGAACTCGTCGACGCCACGCCGGCCGAGGTGCTCGGCACGTGCACGTTCTACGAGATGTTCAAGATGGAGCCCGTCGGCCGCTACCTCGTGAACATCTGCGGCACCATGAGCTGCGCCCTCATGGGTGCGGCAGAGCTCATCCATCACGCCGAGCGCACACTCGGGGTGAAGGTCGGTGGCACCTCAGACGACGGTCTGTTCACCCTCGAACAGGCCGAGTGCCAGGCGGCGTGTACCGAGGCACCGTGCCTGCAGGTGAACTACCGCTACCGCTATCGCGTCACCCCGGCCGAGTTCGACACTCTCGTCGACGACCTGCGCAGCGGTCGACTCGACGACGAGATCCCGCCGCACGGCACAGTGGCCACCGTTCGCCAGCACATCCCGGCCGACCGAGGAGTCGGCGCCGTGTCGCCCGACGATGTCACTGCTGCGCCCGCGTGGCTGCCGACCGAGGGAGCGGCGACATGAGCACGTACCCGTGGGCACCCGGCTACATCGACGACGGCGATCGACCCAAGATCGTCACGTCGCGATTCCACCTCGACGACGGCCACACCCTCGAGCGATACCTCGCGACCGGGGGGTACGAGGGGCTGCGTGCTGCGCTGTCGCGTCCGCCAGGAGCCGTGCACGACGAAGTGCGCTCGGCAAATGTCCTCGGTCGCGGTGGGGCGGGATTCCCTGCTGGCACCAAGTGGGGCCTCACGCCCGCGCAGGTGTGGCCGCGCTATCTCGTCGTCAACGGCGACGAGAGTGAACCGGGCACCTACAAGGACCGCCTGTTGATGGAGCGCGATCCGCACCAGTTGATCGAGGGATCGCTGATCGCCTGTTACGCCGCCGGACTGTCGCAGTGCTTCCTCTACATCCGCGGTGAGATGGCGCTGGCTCAAGAGCGAGTGGCCACGGCCCTGAACGAGGCGTACGCAGCCGGCTACATCGGGCGCAACATCCTCGGCTCGAACTTCAGCGTCGACGTGGTCCTGCACTGGGGTGCAGGTGCGTATGTGGTGGGCGAGGAGACTGCGCTCATCGAGTCGCTCGAGGGCAATCGCGGCATGCCGCGGCTGAAGCCGCCGTACTTCCCGGCGGCGATCGGGCTGTACGGCAAGCCGACGATCGTCAACAACGTCGAGACCCTCAGCAATCTGCCGTGGCTCCTACGCAATGGCGCCGCCGCATACACCGCGATCGGTACCGAGACATCGCCCGGGACGCGCATGGTGGCGGTCTCGGGTCATGTCCGACGCCCGGGTGTCTACGAGATCGTCAACGGCACCACCACGTTCCGCGACCTGCTCTACGGTGACGACTTCTGCCGAGGTATCCGCGACGGGAACGAGTTGAAGGCGTTCGTCCCGGGTGGCGGATCGGCACCCTGGTTCCTGCCGGATCAACTCGACCTGCCCTTCGAGGGTCGACTCGTCGGCGCCGCCGGATCGATGCTCGGATCCGGCGCGGTGATGGTGATGGATCACACGACCGACATCCCGGCCGCAGCCCTCACGCTGACGCGGTTCTATGCGCACGAGAGTTGTGGCAAGTGTGTGCCGTGTCGTGAGGGCGGCACATGGTTGATGCGCATCCTCGAGCGGATCGTCGCCGGATCGGGCACCGACCGCGACCTCGAGCAGCTTCTCGAGATCGGCCAGAGCATCTGCCCCGGCCCGTTCCCGCATGCCTCGAGTGAACGTCTCGGTCTCGACGCCGTGCCGTTCCCGTACCGTATGACCACCATCTGCTTCGTCGGACCGTCGGCATATGCACCGGTGAACTCGGCGCTCACGCTGTTCCCCGAGGAGTTCGAGGCGCGCATCACACGTCGCTCGACGATCCCCGTCACGTCCATCCCCGTCACCGCAGTGTCGGGAGTGCACTGATGACGACGACGGATCCGACCCCCGACGCAGCGGCCGTGCCGCCCGTCGATCCCAACGAGGTGCGCATCTCGGTCAATGGCCGCGAGGTCGTGAGCACCAAGGGCGAGATGGTCATCGTCGCCGCGCAGCGTGCCGGCGAGTACATCCCGCGCTTTTGCCATCACGAGCGCCTCGCACCCGTCGGCATGTGTCGGATGTGTCTCGTCGATGTCGACACCGGCCGCGGGCCGATGCTCCAGCCGTCGTGCATGGTGCCCGTCGTGCCGGGGATGAAGGTCGAGACCGAGAGTCCCGCTGCGAAGCGCGCGCAGGAGGGCATCATCGAGCTCCTCCTCGCCAACCACCCGCTCGACTGCCCGGTGTGCGACAAGGGCGGCGAATGCCCGCTGCAGGATCAGGCGTTCAGCCACGGCCCGGGCGAGAGCCGGTACGTCGAGGAGAAGCGGCACTACGAGAAGCCGATCCCCATCAGCGACCTGGTGTTCCTCGATCGCGAGCGCTGCATCCTGTGCGACCGCTGCACCCGCTTCGCCGATGAGGTTGCCGGCGACGCGCTCATCCACTTCACGAGCCGCGGCAACAACACCTACATCACCACGTTCCCCGACGAGCCCTTCAGTAGCTACTTCAGCGGGAACACGGTGCAGATCTGCCCAGTCGGTGCGCTCACTGCGTCGCCGTACCGGTTCAAGGCCCGGCCGTGGGACCTCGAGCAGGACGAGAGCACGTGCACGACCTGTTCGGTCGGGTGTCGTACCACGGTGCAGAGCAGCCGCGACAGTCTCGTGCGCTATCTCGGTGTCGACAGCGATCCGGTGAACCACGGCTGGCTGTGCGACCGCGGCCGCTTCAACTTCGAGTCGGTCAGCAGTCCGGGTCGTCTCGTCGGTCCGCTCGTGCGGACCGAGGGTGATCTGCAGCCGGCAACATGGTCGGTGGCGCTTGCCGAGGCGGCACGTGTGATCACCGAGGCCCGTCGTGCCGGTGGCGCGGCGAGTATCGGGGTGATCGGTGGAGCACGGGGGACCAACGAGGATGCGCGCGCGTGGGCACGTCTCGCACGCGACGTCATCGGCACCTCGAACGTCGATGCCCAGCTCGGTGACGGCCTCCCGTTCGACGTGCTCGGTCTGGCGCGGGCGACGATCGACGAGGCGTGCACTGCAGCGACGGTCGTGCTGCTGGCGCCAGATCTGAAAGAGGAGTTGCCGGTCCTGCACCTGCGCCTGCGTGCTGCCGCCGAGCAGCGTCGCACGCGACTCGTCGAGATCGGTGCGCGTCGGTCGGGTCTCACCCGGCACGCCTGGCGTGTCGCGCTCTGCGAGCCGGGCGGACAGGCAGCAGCCGTCGGCGAACTCGTCGCCGACCCTGCAGTTGCTGCGCAGTTGGCGGCAGGACCGGTGGTGGTGGTCGTTGGTCGGGGCAATCTCGCCGAGTCGTCGAGCCCGACGATGGCTGCGCTCGCAGCATTGCT
>JBJSXI010000050.1:0-58072 GCA_046086305.1 Ilumatobacteraceae bacterium
CAACATCTTTGCCTGGCCGTTCACGCAGTTCTACGCGCTGACCAACAGCTACGTGGTGTCGATCTTGCTCGTGACGATCGTGGTGGTGATCATCACCACACCGCTGACGCTGAAGAGCACGAAGAGCATGCTCGAGATGCAGCGACTGCAGCCCGAACTCCGCCGTCTGCAGCAGGAGCACCGTGGTGATCGCCAGAAACTCAACGAAGAGATGATGAAGCTGTACCAGGAGCACCGGGTGAACCCCCTCGCCTCCTGCCTGCCGCTGCTGCTGCAGATGCCCGTGTTCATCATCATGTTCCAGGTCCTCCACGGACTGACCGCGAAGGGCGACGACGGCACGTTCGTGCCCAAGTTCGTCGCCGACGACTCCGAGATCTACCAATCACTCGTCGGTGGGACGAGAATGCTGGCCTGGGGACTCGATCTCGCCGTGCGGCCCCTCGACACGTTCTCCGAGTCCTTCGGCAAGGGTCTGCTCTACGCCATGCTGGTCGTGGCCCTCGGCGTGCTCTACTGGGTCCAACAGCGCATGGTCGCCTCGCGCGCGGCGGTGTCGCCCACGGTGTCACCGACCCAGCAGAAGGTGCTCCAGTACCTGCCGGTCGTGTTCGCCGTGTTCCTCGTCTTCTACCTGACGGGTCTGGTGATCTACTACATGGCCCAGGCCGTCATTCGCATCGGGCTCAACTGGTACATCACCCACCGCTTCTACAAGGGTGATGAATCCCTCGGTCGGCAGGCCCAGCGGGCCGGTGAGCGGGCCCGGGAACTGGCGGCCAAGGATGGCGGCGGCGGCATGTTCGCCCAGATGAAGAAGGATCTGGCGGCCGCCAAGCAGACACCGGCGAAGCCCACGACGAGCAAGCGGGTCACCCCTCCCAAGGGCGCACCGACCCCCCGGGCCGGCACACGTGGACGACCGTCGTCGACAGGTCGGGCCACCCGCCCACCGTCGCGGAAGAAGTGAGGATCTCGGCATGGAATGGGTAGAGACGACAGGGCGCACCGTCGACGAGGCCAAGGAGGCGGCCCTCGATCGGCTCGGCGTGGCCCCCGAGGACGCCGAGTTCGAGGTGCTCGAGGAGCCCAAACCCGGTCTGTTCGGCCGGACACGTGGCGAGGCCCGGGTGCGGGCGCGGGTTCGTCCGGCACAGGTCCGTCAGAAGGTCGATCGGCGGCGACGCAGCACCGGCGGCGAGGGCGGTGGCGCTCCGGCACGACGCCAAGGGCGCGGCGGTGCAGGCGACGGCAAGGGCGGCACCGGCAAGGGCGGCAACGGTGCGAACGGCAACTCGACACGGCGTGGCGGCAAGGGCGCACCACGCGCCGCGTCCGACGAGGCGTCGTCCGACGCCGACGGTGAGACATCGACACGTCGACCGGCACGCACGCCGGCGGCCACGAGCAGGAGGAATGAGATGGTCGACACGGCACAGGTGGGTGCAGCTGCCCAACAGTTCATGTCGGGATTGCTCGACGCCTTCGGTCTGACGGGAACCGTCGAGGTGGCCGAAGATGGTGACGACCTCGAGGTGCGGGTCCACGGTGAGCACCTCGGTCTGCTCGTCGGGCCGCGTGGCACGACACTGCAGGCCGTGCAGGATCTGGCCCGTGTGGCGGCGCAACGCCGGCTCGGCGACCATGACACCCGTCTGCGCGTCGATGTCGGCGGCTATCGCGAGCGACGCCGTGAGGCACTCGGACGATTCGCCCTCCAGATGGCCGACGAGGTGCGCGCGTCGGGTGTGGCCCGGGTACTCGAGCCGATGTCGTCGGCCGACCGGAAGATCATTCACGATGCGCTTGCCGGCCAGGAGGGTCTCGTGACCCGCTCCGAGGGCGACGATCCTCAGCGCCGTGTGGTGATCTCCCCGGTCGCGGCCGGGGATGACTGACCGACTTCGTTCGGTCCTCGCCTCATTGCAGGCGTACGGCGCCATCGGGCCGACCTCGCTCGACGCCGCCATTGCGCACGCGGACCGGTTCGTCCGGGCCCTGCCGACCGGCCCAGCTCGGGTGGTCGATCTCGGATCCGGCGGTGGTCTCCCCGGTCTGGTCATCGCTGCTCGCCGCCCAGATCTGACCATCGTGCTGGTCGAACGGCGGCAACGACGAGCAGATCTGCTCCAGCGGGCCGTCGGAGCACTCGGCCTCGGGGCAGAGGTCCGGGCCGCCGATGTGGCGGAGCTCGCGGCAACGGACGGAGGCGCATTCGATGTCGTCACGGCACGGAGCTTCGGTCCCCCACTCGTCACGGCGGGCTGGGCGGCACGTCTGCTGCGACCCGGCGGAGTGGCCCTGATCAGCGAGCCCCCCGACGCACCGGGGAATCGGTGGCCCTCTGCTCAACTCGAGGCCCTCGGACTGCGTGATGAAGGGGTGACCGACGGCATCCGTCACCTCCGGCGTGATGTTCCACGTGAAACGTGACGTCGAATCACCCCGACGGTTTCACGTGAAACAGACGCCGCGTCGATCCCCCGCCCACCCGGCGGTGGTTCCACGTGAAACACGGCGGTGATCACGATGTTCGGACACTCGCTCCGCTATCGTTCGGGCGTCATCCGCTGATGCAAGGAGTACCGCACACGATGTCTGCCGATCCGCCCGTGGAGCGACCACTCCCCCGGGTCATCGCCATTGCCAACCAGAAGGGTGGCGTCGGGAAGACGACGACCACGGTGAACCTGGGGGCATGCCTCGCCGAACTCGGCTATCGGACCCTGATCGTCGACCTCGATCCGCAGGGGAACGCATCAACCGGACTGGGCCTCGATATCCGGGGCCTCGATACGTCGATGTATCAGGTGATCGTGCATCTCGAGCCCCTCGAGAACTGCATCGAACCGACCGCCGTCAAGGGGTTGTTCGTCGCCCCGGCAGCGAACAACCTGGCCGGCGCAGAGATCGAACTGGTCCCCGAATTCGGTCGCGAGACGCGACTCAAGACGGCACTCGAGGCCGTGCGTGACGACTACGACTATGTCTTGATCGATTGCCCACCGTCACTCGGCCTGCTCACGGTGAACGCCTTCACCGCAGCGGGGGAGATCCTCGTGCCGATCCAGTGTGAGTACTTCGCCCTCGAGGGACTGACCCAGTTGCTGGGCAACGTCGAGCGGGTTCGCCGGAGCCTCAATCCAGCCCTCGAGGTGAGCACGATCGTCTGCGTGATGTACGACGCCCGGACCAAACTCGCCGATCAGGTGGTCCATGAGGTCCGCACCCACTTCGGCGACCGGGTCTGCCAGACCGTGATCCCGCGCAATGTGCGCCTGTCGGAGGCGCCGTCGTACGGCCAGCCGATCACCGTGTTCGATCCCACATCCCGCGGTGCGACGGCGTACCGCGACATCGCCAAGGAGGTCAGTGGTGGCCCGGCCAAGCGGACTCGGTAAGGGGCTCGGGGCCCTCATCCCAGGGGATCTGACGGGTGGTGTGCGAGCCGGCGACGCGCCGCGGCTCGCCGAGGTGCCCATCGACGCGATCGTTCCCAATCCCCATCAACCGCGGGTGCATTTCGACGAGGAGTCGTTGGCCGAACTCGCCGCGTCGATCGAGGAGCTCGGCGTGCTCCAGCCGGTGCTCGTCCGGATGACGGGGGACCAGGCCTTCGAGTTGATCGCCGGCGAACGCCGGTGGCGGGCGGCCCGCCGGGCGGGACTCACCACGATCCCGGCCATCGTGCGACTCACCGACGATCGGGCCTCCATGGAGCAGGCACTCGTCGAGAACCTCCATCGCCAGGATCTCACACCGCTCGAGGAGGCGGCGGCCTACCAGCAGTTGATCGAGGATTTCGAGCTGACCCACGAGCAGGTGGCCGAACGAGTCGGCAAGAGCCGGTCGGCGGTCACCAACACACTGCGGCTGCTGTCGCTGCCGCCGACGATCCAGCACCTCCTCGCCGATGGCCGCCTCTCGGCTGGCCATGCACGAGCGCTCCTGTCGACCCCCGACCGAGCGTTCCAGGAGCAACTGGCGCGTCGGGCGGTCGCCGAGCAGTGGTCGGTGCGGACGGTCGAAGAGGCCGTGCGCGATCGACAGCCGGCGGGGGAGGAGGAGCGGCCAGAGCGTCGCGAGCGGACCCGCCTGCGTCCCCCCGGGCTCCTCGAACTCGAGGAACTCTTGGCCGACCACTTGTCCACACGGGTGAACGTGACGATGGGCGCGGGCCGCGGCAAGGTGACGATCGAGTTCGCCGATCTGGAGGATCTCGAACGGATCTACCACCTGATGACCACGAAGAATGAAGGATAACCACTTATAGTGGTTATCGGCCTGGTCAGGTCACCGAAACGACCGCAACCTGTGCTGGAGGGTTACGCACACCGGTGGACAAGGGTGTGGACAAACCATCAGGTCGCGCGGGAGATCCACACCTCGAGGGCTGCGGTGATCGCCGTCGTCACCACGTGTGATGCATCGAGGACCCGTCGTGGCGGGCCGACGCTGACCAGAACGGCAGGCATCCGGGTCTCGCGCAGGATGGGCAGGCGCATCCCCTCGGTGCGGGCCGAGACACCGAGCAGCTGTCCGAGTTCGGTGGTCAGTGCCTCGGCAAGCGTTCGTCCGGCGACCGATTCGAAGGCCGGCACTCGATAGAAGTGGACGACCGCCGTCGGTTCGGGACGCGTTTCCAACCCGAGGTACACATGTGCGCCGAACTGGTTCGCCGCTGCCGCTTGGACGAGGGCATCAGGTTCGTCGAGGGTGACCACCGTGGCCCCGTGGCGCCGCAGATCTCGAGCAACCGACCGGGCGAGCGCGCTCAGTCCGCCGAATTGCCCGACGACCACGCGACTGGCGGCGATCGACCGGCCGATCGTGCGCAGTGATTCGCGTTCGCGCACGACAGCGACACCGGGTCCGTCGCCCGTCTGCCCGGCGACCCGTCGCAGGGCCTGCACGGTTGCCGGTCCGCAGACTGCGTCAGGTCGCAGACCGCAGTTGGTCTGGAAATCGTCGAGCGCACGCGCCGTGCGCGGGCCGAAGATGCCGTCGACCCGTCCGGTGTCGAATCCGAGCCTGGTGAGGACGGTCTGCAATTCGGCGACATCGTCACCACGCAGGTTCGGCGAGGTCAGGTAGAGCGTGCGGTCACCGAGCCGCCACGAGGCCTCGACCAGGGCAGTCCAGGTGTGCTCATCGCACTGGCCGTGGTCGCGTAACCCACGCGCTGCCTGGAAGGACCGCACGGCCACCTCGGTCGCCGGGCAGTAGACCCCGGGCACCTGACCGACCGGGGCATGCCCCGCAGCAGCAAGTCGCCGCTGGAGGTCGCGGACAGCGTCACCGCGCTGACCGGGTGTCAGCGGGAAGGCGGAAGGAATTCGCTCAACTCCTCGAGCAACTGCGACTTGCCCTTGGCTCCGACGAGCTTCTTGCGCACCTCACCACCGTGGAACACGAGCAGTGTCGGGATGCTCATCACGTTGAAGCGCATGGCGATCTCGGGATTCTCGTCGACGTTCAACTTGGCGATCGTCACACCGGGCTGTTCCGAGGCGATCTCACCGAGGACCGGTGCGATCATCTTGCACGGGCCACACCACTCGGCCCAGAAGTCGACGACGATCGGTCGATCGCTCGAGGCGATGGTCTCGTCGAACGTTGAGGTGGTGAGAGTGACGATGCCGGCAGCCATCGGGATCCTTTCGACATGCCGAGCCTACCGGCCTCGGTCGGCTGTGCCGGTGAGGTCAGGCGTGCCGGTGAGGTCAGGCGTGCCAGTGAGGTCAGCCGTGACCCACCGACTCGAGCCACCGCTCGCAGTCGATGGCTGCCATGCACCCGGATCCGGCTGCAGTGATCGCCTGTCGATAGGTGTGGTCCTGCACGTCGCCGCACGCGAACACCCCGGCGACATTGGTCTTCGTCGAACCCGGCGTGGTGACGAGGTACCCGTTGTCCTCCATGTCGAGCACACCGCGGAACAGGTCGGTGTTCGGGCGATGACCGATGGCGACGAACAGGCCGGTCACCGGCAGGGTCGACACCTCGCCCGTGATCACGTTGCGAACCAAGGCTCCCTCGAGCCGGTCGGTGCCGACGAGATCCTCGACCACCGTGTTCCAC
Organism: Ilumatobacteraceae bacterium; assembly: GCA_046086305.1. Taxonomy (GTDB): domain Bacteria; phylum Actinomycetota; class Acidimicrobiia; order Acidimicrobiales; family Ilumatobacteraceae; genus UBA668. The sequence goes on from JBJSXI010000050.1 coordinate 6,082, forward strand.
ATCGGTTCGATCTTCGGGTTGCCGAGCGCACGATCCTGCATGATCTTCGAGGCGCGCAGCGTGTCGCGGCGGTGCACGAGGGTGACCTTCGATGCGAACTTCGTCAGGAACGTGGCCTCTTCGACGGCCGAATCGCCACCGCCGACGACGGCGATGTGTTGACCGCGGAAGAAGAATCCATCGCACGTCGCACAGGTCGACAGGCCATGACCGAGGAGGCGTGTCTCGGCCTCGAGTCCGAGCATGATGCTCTGTGCGCCGGTACTCACGATGACACTGTCGGCGGTGAACTCGTCATCGCGCACCCACATCCGGAGCGGTCGCGACGAGAAGTCGATCCGGGTGACGCGTGCGGTGAGGAACTCCGCGCCGAACCGCATCGCCTGTTCACGCATCCGGCCCATCAACTCCGGACCCATGATGCCCTCGGGAAAGCCAGGGAAGTTCTCGACCTCGGTCGTCAACATCAACTGGCCACCCGGCTGATCGCTCGTACTGCTCGGTTCACCCTCGATGACGAGAGGCTTCAGGCTCGCCCGAGCGGTGTAGACGGCCGCCGTGAGTCCGGCCGGTCCCGAACCGATGATCACGACCCGGTGATGACTCACGACTTCTCCTTGACGAGGTATCGGCGGCGCAGGGCGATGAACCCGGCGGTGAGGAAGAAGACACCGCAGACGAGGTACGACAGCCACACCGTGGTGTCGTGGTCGGTGCGGGTGATCCGCGACAGCACCGTCTGGGCGAAGCGGACGAAGAGGATGACGAACAGAGGCGCGGCGGTGGCCAGAGCCATGGCAGCGAGCACGCCGTAGACGAGGGCGCGCGACGCCTTGACTGCACGGTCCGTCGCGACACGCCGGACCGTGCCGACGAGGCGATCGATGGTGTCGGCGAGGTTCGCTGCCCAGTTCGGATCGGTGAACGGGTTCCCGATCATGACGGCGAGCCTACTCCGCTGCTCACCACAGACTGAGGGCCAGCGATCCGATGGCCACGTGGTAGGTGACCATCACGAGCACACTGCCGGCGCGGATCGGACGGACGAACTCGCGCCATCCGAGAATGCTGTCGGACACGACGAACGCCGTGGCGCCGACGATCAACCACGGATCGCCCGTGGCCCACGCGACGACCAGCATCGCCGAGATGGCGAGGAAGTATCCGACGACAGGTCCGGCGAGCCTGCGCCGAGCTGCACCACGGACGACACCGAGGCCGACCGAGCCGACGACACCGGCAGTGAGCAGGAGGGCGATGCCCGCAAGGGCAAGATCGTCGAGGCCACGTCGTACGAACACGGCGATGAACACCACATGGGCCGTGAGGAAGGCGCCGAGACCGACGACGAAGCGGTCGATGTGGGGGAGCAGGGCGATGTCGCCGATCAGACACAGGGTAAGTGCGGCAGCCACGATCATCCGATCGACGACAGGTGCATCGTTGGCGAGGGCGATCGCCACGACCCCGAGGGTGGTCAGCGGCTTCGACCACCGCTCGACCGAGTCGCGATCGGTGGCGCGCGACCACCAGTTGGTCGACGCGGCGAGTGCGGTGACGACGATCAGCGCAGCGGCCACGAGGGGCACACTACGGCACGATGGCGGTGGCGAGCTCGGTACACATCGCGTCGACGACCCTCAGCCGACCTGCGCCGTCGGCGATCACGACCGCCGGTGTGTCGACCCAGATGATCGCGGTGATGATCTTCTCGTCGGGGGCCAGGCTGCAGTCGCTCGTCGCTGTGGTGCCCGTGTCGGTGACCGTTCCGATCAGGGTGAGCAGTTCCGTCGTGTCGGCCACGACCGGAGGTGCCGACGCAGGGCCGACGATTGCGTCGATCGTGGCGACGACCGAGTCGTCGGGTCCGGACGGTGCCCCGCCGCCCGCTGCGTCACTCGTCGCAGCGCGCGCCGAATCATCGGTCTTCTCGTCGACCGTGACGACGAGTGGCGCTGATGCGGCGTCGCCCGACGAGCCGAGTTCGTCGTCGGTCCCGCGTGACACGGCGACGACTGCGACGAGCAGAAGTCCGGCTGCAGCCGTACCGACGAGCGCAGTGAGACGACGCGGCGACCACCTGGTCGAGGTCGACACGTCCGTGCGGTGGTGCGTGAGCGCAGCTGCGATCGCCGACGAGAGCGATGGGGTCGACACCGGCGCTGCGAGGTGGTTGCGCACGGATGACAGTTCGTCGGCGAGGGCGCGCAGCGACGGCGACGACTCGACACGGGCGCGCTCGACCTCGTCGACGTGTCCGTCGAGATACGCGCTGACGAGTTCGACATCGTCGTCGGTCGGTTGGTCGTTCATGGCTCCCCGTTTCGACGTCGTCCGGTGGGCCGGCGGTTCCCGCCGAGGTGGTCGGCGAGCATGGCCCGGCCCCGGGCGATCCTGCTTTTCACGGTGCCGAGGGGGATGCCGAGCTGGTGGGCGATCTCGGCGTAGTCGAGGTCGGCCACATCACGCAGGACCACTGGGACACGGAACTCGGCAGGCAGGGCCTCGAGGGCCTGGTCGAGTTCGGGGCGCTCGGCCACGCGGTCCTCGGCGGCGGCGAGGTCGTCGGCTGATCGTCGGTCGATCACGTCGAGCTCACCGGCGGGATCGAGGGGCAGGAGTGGTCGCCGTCGTCGTCGCCGCAACTCGTCGAGGCTCGCATTGGCGGCGACGCGGTAGGCCCATGTGGCGAAGGTCGAGCGGCCATCGAAGCGGGGCAGACCGCGCACGATCGCGATGAGCGCCTCCTGAGCGGCATCGTCGGCATCCGCCCGCGAGGCCGTGATCCGTCGACACACTGCGTAGACGCGATCGGCATGTCTCCGCAGCAACTCGTCGAGCGCAGTGGTGTCACCCCGCTGCGCAGCGGCGACGAGCGCCGTGTCGTCAGGCCGTGCGTCTATGTCGCGAGGCTACTGAGCAGGTTCGGCCAACAGGACGATCTCACCGATCGCCCCGCGATACGGATTCGATGTGCACTCGGGGTCGTCACCGAGTTCGGCGAATCCGACGAGGATCCACCTCCCCGTCGTGACCACATCGACCACGCCGGCCGCGTTGCCGTCGAAGTTCGCTACGGGCGCGCCCCAGTCGGAGAATCCGGCAGGGAGCTCGCCATCGGCGGCGTACACGTTCACCTGTGATGGTGCGCTGAGCACGGTGACACGCAGCGAGGCCGACACGGCCGAACCGAGATCGACGACCACACCGACACCGTCCTTCGAACCGAGGAATCGGTCGGCGTAACACACGGTGGTCCACGCCGTGGCCGGGTCGCCGTCGGTGAGCAGGGAGAGGAGGTCGTCGCGTTCTTCCCCGTCACCCTCGGGGTCGTAGGTCCGTATCGCAGCGATGGTCGCAGCGGCGGGTGGCGCGGTGGGTGAGACGGGAAGGAGTGAGGTGGCTGCCGTCACGGTCGGGTCGAGCGGGTTGCCACCGGCGCGCAGTGTCGACCAGAGCACCGAGCCGACGGCGAGTGCGGTGACGAGGAGCGCGCCGACGATGACCAGGGTTGGGCCGCTGCGGTGCTCGTATCGACGGTTCGGTCGACTCGCCGGTCGCTCGGGGCGCGGTGGGGTGCGGTCGGCCACACGTGCCGGTCCGGCCGGCCGGCCGGGGCGTGGCGTCCCACCCCCGGGGGGAGTGCGGTGGCGGCGGGTCCCCGCAGCGGGTGTGGGGGCCGGTCGCCCGGTCGCTGGTCGGACACTCGGTCGCGGCGCATCATGACGTCCTGCCGGCGGGCGCTGCGGTGGCGGTGGTGTCGGTCGGGCAGGTGTGGGCCGAGCGGTCGGCGGACGCGTCGCGGTGGGAGGTGTGAAACCTCGGCTACCGGCGCCCTCGGTGAGGTCGGGTGAGGGCTGTCGGGCGATCCGCTGTAGCTCGTCGCGCACCTCCGCTCCGGTGGCGTATCGGTCGTCGGGCCGCCGGGCGAGCATGCGGTGGATCGCCGCGGCAAGTCCCTCGGGCAGTGTCGAGCGGAGTCGGGTCAGATCGGTGGGATCCCGATTGAGCCGGGCCAGCGCGGTGTCGGCATCGGTCTCACCGAGGAACGGCACGCGCCCGGCGAGACATTCGTAGAGCACGAGGCCGAGTGAGTAGATGTCGGCCCGGCCATCGAGACGATTGCCGCGGACCTGCTCGGGCGACAGGTACTTCGCCGTACCCATCATGATGTTCGGGCTGGTCAGGTCGTCGCCGTCATCGATGCCCTTGGCGATGCCGAAGTCGGTGAGCAACACCTTTCCGTCGGGTGTGACGAGGATGTTGCCCGGCTTCACGTCGCGATGCACGAGGTGGGCGCGATGTGCGCAGTCGAGCGCAGCAGCGACACCGGTGCCGATGTGGATCGTCAACATCGGGCTGAGGCGGCGTTGCTCGTCGAGCAACTGGCGCAGGCTCTTCCCGCTGACGAGTTCCATCACGACGGCCTGGCGCCGTCGATCTCCACTCACGTCCTCGATCGCGTCGTACACCGAGACGATGTTCGGATGGTTCAACTGGGCGACGGCGATCGCCTCTCGACGGAATCGTTCGGCGACCACGGGATCGGCCGCCAGGCTCGGCTTCAGCAGTTTCACGGCGACCTGTCGGGTGAGTGACAGATCGGTGGCCACCCACACCTCGGCCATACCACCCTGCGCGAGTCGACGGTCGAGTCGGTAGCGCTGAGCGAGGACGACCGGCGGTGACGCGGCGCCCGAGGCGGGGAGGGTGGTAGACATGTCCGCCACGGGACACTAGTGGTGGCCCCTCCGGCGGGCCCGTCAATGACGTGTGTCAGTGCGCAGCGCGGGTGAAGGCGACACCGATCGTTCCGGGTCCGGCATGAGAGCCGACCACGGGGCCGATGTCACCGACGACGATGTCACCGCCGAAGTGTGGGCGCAGTTGCGCGACGAACTCGTCGACGTCTGGACATGCCGCGTGGAGGACGGCGAGGTGCTCGAGTTGCCCGGCAGCCTGCACCTTGTCGACGAGGAAGGCGAGCGCCTTGCTGCGGGTTCGCTGCTTGCCACCCTGCTCGACCTTGCCGTCACGCACTTCGATGATCGGCTTGATCGACAGGGCAGAGGCCAGCATCGCCGCGGCGCCTCCGATCCTCCCACCCTTCTTGAGGTTGTCGAGCGTGTCGAGTGCACCCCACACATTTGTGCGTGTCGCGAGATCGCGTGCGATGCGCACGACCTCGGCGTGGTCCGCACCGCGACGAGCGTGACGAGCGGCCTCGGCAACGACGAGACCGAGGCCGAGCGTGACCTGCTGACTGTCGACGACCTCCACGTGGATGAGATCGGCCACGGCGCGCGCCGCGAGCTCGGCGGACTGCATGGTGGCGGACAGTGCACCGCTGATGTCGATGACGACGACACTCGACGCGCCGTCGGCGGCGAGCGAGCGGTACGCGGCCTCGAACTGTCCCGGGGCCGGTGCTGCGGTCTCGGGGAGCGAGGAGGCCGCGGCACACTTCGCCCAGAACTCGGCCGGCGTGAGATCGGCTCGGTCGACGTACTCGACGCCGTCGATGCGGATGGTCAACGGGACGATGACGATGCCGAGTTCGTCTGCGACGGCCTGGGGTAGGTCGCAGGCCGAGTCGGTGACGATGCGGACGGTACTCATTCCTCGAGGCCTCCCCGATGGTGGTGCGCTGTCGTCACGGTAGTCGGTCATGCGGGTCGGGCGCCGTGGCGGGGTGTTCGGTTGCGGCGTGTCGTCGTTGGCCCGCTCTCCGTTTACCGACGTGCCTGATCCACCACGAGATCAAGAGCAGGAGCAGGACGCCGGTGACCAGATTGCCCAACCCGCTGAGTGCGGTGACCGTTGCGGTGAGAGGTACCGGTGCACCGATGAGTTCGTCGCCGACCGGTGTGCGGACCTCGAGCGTGACGGGAAACCGACCACTCGAGCGGGCCTCGACCGGGATCTGCAACTCGATCGAGTCACCAGCGGGGATGTCGACGGTCGTGTCACCTGAGGGGAACAGCAACTTGCTCGAACTGAGTCTCACCACGACGCGCAACGGGGTCGCCGCGTTGTTGGTCAACTTGAGGGGTATCTCGCTGCGACGTCCGGTGAGGGTGAACCCGAAGCCCGCAGGGAGGACGACTGACGCACGGATCTCCTCGAGATCACGCTCGATCGATTGGGTGATCCGGTCGACCTGCGCGTCATCGAGTCCGGAGGACACGATGATGTCGACTCGTCGACGCCATCCATCGGGTCGTTCGTCGTCGAGCGGCAGCATGCTGGCTGCTGCATCGGTGCGAACGACGAGTTCGCGCGACAACGCGGCGCGCTCGAGGATCGCAGCTCGGCTCGTATCGTCGTCGTTCGCCGCGATCGTGGACGACTCGATGGTCGCGGTGCGGATGCTCACGTCCTCGAGGGTGACAGGGACGAGAGCTGTTGACGACGCGACGAGTTGCGCGATGCGGTCGAGACTGTCGGCATCGGGGAGGGCGAGATCGCCGGTGGCGAGGAGCACCGCGTGTCGAGCGGGTGTGTCCCCAGAGGCGACGATGCCGTCACGAAGCGCCACGAGCCCGGCAACGAGGCGGATGGCATCGACCAGGGTGACCGCCGACGGCGAGGCGAAGGCCCGCTCGCCGAGTCCGTCGACGACGATCGCGTCGAGTGTGCTCTCGGGTCCGATCGCGATCGGGACGATGAGCGATGTGTCGGTGTCCCTCGTCGTGGGACCGGGGAGCGAGTCGAAGTCGGCGGTGGTGAGCACGACGAGTCGCGCGCCGAGGTCTCCCAGCAACTGGGCACCACCGGTCGTCAGTGATCCATCGATCGCAGCGACGGTACGTCGAGCCGGAACACCGAGTCGCGCGGCAAGCGTCTCCTCACCTGCGCGTAGCCAACGCGCGAAGCGTGACTGCTCGTCGGCTGCTGCCGCTGCTGATGGATCGAGTGGCCAATGCGGGCGTGACACGACCTCGTGGCGCACGAGGGCTGCACGCAGCCGTTCGACGAGCGCCTTCGAAGACGAGCGCCCGGTGGCGAGCGTCTCGATCACTGCAGGATCGACACGCACCGACAGCGGAACTGGACTGCGCTCGACCATGTCGGCCAACCGGGTGTAGCCGTCGATGGCGTCGTCGTCGACGATGGCTGTCCCGTCATCGTCGAGCCGCACCGGGCCGGGAACCGACACGGCGAATGCGATCGGCAGTGGTTCCTCACCGTCGGCACCTTCGGCCACCCGGTGGACGAAGGTGATGACTTCGGCGAGCACTTCGGCGTCCTCGACCAACTCGACGACGAGCGGGTGGATACCCAGTTCCTCGAAGCGGAGTGCGTCCCGTCGTCTGGTCGTGAGTTCGAGAGGGATCGACACGATGAGTCCACCGTTCGACACGCGAGCGAGTGACGAGGTCTCCACCTCGACCCGATCGGCAACCCGTGGAAGATCTCCCTCGAGGACCGCTGCGATGTCGTCACGCGAGTCGATCGGACGATGCGCAGTGACGACGATCGCCGTCGACTCGCTGAGGCGGAGTCCGGCGGGCACCTGCACCGTCATCTCGAACGTGCCTGAGCCACCCACCTCGAACTGTTGGGCGAGGAGGCCGAGTTCGGCGACTGCCGCGTCGATGTGCGCGATGGTGGGTGTCGTCGCGAGGACCGCCGTGACGAGGGCGAGCGCGGCAACACGCCTCATCCGATCGTCCGTTCGAGGACGTGGAGGCGGTCGGCGAGGCGGTGGAAGCCGGCGCGTTCGTAGAGCTCGAGTGCGGCAACATTGTCGACAGGTGTGTTCACGAACACCTGCTCGACCCGCCACAGTGCCAACCACCCGAGGGCGTCGTCGACGAGAGATCGACCGAGTCCACGGCGCTGGTGGGCCGGGTCGACGGCGAGTCGCTGCAGGAACCCTTGTCGGCGGTCACGGCCGGTGATCGCGTATGCGGCCACGTGGTCGTCACCGCACCAGCGGGCGCGATGGTGCGGTGTTGCGCTGCAGACGTCGGCGATCGCCTCACCGTCGAGTGACCAGCCGTCTCCGAATGACTCGACGTCGACGACACTTGCGTCGGCGTGTCGTCGAGGGGTGAGCCGCCGACTCGACACGGCAGGACGCCGTGCGGTTCCGGGTGCGTCGTGGCGGAGCAGGACGAGTTCTTGGATCTCGACGAAGCCGACCTCCTCGGCATCATGACGCATCGTCGAACCGATCGCGCTCGTCCGCACTCGTGTGTAGCCGAGCGCCGCGACGGCGTCGATCCACCGGACGAGCTCGTCGTGGCGAGGTGGTGTGCGTGTCAGAACGACGAGGTGAGCGGTATCTGGCCGGAACGGCCATGTCCGAACCCGCGCGGTGCACGAGTCGCCGTCGAGGACCACGGGTGGTGGGCCGCTGCGCGCCGCTCGGCGGCGCACCTCGCTGCTCATCGTGCGAACGGTAGCGTCGTTGCCGTGACGGTGCTGTTCGCCACACATCCTGCACTGCTCGATCATCTGGCCGGGCCGCGACACCCCGAGCGCCCCGAGCGCCTCGGTGCGGTCATCGACGGCGCGGCGCAGGCGGGGATCGGTGACGCACTCGTCGCTCTCGAGCCCGTCGCGGCCCCTCGCGACGCGCTCGAGCGGGTCCACCCGTCACCCCATCTCGACCGACTCGAGCAGGTCAGCCGGTCAGGGGGAGGACGACTGGATCCCGACACCTACGCCGGACCGGCATCGTGGGATGCCGCACGACTCGCAGCGGGAGCGGGACTCGTCGCGATCGAGGCGCTGCGGGCGGGACGCGGCGATGCGGCCTTCTGTGCGGTGCGACCTCCGGGACACCATGCGACACCGATGGAGTCGATGGGGTTCTGCATGGTGAACAACGTCGCGGTTGCTGCCGCAGCGCTCGCCGATGCGGGTGAGAGGGTCCTCGTGTTCGACTTCGATGCTCATCACGGCAACGGCACCCAAGACGTCTTCTACGCCGACCCGCGGGTGCTGTTCGTGAGCATGCACCAGTGGCCGCTGTATCCGGGCTCGGGCTGGCTCACCGAGACGGGGGAGGGTGCCGGACACGGCCACACGTTGAACATCCCGCTGCCACCAGGCGCGACGGGCGACGTGTACCTACGAGCGTTCGACACCGTTGCAGCCCCGGTGATCGACCGCTTCGCGCCGACGTGGGTCGTCGTGTCGGCGGGATTCGATGCGCACCGCGACGATCCGATCACCGAGCTCGCGCTCTCGGCCGGTGACTTCGCGCCGCTCACCCGTCGGGTGATCGAGTGCGTGCCGGTGGGCCGCCGGCTGGTGATGCTCGAGGGGGGCTACGACCTCGACGCGCTCGCCCTCGGCGCAGCCACGGTGCTCCGAGTACTCGCTGATGTCGATGCCGCGCCACTCGAGGAACCGACCTCGGGTGGTCCCGGGAACGGTGCGATCGCCCGGATCCGCGAGCACTGGGACCTGCAGGGTCTGACGTGATCCCGACCCGCTTCCGACCGGTGCTCGCCGAGGTCGCGCCGCTCGCGGCGCGCTTTCGCGATGCGGGCTTCCGGCTGTACCTCGTCGGCGGGACGGTGCGCGACCTCTTGGCCGCGGATGGCGACGACGCGACGCGCGACTACGACCTCACCACCGATGCGCATCCCGACGACACCAAGCGGCTCCTCGGTGGCTGGGCCGATGCGGTGTGGACCCAGGGGGAACGATTCGGGACGATCGGCGCGAAGCGATCGGGCAGCGACGGGGACCGGACCTACGAGATCACCACACACCGTGCCGAGGCGTATCAGCCGGACTCACGCAAGCCAGAGGTGCAGTTCAGCGACCGGGTCGAGTCCGATCTCTCCCGTCGCGACTTCACGATCAACGCCATGGCCCTCGAGGTCACGACCGACAGTCCGGTCCTCGTCGACCCCTTCGGTGGTGCAGGTGACCTCGCGGCCAGGGTGCTGCGCACACCACTCGGACCGCACGAGAGCTTCAGCGATGATCCGTTGCGGATGCTGCGCGCAGCGCGCTTCATCGCCCGTCTCGGTGCAGACCCCGAACCCGGCCTCGTGGATGCGGTGCGTTCGATGGCCGAGCGACTCGAGATCGTGTCGGCCGAGCGCATCCGCGACGAGTTCGACAAGCTCATCACGGTGGATCATCCGAGTGCCGGCCTGTGGTTCGTCATCGACACGGGTCTCGCCGATCACTTCCTGCCCGAGTTGCCGGCGATGCGCCTCGAACAGGATCCGATCCACCGACACAAGGATGTGCTCACCCATACGCTCGCCGTAGTCGAGAACGTCCGTCCGCCGTCGCCCGATCGACCGCCCTTCGATTTCCGCCGGACCCGACTCGCCGCCCTGTTCCACGACATCGGCAAGCCGCGTACCCGCGGCTACCAGAAGGGTCGTGGGGTGACGTTCCACCACCACGACGCAGTGGGCGCCCGGATGACCCGCAAACGTATGGAGGCGTTGCGCTACTCGCAGGACGACATCCAGGCGGTGAGCGAACTGGTCGCCCTCCACCTGCGATTCCACACCTACTCGCTCGGCTGGACCGATGCCGCAGTGCGCCGGTACGTGCGCGATGCGGGTCCGCTGTTGCAGGAGCTGAACGTGCTCACGCGCTGCGATTGCACGACGCGGAACGCGAAGAAGGCACTCACCCTGTCGAAGCGGATGGACGATCTCGAGGAACGTATCGTCGAGCTGGCTGAGCGCGAGGAACTGGCGGCGATGCGCCCCGAACTCGACGGGGTGGCGGTGATGGCAGAACTCGGTCTGGCTCCGGGTCGTGATGTCGGGCGAGCACTTGCCTTCCTGCTCGAGATCCGTCTCGAGGAGGGTGAGATCGGTGAAGACGCGGCGCGTGAGCGATTGCGCGAGTGGTGGGCCGGCGAGGGTCAGCGCACCTGATCTGCGTCAGCGAACGCTCGGCGGTTCGGGCACCCTGATGAGCCGCTCGTCATCAGCGCGAGGTGGTTGACTGGCACGGTGCACGACGTCGCCCCGGCACTGCAGGGTCCGCGTGCGCTCGCGCTCGCGACATGGGGACTCTTCGCCGGGCTCGTGCTCGTCCTGCTCGCCGGGGGGATGTTCAGCACATTGCTCGGCATTCGCGCCGAACTCGAGGGTCTGCCCACCTTCGTCAGCGGTGGACTCACGGCTGCGTACTACGCGGGCTTTCTCGTCGGAACACGTGTCGCGTTGCGTGCCCTGCGTCTCGTCGGACACATCCGCGTCTACGCCGCCCTGACCGCCGTGCTCAGCGCGGCGGTACTGCTCATCGGTCTCCTCGGTGCGCCGGTCGCATGGATCGTGTTGCGCCTCATCACCGGTCTGTGCTTCGCAGGTCTGTACGTCGTCGCTGAGTCGTGGCTGAACGGTCTGGCCCACAACTCGTTCCGCGGCCGACTGCTGGCCGTCTACTCACTCATCGTCGTCGGCTCGTTCGGTGCAGGTCAGCTGCTCGTCTTCGATCTCGATGCCCGGTCGCTCGTCGGGTTCGCCATTGCGGCGGTGATCGCCTCGTTGGGAGTCGTTCCCGTGGTGCTCTCGGAGCAGGCATCGGTTCCGTCGACGGAGTCCGTCGCGTCGATGTCGCTCGGTCAACTGGCGCGCATCGTGCCGACGGGTGCGGGCACGATGCTCCTCGTCGGTCTCGCCCACGGTGGATTGTCGGGGATGGCGGTCATCTATGCGACGCGTTCGGGTCTCGGCGTCGGCCGGGTCGGGTTGCTCCTCGCCGCCGTCCAGATCGGTGGGATGCTCTTCAACTGGCCGATCTCGGCGGCGTCCGACGACATCGACCGGCGGGTGGTCGGCGCCGTGGTGTCGATCGGGGCGATGGGCATCGCAGCAACCCTGTTCCTCGGTGCACCACAGGACTGGTGGGTGACGGTCATGTTCCTGCTGCTCGGCGGGCTCACCTCACCGCTGTATGCGATCGCCGGTGCGTACACGAACGACTGGATCGAACCGGCACTGCTCGGTGCTGCGGCATCGCAACTGGTGACGCTCTACGGCGTCGGGGCGATGATCGGACCGCTCGTGGCGGCAGGGTTCATGGAGGTCTTCGGAACCGATGGATGGGTGTGGTCGATCATCGTGCTCCACGGACTGATCGCCGCATTCCTCTTCTACCGGATCCGTTCCTGGACGGCCCCGTTGACGGCGCGGCCGTGGCGCGAGGTCTCGGTGCCGGCGCGGGCGTTCTTCATCCCAGCGACGATCGTGGCGATGGGTACACGTCCCCGTCGGTCTCGCCGCTAGCGACGTCGGGAGGCGGGTCGGTCAGTATCCCGGCGGTGGCGTGAACGAGTGCCACTCGCGCTCGAGGAGTCGGGCGAGAGCAAGGGGCGTGCGATCCTCGAGGTAGGGGCCGATCAACTGGATGCCGATCGGGAGGCCGCCCATGCCGTGACCGGCGGGGATTGCAGTCGCCGGCAGCCCTCCGTGTGCGGCCCACATCGACGGCACCACATGCAACGGGTAGGCGACATCGACACCATCGACGTGCAGCACGCGTGTCGAGAACGGGCCATCGAGGTGTTCGAATGCGACGTCGAGGGTGATGGGTGCCACCAGTACATCCCAGTCGGTGAAGAACTGGCGCCACACCTCGCGGTCGCGAGCGCGCCGGTCGAGCAGCAGGACGAGCTCTGCGGCGTCGAAGGTGAGGCCGGTTGCCGTGGCTCGGCCACGTGTCGGATCGAGTTCGCGAGCGCGAGTGCCGCGACGCTCGCGTTCGTCGCGCGTCATCGTGGTCGACGTGAGGGCCGCGAGCAGTGAGGAGTAGTCGGCGAGTGCCCGTTCGAGGTCGAGCTCGGGCATCACAGTTGCGACCTGTGCACCGGCGGAGCGGAGCAGCGCGGCGAGATCGTCGATCGTTGTGGTGATCGACGCCGACACCGTCACCCACGGCATGGGCGGCATGCTCGCCACGCGGAACGAGTCGAGGCGGTCGTGACGGGGCGGCGGCAACTCGAGCCGCCACGCGGATGCATCGTCATCGTGGGCACCGGCGATGACGTCGAGGAGCAGTTCGAGATCGGCGGCGCTGCGCGCGAGCGGACCCTGGACACCGAGGACTGCGGCAGGGTTGGCGACGTCGGCGCACGGGAACGCACCGGCGCGGGGGACAGCGGTCTCGGACGGACGATGGCCGTAGACACCACAGAACGCCGCCGGCACGCGGACCGATCCACCGATGTCGCTGCCGACCTCGAGAGGTGTCAACCCGGCGGCGAGCGCAGCCGCACCACCTCCGGTACTGCCGCCCGGGGTGCGCGTCGCATCCCACGGGTTGACCGTCCGGCCGTAGATCGGGTTGGTTGCCTGCCAGTCGTCGAGCGCTTCGGAGACGTTCGTCGTCCCGAGCAGACAGGCACCTGCGGTACGAACCCTCGACGCAACCGGTCCGTCGCTCGCCGGTCGGTGGTTCGCCCACTCGGGCATGCCGGCGGTCTGCGCCACGCCCGCGATGCGGGTCGACTCCTTGAGTGTGAGGGGGAGGCCGAGCAGTGCACCGTGTGCACCTGCATCGCGCGCGTCGTCGGCACGTCGCGCTGCGTCGCGGGCCATGTCGGCGGTGACCTCGCAGAATGCGCCGAGTCGGCCGTCGATGCGGCTGATCCGCTCGAGATGCATCTCGACGAGCTCACGTGACGAGACCTCGCGCCGTTGCAGGGCATCGAGCATGCCGGTGGCGGTGGTGAACGGGTCGATGGACATGTGTGGTCCATGATGGCGCACGATCGATGCGGTCGGCGGCGCCGACGTGGCACGAGGCGACCGGTCGTCCGGACACCCCATACAGTGTCGAGGTTCCGTCGTCGTGGAGGAGGCGTGGTGTCGCAGACCGTGGTCGTGACCGGCCTCGCCATCGTCGTCGGATACCTCGTCGGCTCGATCCCGTCGGCGTTCCTCGTCGGGCGTGCGGTGGCCGCAGTCGACGTGCGCCGCGAGGGTGAGGGAAATGTCGGCGCACGCAATGTGTTCCACGTGGTCGGCGCTCGGTGGGGTGTCGTCGTCTTCGTCGCCGACGTCGTCAAGGGGATCGTCGTCGTGCTGGCGTTCTCGTCGGTGTCGGCCGAGACGGTGGCGGTCGCCGCCACGGCTGCGCTCGTCGGCCATGGGTACCCGGTGTGGTTGGGGTTTCGCGGCGGCAAAGGCCTGTCGACGGCCGGCGGCGCGACGCTCGCACTGATGCCGTGGGCGGCTGGAGTGGGCATCGCTGCGGCAGGGATCATGTGGTCGATCAGTCGACGGTTCCTCCCGACCACCGTCGTGTTGATCGTCGCGACGATCGCCGCTGCACCGTTGATCGGCGTCGGATCGTGGCGGGTGGCGTTGGTGGTGTGGCTGTTCGTGCTCACGGGTGTGAAGCGAATGCTCGACGAGCCGACGATGCGTGCCGTCGAAGCCTCGACCGGGTGGGACCGGGCGCGGGGGATGAGGTCGTGAACGTGCAACTCCTCCTCGGGCCGGTGACGACGGTGCTCGGGGTGGTGCTCGTGGTCTCGGTGTTGGCCAACCTCCGGGCCATGCCGACGCTGCGCGCCCACCGCATCTCGCAGCGGACGGTCAGTGTGCTCGTGCCGGCACGCGACGAGGCCGACGGGATCGTCGAGTGTGTGATGGCGCTTCTCGCGCAGGATCACGAGGCCATCGAGATCATCGTGCTCGACGACGAGTCGACCGACTCGACCGCCGATCTCGTCCAGGCGATCGACGACCCGCGCGTGCGGGTGGTCGCGGGCGCGCCACTCCCGGACGGGTGGACCGGGAAGAACTGGGCGTGTCACCAACTCTCCCAGATCGCGAGCGGGGAAGTGCTGTGCTTCGTCGACGCAGACACGGTGCTCGCACCGACCGCGGTGAGAGCCGCCCTCGAGGTGATCGAAGGGGGTGATCTCGTCACGGCATTGCCCGCTGCCGAGTACCGCACCGCAGCACAGACACTTCTCCTCCCGATGGTCAACCATGCCCTGATCGCCATGTTCCCCGTGTGGCTCATGCACTCGCGCTGGTTCCCACGGGTGGTGCTCGGTCTCGGGCCGTTCATCATGGTGACCCGCGAGGCATACGTCACGGCGGGGGGCCACGCAGCCTCGGCCGGCAAGATCGCCGACGATGTCGAGTTGTGCCGCGCAGTGAAGACCACCGGCGGCACCGTGCGACTGGCCAACGGCGTCGATGTGGTGCGGACGCGCTGGTACCGGACCGTGCACGAGATCTGGCGGGGATTCGCGAAGAACGCGTTCGGTGCACTCGACGGCAATCTCACCATCGCCGCAACAACGGTCCTGGTACTCGTGCCGTTGATGAGCGCGCCGTTCATCCGGCTCACCCACGGCCTGTTGGTCGGATCGGTGAGCACCGAGGTGCTGCTGCAGGTCCTGCTGTTCCTCACGGCCCGGGCGATGACCTCTGCGGCAGGAAGAGATCCGCTCGTGGCCGTGCCACTGCACGCCGTGACGGTGCTCTTCTGGGGCGCAACACTCGCGTGGTCGGTGATGTTGACCCTCGGTGATCGCACGGTCGACTGGCGCGATCGGGCCGTGGCCGTGCGCAGTCGGGGTGGATGAGGCGCGTCAGCCCTTGGCGAGTTCGGCGATCGCAGTGATGCCGTCGAACACGTCGACGAAGCGTGTGGTGAGCGCAGAGCATCCGACGCGCACGAGATCTGGTTCGCGATGGTCGAGCACGACATCGCGTGACGACAGGGTGCGCACGATCTGCCGGGCATCGGGGTGGATGATCGAGATGTGATGACCGCGCCGGTACGACTCGCGCGGGGTCGGCGTGCGGAGCCCGTACTGGTCGCACAGGTCGATGGCGAGCGCCGTCAACTCGCGTCCCTTCCGCTCGATGACGAACATCCCGAACTCGGCGGTCAACTCGATCCCACTGCGCGCCGCGACGAGCCCGAGGATGCCGGGTGTCCCGAGCAGGAGCCGCCCGATGTCGAGCGCAGGTTCGTAGTCGGGGGCCATGGCGAACCGTTCGGCAGCGCCGAACCAGCCGCGCAGTGGTCCGTCGAGGTGGCGATGCAGATCTTTCGCGACGTACGAGAACGCAGGGGCTCCCGGTCCGCCGTTGAGGTACTTGTAGGTGCAGCCGACCGCGAACTGGGCACCCGCACCGGCGAGGTCGATCTGCAGTGCTCCTGCGGCGTGGGAGAGGTCCCACACGACGAGCGCACCTGCACCGTGGATCCGCCGCGTCTCGTCGACGAGGTCGGTGAGCGCACCGGTGCGATAGTCGACCGCGGAGCGCACGACGACACCGACGTCGGTGAGATCGTCGAGGTCGTGGCGCACGAGAGTGCCGTGCGCCCTCGCGATGCCGTCGACGACGTAGCGATCGGTGGGGAAGTCGTGGGGATCGATGGCGAGCACCCGCCGGTGCGGGCGCAGGGCCATCGCGGCGTGGACCAACTGGTACAGGTTCACCGTCGTCGAGTCGTGTACGACGACCTCGCCCTCGCGTGCGCCGATGAGCGGTGCGAGGAGATCACCGACCACCTGTGGCAACTCGGCCCAGTGGTCCCAGCTGCGGATGAGATCGGTGGCCCAACCTCGCTCGAAGAGGTCGGTCAGTCGATCGAGCGTCCGCCGTGGTGGCATGCCGAGCGAGTTGCCGTCGAGATACACGAGCGTCTCGTTCGGGATGTGGAAGCGCTCGCGTGCCGGTGCGAGCGGGTCGTGTCGGTCGAGTTTCTCGGCATCTGCTCGCGTGATCACGTGGGTGGCCTCCTCGGGAGTCGACTGCTGAGGACGCCGTCGTGTTCGAGTCGGTCGAGGTCGTCGGCCGACAGGTGGAGCAGCCGACCGAGCACCGCCCGGTTGTCCTCGCCGCGATACCGCGGTTCGCCGTGGACGCCACTCGAGGCCTCGGCGAAGCGCCATGGGGCGTCGGGCACTCGGATGGTGCCGTCCCCCCGGTCGCTGATCTCGACGGTGGCCCGCCGTTCGCGCGCCCAGTCGGTGTCGCACAGGTCGCGAACGGTCCGCAGCTTGCCGACCGCCAACTTGTTGGCTGCCATGACCTCCTCGATCGACGCAGGATCGGGCATCGTCGATGCCCAGTCGGTCAGCAGATCGTGGATCTCGTCGAGGTGTTCGAGTCGCAACGCGGTCGTGGCGAATCGGGCATCGCCGATCAGGTCGCGGCGACCGATAGAGGCCATGTAGAAGTCGAAGGTCAGGTTCTCGGCGGGGTGACCACTCACGACGACCGATTCGCCGTTGGCTGCGGTGAGCACCGGGTAGTCCATCGGGCGGAAACTGCGGATGTGACCGACGTGTGGATCGCCGTCCCACAGGTGATCGTGGGTGTGCTCGTTGACGTACAGCATCGTGCCGGCCATCGACACGTCGATGACGTCGCCTCGTCCGGTGCGCTCCCGGCGGAAGAGCGCCGCGAGGATGGCCGCCGCGCACTCGAGGGCCGTGTAGACGTCGGCGTGACTGTGCGCGTCGTTGGCGTACTCACCGCCCCGAGCGTCGCCCTGTGAACGGGTGAATCCCGACTCGGCGCCGACGACCGGTGCGTAGGCGCGTCGGTGGACCCACGGACCGGTCTGGCCGTAGCCACTCACGCTTGCAACGATGAGTCGCGGGTTGCGGGCCCGCAACACCTCGGCACCAATGCCGAGGCGATCGAGGACACCGGGTCGGAAGTTCTCCACGACGACGTCGCAGTGGTCGGCGAGCGCGAGGAGCAGTTCGCGGCCCTCGGCATGGTCGAGGTCGATGCTGATGCATTCCTTCCCGACGTTCTGCTGGGCGAAGTAGGTCGCGATGCTGTTGATCCGTGGCGAGGTGGTGCGAGTGATGTCGCCCTCGGGTGGCTCGACCTTGATGACCTCGGCGCCGAGGTCGCAGAGCATCCGTGTGGCGTGCGGTCCGGCGAGTACGCGCGTGAGGTCGAGGACGCGGATGCCCGCCAGAGGGGCGTCGTGCGGAGCATCGCTCGTCATCCGGGGCAACGTAGCCGTCGAACAGGGGTCGTGTCATGGGCGTACGCTCCGTCGGTGCACCTCGACGCGACACTCCTCGAACGCCGACTGCGCCGTGAACTCGCCGAACGACTGCTCCCGGCGATGTATCCGTCGACGGTGCCGCTCGAGATCGTCGCCTGGGAGGTGCCGGGTGAGCCTGTGTCGCGCGATGTGGCCATCGCTGCGCTGCGTAGCGAAGGTCGGCCGCTCGCCCTCGGCACCCACTTCGGTCGACCGTGGGGGACGACGTGGCTGCTCCTGCGCGGCTCGGTACCCGGCGAATGGTCGACATCGGGCGCGACGGGTCGATCGATCGGTGCGATCGAAGCGGTCGTCGACCTCGGTTTCCACCCCGACAGCGCCGGCTTCCAGAGTGAGGGGCTGGTGTGGGATGCCGCGGGGCCGGTCCAGGGTGTGCATCCGCGCCGAACGGCGGTACCGCTCGACGTTGCCGGTGGTCCCGTCGAGTTGATCGTCGAGGTGGCGTCGAATCCGGCGATCACTCCACGTGTCAGGCACCACAATCTCGGGTCGCTGCGCACCGCCGGCGACTCGCCGTTGTATCGGCTACGCACGGCGATGCTCGCGCAACGTGATGACGACGTCTTCCACCTGCTGCTCGACGTCGAGGTGCTGCTCGGGGTGATGTCATCCCTCGACGGGTCCGACAAGCGTCGCGTCCGCCTGCTGCGCGATCTCACGGCGGCGTTCGACGCCGTCGATCTCACCGACGTTCACTCGATCGGTGCGTCGGCGGCGCAGGCGCGTCGAATTCTCGAGCCGGCGATGGCACTGCGTGCGCGCGACGATGCACATCGGATCATCGCTGTCGGACATGCGCACATCGACTCGGCATGGTTGTGGCCGATTCGCGAGACCATTCGCAAGTGTGCACGCACCTTTGCCTCAGCGGTGCGAATGATCGACGACTATCCCGACTTCCGCTTCGTCTGCTCACAGGCCGTCCAGTACCACTGGATGGAGACGCAGTACCCCGAACTCTTCGCCCGGATCCGCGACCGTGTCGCCCGCGGTGCGTGGCAGCCCGTCGGCGGGATGTGGGTCGAGGCCGACATGAACCTCCCGAGCGGGGAGAGCCTCGTGCGCCAACTCGTCCACGGGCAGCGCTACTTCGAGAGCAGGTTCGGGGTGCGCTGTCGTGAGGCGTGGATCCCCGATGTCTTCGGATATCCGGCGTCGTTGCCGCAGATCTTCCGGTCGGCGGGCTGCACGAGGTTCGTGACGCAGAAGTTGAGTTGGAATCGTCAGAACAGATTCCCGCACAGCACGTTCTGGTGGGAAGGCCTCGACGGGTCGCGCGTCCTCACCCACTTCCCGCCCGTCGACACCTACAACGCCACGGTCGTCGGCGAGGAGTTGGCGCTCGCCGAGCGGAACTTCACCGAGCATCAGTGGAGCGATTGGTCGTTGATGCCGTTCGGACACGGCAACGGTGGCGGTGGGCCGACGCGCGAGATGATCGAGCGCATGCGTCGAACGGCAGATCTCGCCGGCGTCCCCCGTGTGTCACCCGGGACGACCGACGAGTTCTTCGAGCGCATCGAGGCCGAGATCGCCGCAGGTGCACCGGCACCGGTGTGGAACGGCGAGTTGTACTTCGAGATGCACCGCGGCACGTTCACCAGTCAGGTGCGCACGAAGATGGGGAACCGCCACTGCGAGCGTCTCCTGCACGAGGCTGAGCTGTGGTGGGCGAGTGGGGGAGATGTGCCCGCCGAGGTCGCCGCCGAGCTCGACGGACTCTGGAAGGACGTCCTCCTGCAGCAGTTCCACGACATCCTCCCCGGTTCTTCGATCACGTGGGTCCACGAAGATGCAGAGGCCACCCACGCGCGCGTCGGTGAGCGACTCGAACAACTCGTCGCGACGGCGCTCGAGCGTGTGGCGGCGGGTGAGATCGTTGCCAATGCGTCGTCACGACGGCGCTCCGAGGTGATCGAGTCGGCGATGCCGCCGGATGGCGGGCCGGTGCAGCAGCTCGCCGACGGCCGCACCGCATGGCGGGTGAGCGTTCCCGGCCATGGCCTCGCACCGGCGGTGGCCGAACAGCCTGTCGACGTCGTGCACGTGACGGAGCACTCGTTCTCCAACTCCTCGGTGGCGGTCTCGTGGGACCTCGACGGATCGGTCACGTCGGTGATCGATCTACGCAGGGGCAGGGAGATCGTGCCGGTCGGGCACCGCATTCAGCTCGAACTGGCTCCCGACCATCCCGTCGAGTACGACGCATGGGATCTCGAGTCGTGGACCGCTGCCCGCGGTGTGGTCGTCGGTGGTGTCGAGTCGGTCGAGGTGATCGATCACGGTCCGCTCGTCGCCCGACTGCGAGTCGTGCGAACGGTGGGCCGACACTCGCGGGCGATCACCGACCTCGTCGTGCGCGCCGGATCGCCGCGTGTCGATCTGACGATCGATGTCGACTGGCACGAGGACGAGTCACTGCTGTCGTTGATGGTGCCCCTCGACGTGCGGGCCCGCGAGGCGGCGTGCGGGATCCAGTTCGGTCACGTCATGCGGCCGACGCACGCAAGTACGTCGTGGGATGCAGCGAAGTTCGAGGTGTGCGCGCACGGCTATGTCGACCTGTCGGAGGCCGGATGGGGTGTGGCGGTACTCGACGACGGTCGGTACGGCCATGGGTTGCAGTCGGGTGGTGTGCGTGTGTCGCTGCTGCGCGCGGCGAAGTTCCCCGATCCCGAGCAGGATCATGGTCGACACACCACGACGGTGTCACTGCTCGCCCACGGCCCTGGACTCCACGAGGTGATCGCGGAGGCCGAGGCACTGGCGCGCCCACTACGTCGTGCGGTGGGGTCGGCGGCGAGTTCGGTGGCTCCTGTCGTGGAGGTCGACCACCCGTCGGTGTCGGTGAGCGCGGTGAAGCGGGCCGATGATGGTTCGGGTGATCTCGTCGTGCGGCTTGCCGAGGTCTGCGGCGGACGGGCGGCGGTGACGCTCCGCGGATCGGGGCGGATCGATCGGGCGAGTCGGTGCACGTCGCTCGAGGAACCGCAGTCGGCGATCGACGTGACCGACGGCATCGTCGCCCTGACCGTGCGACCGTTCGAGTTGGTCACTCTGCGCCTGACGGTGCAGCCACCCGCTCGCTGAGCAGATGTACTGGGCCGGCGCGATCGGCCGGCGTGCTCTCAGCCGGGACTCAGGTGGCGTAGCGCGAGTGCGCTGTAGACACTCATCCCCTGCACCATGGCCGACTCGTCGAACACGACGCGGTTCGAGTGGTTCGCCGGTGCAGTCGAAGGGTCGCGGTCGTGCGACGTACCGCCGAGGAACAGCATCGCCCCGGGGATCCGGTCGAGCACGTAGCTGAAGTCCTCCGCACCCATGATCGGATGGGGCATCTTGACGGTGGTCGCGGTACCCACGACGTCGCCGGCGACCCCGAGCGCGAAGTCGGCCGACCCGGGATCGTTCACGGTGACGGGGTAACCGTCGACGTACTCGACCTCGACGTGAGCCGCGTGTGCCGACGCGATCCCCTCGGCGACGCGCCCGATCGCGTCGCGGACACGCTGCCGTGTCCGCTCGCTGACGGTGCGCACGGTGCCAAGGATCTCGGCCGTCTCGGGGATGACGTTCGAGGTGGTGCCGGCCGTGATCCGGGCGATGGTCACGACTGCGGGGTCGAACACATCGACCGAGCGGGTGATCATGGTCTGCAGCGCCTGGACGATCTCGCACGCGACGGGGATCGGGTCGAGCGCGGCGTGCGGCTGGCTTGCGTGCCCACCGCGGCCGGTGACCACGATGCGGATCGTGTCCGATGAGGCCATGATCGATCCACCCCGACTGGCGATCCATCCGCTCGGCAGGTTCGAGGTGATGTGCAGCGCATACGCGCCGGTGATCGGTGAGTCACTGCCGTCGGAGTACCGGGGCACGTCGAGCAGTCCTTCGTCGAGCATGAAACGTGCACCGGCGAAACCCTCCTCGCCCGGCTGGAACATGAAGAGCACTCGACCGGCGATGTCGTCGCGCCGCGCCGTCAGCAGACGGGCTGCGCCGACGAGCATCGCCGTGTGGGTGTCGTGTCCACATGCGTGCATCTGGCCGTCGGTGGCGCTCGTGAAGTCGAGGTCGGTGTCCTCGTGCAGGGGGAGCGCGTCCATGTCGCCGCGCAGGAGCACGGTCGGGCCGGGTCGTGAACCCTCGAGGAGGGCGACGATGCCACTCGTCGACGTGTGTTCGGTGACGGCGAGCGGGAGCCCCTCGAGTGCGCCGAGGACCTGCTCTTTGGTGATCGGAAGGTCGTTGCCGATCTCGGGCCAGCGGTGAAGGGTGCGGCGAAGGTCGATCGTGTCGTCGAGCAGGTCGCGGGCTTCCTCGGTGAGGGTGGAGAGATCCATACCGGGATGCTATGACCGTGCCGATGGCCGGTCGTGCAGACGATGAACCCGTCGATGTCGTGGATGAATCCGATCGGGTCGTCGGGGTCGTTCCTCGCTGGGTGATGCGCCGTGACCGTCTCCGGCACCGGGCCGTCTTCATCGCCGTGCAGTCGTCGGCCGGGGTGTGGCTCGTGCATCGGCGGGCCGACGACAAGGACATCTGGCCCGGCCGGTGGGATCTGGCGGTGGGGGGCGTCGTCGCGTCGGGCGAGACCTACGACGCTGCCGCACAGCGCGAACTCGCCGAGGAACTCGGTGTCGACGGCGCACCCCTGATCGAGCTCGGTGGCGGACGTTTCGACGATGCCGACGTCTCGTTGATCGGCAGGTGCTATCGCACCGTGCACGACGGGCCGTTCCACTTCGTCGACGGCGAGATCAGCGAGGTGCGGTGGACGCATGTCGAAGAGCTCGTCGACATGGCGGGGGTGGCGGGGCTCTTCGTCCCCGACTCGGTGGCCCTGGTGCTGCCACTGCTCGTCGTGCCGCCGACGGGCTGATGTCGTCTGCGCTCGAGGGCGACCCGATGTGCCCAATGGCCTGCACACCACAGCGCACGACCCACCACATGCCGCACTGCACGTCACAGGAGGACCACCGATGACCCTCTACGGAGCCGATCCCGAGCAACTCGCAGCCCTCGGCCGCACGATGCGTCAGCAGATGACTGCGATCGAGGGGTTGATGGGATCGGTGAGCTCGGTCCTCGCCGGCACGACCTGGACCGGACCGGCACGTGACCGCTTCGAGCACGAGTGGCACCAGACGTTCCGGACCGCGCTCGTGCGCCTCGGGCAGGCGTTCGATGCGGCCGGCGCCGACTGCATCGCCCGCAGCGCCGAACTGCAGCGGGTGATGGGCCGGGGCTGACGTCGTCGGACGGCCCACACGGGCTGGTGGGTACCATCGGCGCGTGCTGCAACTCGAGTTCACCATCGAGCCCTTCCACGAGGGGAACCCCGGCGACCATGTCCGCGCCGCCGTCGCTGCCGTCGAGGCCCTCGGCCATGTGGTCGACTTCGGTCCGTTCGGCTCGACGTGTCGGGTGTCCGCCGAACAGGTCGGTGCGGTGAGCGATGCGATCGTGTCGGCGGCCTTCGCCCATGGCGCCACCCATGTCAGCCTGCATGTCGAACGGCTCGACGGATGAGTCGGCCGCTGCGCCATCCACTCGTCGACGCCGTCCGCCCGATCGTCGAGGCGCTCGGTGCGTCGCTCGTCGCCGCAGAGGAACGAGTGTCGGGAGATCTCCCGCTCGAGTGGCAGGGTGAGGTCGTCGCCGCCGTGCGACCCGCAGCGCTGCACGGTGCACTCGATCGGCTGATCGATCAGGTCGAACGAGAGCTGGGTGGTCGGCTGCCGGCGATGTCGCGTGAGGACAAGCAGCGCGCGATCCGTCTGCTCGACGAACGTGGCGCGTTTACGCTTCGCCGCGCTGTCGAGGATGTCGCCGACGCAATGGGTGTCAGCCGGATCACGGTCTACAACTACCTCAACGCGCTGCACCGATGACGACGTTCGACGTCATCGGGCTCGACGCCGACGACACGCTCTGGCACAGCGAGGATGCATTTCGGGCGACCGAGGAGCGCTTCGTCGAACTGGTCGGTCCGTATGCGGCGAGCGGGATCGATGTTGCAGCAGCGTTGCGAGCGGTCGAGCGGGCGAATCTGTCGATCACGGGATACGGGGTGAAGGCGTTCGGTCTTTCGGCGGTCGAGGCTGCAATCACCGTCACCGACGGTCGGGTACCCGGGACCGTCATCGGCGAGCTCGTCGACACCATCAAGGACCAGCTGCTCGCCCCCGTGCGACTGCTCGACGGCGTGCCCGAGGTACTCGAGGAGATCGGCCGAGATCACCGTCTCGTGCTGATCACCAAGGGGGACCTGATCCACCAGTCGCGCAAGGTCGCCACGAGTGGACTCGCCCATCACTTCACCGATGTCGAGATCGTCCTCGAGAAGGATGCCGAGACCTACCGCCGGATACTCGATCGGCTCGATATCGACCGAGCTCGTTTCTGCATGGTCGGCAACAGTGTGAAGAGTGATGTTCTCCCGGTGATGTCGATCGGTGGCACTGCGGTGCATGTGCCGTATCCGCTGCTGTGGGAGCTCGAACACGTCGATCACGACGAGCACGTCGTCGAACTCGCGTCGATCACCGATCTTCCGGCGTGGCTCGCGACACGTTGAACTGCTGGTCGATGAGCCGAAGGTTCAGAGGCGTCGAAGGCGGACGTCGGTCACCCGGTGATCACTGCCCTTGCGCAGCAGGAGATCAGCACGATCACGCGTGGGAAGAATGTTCTCACGCAGGTTTCGCCCGTTGATCTCCCGCCAGATCAATCGAGCAGTGTCGATCGCCTCGTTGCGAGTGAGGTGCGCGTAGTGGCGGAAGAAGCTGTCGGGATCCTGGAACACGGTGTCACACAGGGTGAGGAACCGTGAGACGTACCACTGCTCGATGTCGTGCTCGTCGGCATCGATGAAGATGCTGAAGTCGAAGTAGTCGCTGACGAACTCGTCGGGCAGTCCCTCGGCGAGCGAGCCGATCTGCAGCACGTTGAGTCCCTCGAGGATCAAGATGTCGGGCTGGCGCACGGTGATCGACTCGCCGTCGACGATGTCGTAGACGACGTGGCTGTAGACGGGTGCCGACACCTCGGGGCGTCCGCTCTTCACCTCGCGGAGGAATTGAAGGAGGCGTCTGGTGTCGTAACTCTCCGGAAAGCCCTTGCGATTCATGATGCCGCGCCCGTCGAGGACACGGTTGGGCAGCAGGAAGCCGTCGGTGGTGACGAGTTCGACCTTCGGGTGATCGGGCCACTTGGCGAGCAGGGCTTGGAGGATCCTGGCGAAGGTGCTCTTGCCGACGGCAACACTGCCGGCGATACCGATCACGTACGGGACCTTCGGTGCCAGCGTGCCGAGGAACGCGGCCGACGCCTTGTGCAACTGCTGGGTCGCTGCCACGTAGAGGTTCAACAGCCGGGTCAGCGGGAGCAGGACGGCAGCGACCTCGTCGAGGTCGATCCGCTCGTTGATGCCGCGGAGTGCGGCGAGGTCGTCTTCGCGCAGCGTGAGTGGCGTGGCGGCACGCAACTCGGCCCACTCGTCGCGTGTGAACTCGAGATGCCGACCCGGTGTGGGTTCGTCGTCGGCCACGGGACGACACCCTACGCTGGCGACGTGACGGCGCCCCAACGTGCCGAGCGCAAGCGACTGGGTGTCTGGTACACACCGCCAGAGCTCGTGGAGGCGATCCTCGCCGAGTCCGTGTTCCCCGGGGCGCGTCGGATCCTCGACCCGGCGTGCGGCGATGGTCGATTCCTCACGGCGAGCAGCCTCCCGGAATGTCGCGGTGTCGACATCGATCCGCGCACCCCGTTCGAACACGACGACGCGCTCCGTCGCGACTGGGGCGAGGAGACCTTCGACGTAGTCGTCGGCAATCCACCGTTCCTCGCCCAGCGAACCACTGCGACGGCACGCGGCGACCGACCGCGCCTCGGCGGTGGCCCGTACGCCGACGCGGCGGCCGAATTCCTCGCCCTCGCCCGGAGGCTCACTCGACCCGGTGGACGATTTGGGCTCGTGCTCCCTCAGTCGATCCTCGCGGCGCGCGATGCGGCATCCGTGCGCGCCGAGGTCATGGAGGGGGCCGCGTTGCGCTGGATGTGGTGGTCGACGACACCGATGTTCGACGCCAGTGTGCGGGTGTGGGCCGGTGTGTGGGAGGTGGGCGCGCGTCAAGAGATGGTGCGGCGCTGTACGGGGCCGAACTTCGAGCCGGTCGAGCCGATCGCAATGCCCACCGCCTGGTCGGGTCTGCTCACGGGTGGTGCGCCCGAGTCCACCGACGGTCCGGTGCTCGGTGACATCGCCACGTTCAGTGTCGATTTCCGCGATCGCTACTACGGCCTGGTAGGCGCAGTCGGCGACGATGTCGACGGACCACCACTCGTCACGTGTGGACTCATCGATCCCGGGCGATGCCATTGGGGTGAGCGACACGTGCGTTTCGCCCGCCAGAGGTTCTTCGCGCCCCGCGTCGACCTCGAGCGGCTGACGCCGCCGATGCGCGAGTGGGCACATCGCCGCCTCGTCCCGAAGATCCTCGTGGCGAACCAGACCCGGACGATCGAGGCGGTGCACGACGTCAAGGGCGAGTGGCTCCCGGGTGTCCCGGTGATCACCTGTGTGACATCCGAACCGGACCGGGTGCTGTCGATCCTCGGTTCGGCATCCTCGGTCGAGTGGGTGCACCACCACGTTGCGGGCAGCGGTCTCGGTGCCGGCACGGTGCGGCTCTCACCGTCACTGCTCGCCGCGATCCCCCTGTCGACCCGTCAGTCGTTGACGGCCCGATGACCGGCTTGCGACACACGTAGTCGTGATTCAGTTGTTCGCGCCGTGGTGCCCTGATGCGGGTACGGTGGGGTGAGTGTCGTCGTTCGCACGTGCGGGATCGGTCGTCCGAGCCAGACTGAGCTCGTGGCGGCAGCGAAGGAGCGCCGCCACCGGCTGGTGGATGTCGTCATCGATCCTGCGGGCTGCGCCCGACGATGCGGCGCCGCACGCATGCAACATCTGCCAGTGGTCTGGCGATGCCTTTATCGGCTCGTTCCACTCCGAGTCGGCGCAGTGTCCGCAGTGCGGGAGCATCTCTCGCGACCGGTTCTTGGTGCACAGCTTCGTCTCTCGAACACCGGGTTGCGCGGGTCGTCGTGTTCTCGAGACGAGTCCTCGTCTGGGGCAGGGCTACCGAACCATGATGCGGCGTGACTTCGACTACTCGGCGAGCGATTTCGATCTGACGGCTCATGTCGGGGATCTTCGGATCGATCTCCAGGACATCGCCCTGCCTGACGAGTCGATCGACATCGTGCTCACCCCGCATGTACTCGAGCACGTCCCCGACACGGATCGTGCATTGGCCGAGATCTTCCGGGTGCTGTCACCCGGCGGCCGGATGTACCTCCAGGTACCCCTACTCCACGGTGTCACGCGTGAGCCCCTCGTCCCCGAGTTCCACGCTGACAACACCAAGGTGTTCTTCAATTTCGGTTGGGATCTCCTCGACCGACTCCGAGCGACTCGATTCACGACGGTTGCATTGGTGACCGATGAATGGCTCGCTGCCCTCACCGGACTCGTGCCACCGCCCCCCGATTCGGGAGATGAGTTCTCCATTGGTGAACTCGTCGATGTCGCCCGTCGCACGCTCGGCGGTGAACGTGATGTCGTCAGTGTGGCGGACAGGCAGACATCGCTCCGCCTCGGATTTCTCCCCCCGCACCATCACGTGACGTGGGAGTGCGTCAAACCGTCACGTCCCGATCCTCGCTGACCTCTGGCGACGAGTCGGATCGACCCGTCAGTCGTTGACGGCCATCGACAGCACAGCCGACTGCGCAATGTGATCCCATGCAGCGGCGTCGATGTCGCTCGGGGCGAGATCGACATGGATCCGTCCGGTGGCCTGACCGACGACCCATGCGGCGAGCGCGAGGGTGTCGATGTCGCTGCGGACGAGGCTGCGTGACCGGGCCCGATCGAGTGCTGCGCCGACGAGGCCGACCGTGCGCCGGTCGATCGCAACGATCTCGGCGGCAAGTGCCGGTCGGGTGATACTGCTCCCGACGATGTTGGCGCGCACGCGCCGGTCGCGGGTGCGCTCGGGCGACAGGATGTGGGCGACGTGTCGGGAGAGCACGGTGCGTAGCTCGTCGCACGACACGCAGCGGTCGATCTCTTCCGACAGTGCGTCGATGTCGGCGATGGCCGTTCGCCGGTAGCGCTCGGTCTGAGCCGCAACGACGAGCCCCTCGCGACTGCCGAAGGCGCGGTAGAGGATCGGTCCGGTGACCCCGCACGCTGCGGCGAGGTCGTGGACCCTGACGGCCGATTCGCCGCCCTCCTCGATCGTGGCAATGGCTGCCTCGAGGATCCGTGCCGGAGCCTCTGATCTTCGACGCACGAACCCTCTCCCGGCGGAGGCCGGTCGCACCGCTGGTGGACCGGCCAGATAAAGGTCACATCAAGACTGCTACTGATAGTGACACTCAGTCGGACACTTGAACACGCCGAGTGTACGAGTGACCTGGAACGCGGGCTATGGGCCGATCGGCTCAACTATCAGTGTGACGCCACGGTGCGGCCGGGCTCACCGCACCGGGGGCCGTCAGCACCTCGACGCCGTCGTCGGTGACGAGGACGGTGTGCTCGAACTGGGCGGTGCGCTTGCCGTCGGCGGTGACCGCGGTCCAGTCGTCGTCGAAGACCATCCGGTGCTGCCATGTCCCGAGGGTGATCATCGGTTCGATCGTGAATGTCATCCCGGGTCGCATGACCATGGTGTTGCGCGGGTCGTAGTAGTGCAACACCTGGACGTCGGTGTGGAACTGCTCGCCGATGCCATGCCCGATGAACGCGCGCACGACACCGAACCGGTACTTCTTGGCGTGCTGCTCGATCGCCCGTCCGATGTCGCTGAGTGGTCGGCCGGGGCGCACCGCCTCGATGCCGTGCCACATGCACTCCTCGGTCACCGCGACGAGGGTGCGGCTGAGATCGTCGACCGCGCCGACGAAGAACGTCGCGTTGGTGTCGCCGTGTACCCCGTCGACATAGGTGGTCACATCGAGGTTGACGATGTCGCCGTCCTCGAGCGGCCGACTGTCGGGGATGCCGTGGCAGATGACCTCGTTGACACTCGTACACACACTCTTCGGGTAGCCGTGGTAGTTGAGCGGACTCGGGTACACCCCCCGAGCGATGCAGGCCTCGTGGACGAACACATCGATCTCGTCGGTCGTCACCCCGGGCCTCACCTGCTCGCCGGCGAGACGGAGCACCTCGGCGGCGACCCTGCCGGCGTGACGCATGCGTTCGATCACCTCGGGTGACTTGACCCGCGCCTCGTCCCACCGGGCGACCTCACCCGTCGCGGCATACGGCGGGGCGGGAATGTGGGCCGGCACGGTGCGCATCGGGCTGACGACACCCTGCTGCACCCGACCCTCGAGGGGACGGTGGCAGCGCTTGTACTTGCGTCCGCTCCCGCACCAGCACACGTCGTTCGCCTGCAGCACGACCACGATCGGCGAGTCTACGGGTGCTCGTCGGGCGGCGGCACCGCGAGGGGAGGCCCGGGGTCCCGTACCCGACACCGATGGTTCCGGCGCCGCCCTCGGCGATGGCACACTGGCACGGATGGACGACACGACGACTGTCTCGGTGTTCCTGCTCGACGACCACGAGATCGTGCGGCGCGGCGTGCGCGAACTGCTCGAGTCGAGCGGCGACATCGTCGTGGTCGGTGAGGCATCGACCGCGGCCGAGGCACTCGCCCGCATCCCGGCGGTGCGCCCCGACGTCGCCGTGCTCGACGTGCGGCTGCCCGACGGCAGTGGCGTCGAGGTGTGCCGCGAGGTGCGCAGCGATCATCCGGAGATCGCGTGTCTGATGCTCACCTCGTTCAGCGACGACGATGCGCTGTTCGAAGCGATCATGGCCGGTGCTGCGGGCTATGTGCTCAAGCAGATCCGCGGGAACGATCTCGTCACGGCGATCCGCCGGGTGGCGCGCGGTGAATCGCTGCTCGATCCCTCGGTCACCACCAAGGTGCTGCATCGCCTGCGCAATCCGAGTGCCGAGGACGAGCGGCTGGCCAAGCTCACACCGCAGGAGCGGCGAATCCTCGACCTCATCGCCGAGGGCGCGACGAACCGTCAGATCGGCAACGAACTTCATCTCGCCGAGAAGACGGTCAAGAACTACGTCTCGAACATGCTCATGAAGCTCGGCATGAGTCGGCGGACCGAAGCCGCGGTCTTTGCCGTGAAAGCCGGCGTCGGTCGCAAGACGTCGAACGATCCACCGGCGGGGTGATCACCGGGAACCCCTTCGTGAGCGGGGTGTTTCACTCGTCGAGTGGTACCTGCCAGCGCACTGTGGTGCCGGCCTGATCGCTCGATGCCACCGTGCACCGTCCACCGAGACGAGCCGCCCGGTCGTGCATGTTCAACAGACCGCTGCCGAGTCGGTGACTCGAGGGAATGCCGCTGCCGTCGTCGCGCACGACGAGGGTGAGTGCACCGCCGTCGTTCGACAGGCCGACCTCGACCCGACGTGCCCGTGCGTGGCGGGCCACGTTGCTGAGTGCCTCGCGGGTGACGGCACCGATCTCGGCGGTGAGTTCCTCGCCCACCGTGTCGAGGACGCCTTCGAAGTGGAGCACCGGCCGGAATCCGAGCACCCGCGCCGACTCGTCGACGATCTCGTTCACCACGACCCTGACGGTCCGACCCTTGCTGCGCTTACTGGCGAGCCCGAAGATCGCCGTGCGCAACTCGTGGATCGCGTCGTCCTGGTCGTCGATGATCCGCTCGATCTTCTCCTTCGCTGCGTCGGGCACCGACGGCAGCACGCTCTGGAGGCTGAGGCCTGCGGCGAAGAGTCGCTGGATGACCGTGTCGTGCAGATCGCGGGCGATCCGCTCGTGGTCCTCGGCGAGCATCACCCGCTCACGCGCGGCGGTCAGTTCGGCGTCGATCGCGCGGTTGGTCGTCATGTCGCGTACCGAGGCGATGACGACCTGCTGATCGGCGACGACGGCGGGGGCGAGGGAGATCTCGACGGGGAAGCACGAGCCGTCGGCGCGTCGGGCGACGAGGTCGAGACCGGGCCCCATCGAACGCCGACGGGGTGACGCGGTGTACGCCGACCGGTGGGTGCGGTGGACGTCGCGGATGTAGGTGGGCATCAACATCTCGACGGGCTGACCAAGCAGTTCGCTGCGGGTGTAGCCGAGCATGCGCTCGACCTCGCGATTGACGAGGACGATCTCGCCGGCATCATCGACGATCACGACGCCGTCGGGCATTGCCTCGACCACCTCGAGGAGCCAGTGGTCGTCGTACATCGAGTTCGTCATGATCGTGTGGGCGGTGAGCCGAGCGGAACGGGAGGGATTCGAACCCCCGGGCCGTGAGGCCTCACGCTTTCAAGGCGCGCGCATTTGTCCGCTCTGCCACCGTTCCGTCCGGAAATCTACCCGTCGAAGTGGGTCGCGAGCGGGGCGACGAATTCGTGGATCCGCCGGGCGATGTGTTCGGCGTGGGTGTCCTCGTGCATCGAATGGCCACCGCCCGCGATGACCTCGCACCGTGCGTCGGGCATCGAGCGTTCGAGGTACTCGCCGGAAGTCGCGTAGTCGGGACGGTCGTCGCCACCGACGAGGACCAACACGGGGACGGTGATCTCGGCGAGGCGGTCGATGACGACCGAGTCGGCCTGCAGGTTGAGGTCGGCCACCTGCGGTGGCACACCGAAGCGATGGGCGTTGCGACGCGATCGTTCGTTCCACGCCTCGCGCCGCTCGGGATTGCGGAATCCGGGTCCGGTGTTGAGCACGATGATCGCCCGGGCGATGCCCGGCCGGGTGGCCGCATGGGCGAGTGCGAGGTAGCCGCCGAGCGAGTGGCCGACGAGGACGGGGTGAGTGCCGAGACCGGTGACGGGGTCGGCGATGACCTCGTCGAGGTCGATGAGTGCTCGGTCGCGCGTGTACTCGCCTCGATCATCGGGGACGGGTGACGCGCCATGTCCGAGCAGGTCGACGGCGCAGACACGGTGGAGCGGGGCGAGCAACTCGAGGCAGCGCGTCCACGAGGACGACGAGGTGCCCATCCCGTGGATGAACAGGATCGGCGGATCACCCGCGCCGGCGACGACCGTGTGCAGGCGAGGAGTCACGGGTGGCCAGTCATGGACGATGACTCATGGGCGGATGCTGGCGCGCAGTCCCTCGACCCAGTCGTCGGCCTCGCGCCAGCGCGCATCGGCGTGCTCGCGGGCGCTGACGGCGTGCGAGCCGGCGGCCGGGTAACTGCCGAGGAACTTCACCCGCCCCTGCTTGGCGTGCAGGGCGCGCAGGGCATCGGCAACGAGTTCGTCGGCGATGTGACCCTCGAGGTAGACGACGAAGCAGTAGTCGCCGAGACCACCATCCTTGGTCGGGCGTGAGAGCAGGTTCGACAGGTTGATCCGTCGGGCAGCGAATTCCTGGAGGATGCTGATGAGACTGCCCGGTTCGTCGGCGCGCTGGTAGATGACGAGGGCGGTGCGGTCGTGTCCTGTCGGGGCCGGCACACCCTCGCGGGCGACGACCACGAAGCGGGTCTGATTGCCCGGATGATCGGCGATATCGGCGGCGAGGATGTCGAGGCCGTACACGGTGGCACTCGTGCGCGGCGCAACGGCGGCGAGGGTCGTGGTGCCCGACTCGGCGACCGTGCGCGCGGCCTCGGCCGTGCTGTTCGCCGCGCGCAACTCGGCATTGGGTAGATGGGTGCGCAGATAGGCATGGCACTGCGCACTGGCAACCGGGATGCTCAGCACCGCAGTGATGTCGGACATCGCCGTGCCGGGTGTGGCGAGGAGGCAGTGCTCGATGTCGAGTACCAGTTCGCGCTGGATGAGCAGGTCGTGGTTGAACGCGAGCTCGTCCTGGGTGAGGTTCACCATGCCCTCGATCGAGTTCTCGATGGCGACGAGGCCGAGGTCGACCTCGCCGCGCTCGACGGCGTCGAGGACGTCGGGCATCGTGCGGTACGGCACATGTTCGGCCGAGGCGAGATCGGGCTGGCCCTCGAGGGCCTGCTGGGTGAAGGTGCCGAGCGGGCCGAGGAAGCCCACCCGCGGCCGGCGGTCGGTCATGGGACAAGGCTATTGGCGGTGCCGGTGTATCCAGCGGAGTGCGGGACGGCACAATGGCCCCATGGATGCCGACGCACTGAGCCAACTCGTCGATGACGTGCGGCGCGGTGTCGTCAGCCCGGACGAGGCGGTCGGGCGACTGCGACGTCTGCCGTTCGTCGATGTGGGCGATGCCCTCGTCGACCACCATCGTGCGCTGCGCCAGGGGATGCCCGAGGCCGTGTACGGCCCCGGCAAGACGATCGAGCAGTGCCGGGCGATCGTCGGCGAGTTGCTCGCCGACGGCTCGGGACCGGTGCTGTTGACGAGGGTGACCGACGAGTTCGGCGCTGCGGTGATGTCCGTGCACCCGGGGGGTACGGCTGCGGCCGGATGTGTCGCGTGGAGGATCCCCGAGCCGCACCGATCGGCGAGGGTGCTCGTCGTCAGTGCGGGCACGAGCGATGTCGCCGTCGTCGACGAATGTGTGCTCACACTGCGCACCCTCGGCTTCGATCCCGATCGTCTCGTCGACGTGGGTGTCGCCGGCCTACATCGACTCCTCGCCCACATCGACCGGGTCACTGCTGCCGACGCAGTGGTCGTGGTCGCCGGAATGGAGGGTGCGCTCGCAAGTGTGATCGGCGGCCTCACCTCGTGTCCGGTTGTCGCAGTACCGACGAGCGTCGGGTACGGCGCGGGACTCGATGGTGTGACAGCACTGCTGGCGATGCACGCGACCTGCGCGAGTGGGGTGACCGTCGTCGGCATCGACAACGGCTTCGGTGCAGCCTGCGCGCTCGGCAGGATGTGCCGATGACATCGACACGCGCGGCCTGGTTCCATTGCTTCGCGGGAACAGCGGGCGACATGACCCTCGGCGCGCTCATCGATGCGGGTGCAGACCCCGATGTCGTTGCGGCAACCGTGGCGTCACTGCAGGTCGACGGCTACGCCCTCACGTTCGAGAAGGTGTCGCGCGCCGGTGTCGCCGCGACACGAGCGTTGGTCACGGTGCACGACGAGGCGTCGCACGAGTCATCACCGACGGCACGTCACGGCCATCGCCCCTACGCCGAGATCCGCCGTCTCCTGCAGGATGCCGATCTCCCGTCACGGGTGCGCGAGCGAGCGCTGCGCACGTTCACGCTCTTGGCCGAGGTCGAGGGTGCGATCCACGGTGTACCTGCTGACGAGGTCGAGTTCCACGAGGTCGGCTCGGTGGATGCGATCGTCGACATCGTCGGTTCATGCGCAGCGCTCGAGTCGCTGGGCGTCGACCGGATCGTCTGCAGTCCGATCACGGTGGGTCTCGGATCGGTGCGTGCCGCGCATGGTGAACTTCCCAACCCGTCGCCGGCGGTCGTTGCGCTGCTCGCTCGCGGCGGTGCGCCGGCGCGTGGTGCGG
The DNA here is from genome assembly GCA_046086305.1 of Ilumatobacteraceae bacterium. Classification (GTDB taxonomy): domain Bacteria; phylum Actinomycetota; class Acidimicrobiia; order Acidimicrobiales; family Ilumatobacteraceae; genus UBA668. Next base: position 40,584 of record JBJSXI010000050.1, read on the forward strand.
ATGATCGTCTCGAGTTGGCGACACCCACGGGTGTCGCGCTGATGGTCGCCCTCGCAGATGCCTTCGGACCGCTCCCTGAACTGACCGTGCATGCGGTGGGCTACGGCGCAGGGGGTGCGGATGTGCCGGGCCGCCCGAACGTGGTGCAGGTGGTCGTCGGTTCGCAGGTCGGGTCGACGGGTGTCACCCCAGATCCGGGGCAGCCGGTCGACCATCTCGAGACGAATGTCGACGATGCCACGGGTGAGGTGATCGGACACACGATCGCCGCCTTGCTCGGGGCGGGGGCGCACGACGCGTGGGCCACATCGATCGTGATGAAGAAGGGCCGCCCCGCGTTCACCGTGCACGCCCTCACCGACCCTTCGGTCAGCGAGGCAGTCGCCGCGGTTCTGCTGCGCGAGACGGGATCACTCGGCCTGCGGGCGACGCGTCTCGAGCGTTGGCCGCAGCGTCGGACCGAGCGGGTCGTCGAGGTCGATGGTCGGCCGGTGCGCGTGAAGGTGGGCGATGGTCGAGCCAAGGCCGAATTCGACGATGCCGCCGCGGTTGCTGCGGCGACAGGTCGGCCCGTGCGCGAGATTCTCGACGAGGCGGCGCGTCGCGCGGCCGACTGAGCCGGCGACGACGCGTCGTCACACGAGCCCAGTGTCAAGCGTGCGCAGCGTCAGGCGTGCGCAGCGTCAGGCGAGCGCAGCGTCGACGATCGCCTGGATCTCCGACACTTCGAGCTCACCGCTCGAGCGCGCCTTCACCGTGCCATCGGCACCGATGATGACGAAGTACGGCCACCCACTCGCCCCGTAGGCCTGTGCGGCCTTACCGGCCGACCCGTTGTCGTCGACCTTCTGGTCGACGAGGACGGGCCAGCTCCAGCCACGGTTGGAGAACCACTCGTGGGGCGGATAGTTCGGGGCAGTCGAGGCAACGGCCGTCGCGACGCCGATCACGTTCAGCTCGGGCGGCACACCACCGCTGTTCTTCCAGTCGAGCAGGCGGGGCATCTCGGCATTGCAGTGCGGACACCAGTGGGCGAGGAAGACGAGCATCACCGGTCCGTCGACGGTCGCATCGACGATGATCTCGTCGCCGCGGAAGTCGAGCCCGGTGAGCAGCGGCGCAGTCATGCCGATCGCCGGATCGTCGGAGGGTGAGTTGAACGACGGCAGCGCGTCGCCGTCGATCGTGATCGGCTGCGAGTCGGGGAAGGCCGGCGCGGCAGTGCTGCTGGTCGACGAGTCGCCCGGGCCGGACGTCTCGCCGTCGCCACCGGTGAGCACGACCACTCCACCGACGACGGCGACGGCGGCGATCACCCCGAGGGTGAGCCACATCCAGAGCTTGCTGCCGTTCTCCTGTCGGGCCGCCTTGGCTGCCGCCTTGCGGCGGGCCTCAGCTCGCTGTCGGTTGGCCATCGTGGTCCTCCGTGGGGTCGAGCGCCTCGGGGGCGAGGAGCAGGGCAATGACGGCGAGGAACCCACTGAGGGCCATCACCGCGAGTGTGACCGGGAATCCTGTCCGCTCGAGTGTGCCCGACGAGAAGTCGAGCGTGCCGAACGAGACGTAATAGGGGTTCGCGCAGCTGACGAGCGAGGTGCACGAGGTGGATTCCTCGACGATCCGGTTCTCGAGCAGGAGGTGCCACCCGCTGACGAGGGCGCCGATGCCGGCGAGGGGGACGGCGTACCAGCGAGCGCTGCGGTCGCGGCGGATGGAGGCGACGATGAGGACGACCGCTGATGAGTACATGAAGATCCGCTGGAACCAGCAGAACCGGCACGGCTCCCAGTCGGCGACCTCGCTGAACCACAGGCTGCCGAGCGATGCGGTGGTGGCGACGAGCGCGGCGAGCGGCAGCTGGACCCGGTGGAGGCCGTCGAGGAAGCGGACCGCGGCGACAGCGGGCACGACCCGGGCGAGGCCCATTACGATGGCACCGCCGAGGGCGATGAGGGCCATGACGGCGAACACGTCGTGCAGGTCGGCGGCGGACACGGCTGCCATTCTGCCGTCGGAACGGCCGATTGTGCTGGCAGGATGCTCGATGTGCAGCCGCTCGTGGCCGTGGACGAGCTCGACCGACTCGGTGCGGTGGTCGCCGATGTTCGCTGGTACCTCGATGGACGGAGCGGCTACGACGCGTTCCTGGCCGGTCACCTCCCGGGTGCCGTGTGGGTGGATCTCGACACCGACCTGTGCGCCCGCGGGATGCCGGCGACCGAGGGCCGCCATCCGCTGCCCGATCCGACCGCCTTCGCCGAGTCCCTCGCCAGCCTCGGCATCTCCGACGACTCGGTCGTCGTCGCCTACGACGACACCGGTGGGATGAGTGCTGGCCGTCTGGTGGTGATGTTGCGCATGATCGGGCGTTCGGCGGCCCTGCTCGACGGCGGTCTTGCGGCATGGCTCGCTGCAGGACGTCCACTCGAGGTCGGGGCTCGGCCGCCCGCCGGACGTGGGCGGACGACACCGACGCCATGGCCGGTGGATCGGCTCGCATCGGTCGACGAGGTGATGCGCGCGTCGGCCGACGGCGGTTCGATGCTCGATGCCCGCCCGCGTGAACGCTTCACCGGTGAGGTCACCATCATCGATCCACGACCCGGTCATGTCCCTGGCGCGCGCAGTGCGCCGTGGTCGGCGGTGCTCGGCGCAGATGGTCGGTTCCGTTCACCCGACGAACTTCGCGCCCACTACGCAGCACTCGGTGCCGACCCCACCACGATCGTCTCGTGCGGCTCGGGTGTCAGTGCGTGCATGAACGTGCTCGGGATGGAGGTCGCCGGTCTCCCCCCTCCGCGTCTCTATGTCGCGAGTTGGTCGGGGTGGGCGGCGGATCCCGATCGTGCGGCGGCACTGGGCGACGACGGGAGCTCCGCTTGATGGCGGCGGGTGTGATGGTCGTGCGGCGGCACAGTCCCGAAGGTCGGGTCGTCGTCGACCTGCGGCAGCGACGCCGGATCCGCCGACTCGGTCGGCTCGACTGGTTCGAGGTGGCCTACCGTGGGTATCTCGTCGTGCTGTTCGGCGGGGGCTCGGTGCTGTGGGTGAGCGCGACGATCGGCGACGAGCCGCTCGACGCTGCGGCGTTGGTCCGTCTGGTTCCCTCATGGATCGCGGTCCTTGCGGCGGTGGTCGTCCTCGCCGGTGTGCGCGCAGGCGCACGCGGGGGACCGCTTGCGATCGAGGCCGCCGATGTGGTGCACGTTCTCGGTGCACCGGTCGAACGACGCGAGGTCCTGCTCCTGCCGGTCATGCAACGGCTGCGCACCGTCGTGGTGGGTGGTGCACTCGTCGGCGGGGTGGCCGGCCAACTCGCGGCGCGCCGACTGCCCGGGTCGATCGCCGCGTGGGCGTGCGCCGGTGCTGCGTCGGGTGCGCTCGTGGGTGCATCGTGGATGGCTGCCGCACTGCTCGCCCACGGGCGTCCGCGACGCGTCACCGGTTCGATCGGCGTCGCGCTCGTCATCTGGCAGGTCGTCGGTGTGGCGTCACCGATGCCGACACCGCTCGGACCCCTCGGCGGACTCGCGGTCGCCGCATGGCCCGCCGCATGGCGTGATGCCACGTCGGTGTCGATCGTCGGAGCGGCGGCAGTGCCGATGGTCGTCGTGGTGGCGATCTGCCTGCTCGTCATCGGGGTGCGCGGACTCGACCGCATGTCGCCCGAGGTGTTGCTTCGTCGCAGCGCGCTCGTCGCCCAGTTGCGGTTCGCCGCAACGATGCAGGACCTGCGCACGGTGGTCCTCCTCCGTCGTCAACTCGACGAGGAGCGTCCTCGGCACACGGCGTGGTTCACCCCGCCGATCGGCCGGAGCCCCGTGTGGCGGCGCGACTGGCAGGGCCTTGCCCGCTTCCCCGCCGTTCGCATTGCGCGCATGGGCGGGGCGGCGATCGTGCTCGGCGTGTCGTGCGGAGCGGTCGCCGAAGGGACGACGACGGCCTTGGCGATTGCCGCAGCTGCCGGATTCGTCCTCGGACTCGAGGTGCTCGAACCGCTCGCCGAGGAGATCGACCATCCCGACCTCGCGTCATCGGTGCCCGTCGAATCGGGTGAGGTCATGGCCCGTCACCTCGCCGCATCGGCAGCCGCGCTCGTCCCGTTCGCGCTGGTCGCAGGTGGTGCGGCCATCGCCGTCGTCGGGTTCGAGTATCTCGTGCCCGTCGCGGTGCTCTGCGTGCCGATCATGTGGGGCGCGGCGTGCGGTGCGGTGGTCAACGTCGTGCGCGGCGCACCCGATGCGCCACAGTCGTTGGTACCCCCCGAGGTGGCCGGGTTCGCCGCAACGGTGCGGGCCCTGTGGCCGGTGGTCGTCAGCGGGATCGGCACCTCGGTGGTGCTGATCGTCCGCCGTGCCGCCGAGGTCGGTGACAGCGTGGCAGCAGCTGCGGTGCGTGCTGCGATCGGGCCGCTGCTGCTCGCAGCATTGATCGTTGGCTGGGTTCGTGTGCGCGAGCAGGCCCATGCATCGATCGATCGGTTCATGACCGAGGGCCGCGCCCACACCGCCGCCAGTCGGACAGGTGCGCGATGATCGCACTCGGTGTCGCAGCGCTGACCAAGTCGTACGGCGACCGCGTCGCTCTCGGCCCAGTGGATCTCGAGGTTGCCGAGGGTGAGCGAGTTGCGCTCATCGGCCACAACGGGAGCGGCAAGACCACACTGCTGCGCATCGCCGTCGGATTACTCGACGCATCGACGGGGAGGGTCGAGGTACGTGGTCGTCCTGCTGGCAGCGTGCAGGCACGTCGTGCCGTCAGCTGGCTCGGTGACACACCGACCTTCTACGACGATCTGTCACTGCTCGAGCATCTCGAGTTCATCGCCAGAATGCACGGGGTGGTCGACTGGCGTCCGCGAGCCGACGCACTGCTCGAGCGACTCGGCCTCGTCGATCGTCGCGACGACCTTCCCACCACCTTCAGCCGGGGACTTCGCCAGAAGTCGGCGATCGCGATCGCCTTCGTCAGACCGTTCCGCCTCGTACTCGTCGACGAGCCCTTCGTCGGTCTCGATGTGACGGGTCGGGAGGCGCTGCTGTCGCTGCTCGACGAGGCGGCAGCCGAGGGTGCGGCGCAGATGGTGGCGACCCACGATCTCGCGTTCGTGGAGCGAGTCAGCCGGGTCGTGGCCCTGCGCGACGGCGTGGTCATCCACGACGGCGCGCCACCCGACGACGGTGCCGCGCTGGCCCGACCCGAGTGAGCGGCGAGGCCGGGGGGAACCTCGAAGCGCAGCGCGCTACGGTGAGGCCATGCAAGAGTTCACCTCCGTCAGCGCCTCCGACCCCACCGCCCTCGCGGCACTCCTGACGGAGCGTTCCGGCCAGGGATGGTCGGTCGTGTCGATCGTCACCGCGAATGGAGAGGTGTCGGCGATCCTGTCGCGCGAGATCGTCACCGAGGCTGGCTGGGCCGCCGCGCATCCGACACCGCAGCCCGCGGCGCAGCAGACGACCTACACCGCTCAGGCATCGGCACAGCCGGTCGCCCAGCAGGCCGCTGCACAACCGGCGGTTCCTGCCCAGTGGGCGGCCGATCCGCGCGGGCGATACGACCTGCGGTACTGGGACGGCACTCGGTGGACCGAGCACGTGTCGCGCGGTGGTCAGCAGTACGTCGATCCGCTGTGACCGACTGCTCGCGCTGACCCCCCTGATCGCTGCGTTGCTGCGTCACTAGGCTGACAGTCGTGCGCGCGACGTCGATCGGTCATGCCGGCATCCTCGTCGACACCGTCGACGGCTCGATCGTGTGCGATCCGTGGTTCCTCCCGCAGTTCCACGGCTCGTGGTTCGTCTTCCCGCGTAACGACCATCTCGCCGCCGAGGTCCTCGAGCGGATCTGTCACCCGACATATCTCTACATCTCGCACCTGCATGCCGATCACCTCGACGAGGACTGGCTCGTCGCCAATATGGACAAGGACGCCACGGTGCTCGTGCCGGGGTATCCGACCCGCGAACTCGAACGCACCCTTCGCTCACTCGGGTTCCATTCGATCGTGCGCACGGTTGACGGTGAGGAACTCTCCCTCGGGCCACACCTCACCGTGGCGATCCACTGCGAGACGAGTATCACCGACGGCCCGGGTGGCGACTCGGCGATCATGATCAGCGACGGCACGGGCCGTCTCGTCAATCAGAACGACTGCCGCACGAGCGATCTCTCCGCGCTGCGTGCCCATGGCCCGGTGGACGTGCACTGGCTGCAGTACAGCGGCGCGATCTGGTACCCCATGGTCTACGAGGAGACGCCCGAGCGGATGCGCGAACTCGTCGACGCGAAGGTCGACAGCCAGTTCGCCCGAGCGATGCGCTATGTGGAGGCGATCGATGCCCGCGCAGTCGTGCCGAGCGCAGGTCCGCCCGCCTTCCTCGATCCCGAGCTCTACCGGTTCAACGTCATCGAGGGTGACGAACTGTCGATCTTCCCGGATCAGCGTTCGTTCCTCGCCCGACTGGCTGCGGCAGGTCGACATGGGGTGCTCGCGATCCCCGGCACCGAGATCGAGTGCACCGCCGGGGCCGAGGTGAGCGTGACCCATCCGCTGCCCGACGCTGAGGTCGCGGCGATCTTCGAGCACAAGGACGACTACCTCCGTGCGTACCAGGCCGATTGGCTGCCGTGGCTCGACGAGATGAAGGCAGCATGGCGACCGGCAACTCCCGATCTGATCGACACACTTCGTGTGTGGTGGGAGCCGCTGATGGCGATGGCGCCGACGGTGTGCGATGCGATCGGCGACATCGTCGTGGTCCACGCTGGTGATCTCCCGATCGCCCTCGACTTCGTGCGACGTCAGGTGCGTGAGTGGGCGGGTGAGCCGCACGGCTTTCGCTTCCATGTGCAGCGCGAACTCGTCGAGACGGTTGTCGCCGAGCGGGCAGTGGATTGGAGCAACTCGCTGTTCCTGTCGTGTCGGTTCCGTGCGTGGCGCGCAGGGCCGTACAACGAGTACGTCTACAACTTCTTCAAGTCGCTGTCGGTCGAGCGCATGCGGCGTACTGAAGCCGAGGCGGTGCGCCGGCTCGAACCAGAGCGCGGTGGATCCGCCGACGAGGACATCCGCATCGGCGAGTGGATGGTGCAGCGCACCTGCCCGCATCGTCAGGCCGACCTGTCAGTGTTCGGCGAGCTCGACGACGGAGATCTCGTGTGCACCCTGCACGGGTGGCGCTTCGACCTGTCGACCGGCACATGTCGCAATGCCGACGACCGCCCGCTGCGGGTGCGCCGGGCGACCCCGGCGGACGCTCAACCGTCGACCGACAAGCGGTAGCCGAAGCGGTACGTCCCCGGCGTGATCCGGTAGCGCTCGAGGACATCTGGTCCGCAGCTGGCGGTGCCGAGACCACGATGGGCGACATCGAGGTGGATGACGACGCGTGGATCGCGTCGGAGGTCGACCTCGTGTGCCGTGGTCGTGAGCTGCTCGGCGCGATGTCGGGTGGCCGACATGTGCAGGGGTGATCGGCCAACGACGTCGATGCGCAGTCGTCGACCGCGAGCGGGATCGACGAGCTCGACCCACCGGCAGTCGGTGCGCAGGCCGAACTCCTGGGGCACGAGATACGGCGGGTCGTCGAGTGGCTGCTCCCACACGCCGAGATGGGCGCTCGATTTGCGATCCGGATAGTTCTCGTGCGGCCCGCGGCCGAACCAGCGGACCGTCGTGAACGATGCGGGGATGGCGAGACGCACGCCGATGCGCGGGAGGTCAGCGAGGTGCTCGGGCACCTCGACGGTGTGTCGATAGGTGAGGCCGTCGGTGCGCACCCGGTGGTGCACGAGGTCATCCGCCGGGAGCCGATCGATCCCGAGGGCCCGCCATCTGGTGAGTGCCTGCCCACCCACACCCAGACGTTCCGACAACTCGGGCATCAACTTGAATCCGTCATTGTCGGTGGGGGCGCGCCACAGGGTGAGCGTGGGCGGTTCGACGACGACGCGCCGCACCGCCGCGGCAGCCGATCGGCCGGAGGTATCGGCGGGTGAAGCGGGTTCGGTCAGGGTGCCGCGTCGGATCGTCACCTGATCGGCGGCGACGAGGTGACCGGCGGGTGCCCATGCAGTGGCGGCGCGCTGTCGCCAGCGCACCGTCAGCCGCACATCGCGACCACGCGCACGTCGTGCCGCGGCGGGGAGATCGACCGCCACGGCACCGTGCGGTTCGACGGATGGCACACGCAGACGCCCGGTCGCGCGTGACGCGGCGTCGACGAGCAGTTCCCACTCGGCCTCGAGATCATCGAGCCCGGTGAACGACCGGCGGTTGGCGACGAGCAGTCGACCGCGTCCGAGGGAGACGGTGACCGGGCGGTACACCCATGCGACCTCGTGGAGCGCAGGGTGCGGAGTGCCGTCACTCGCGACCAGTCCGTCGGCGACGAAGTTGCCGTCGTGGGGGTCGTCACCGAAGTGACCCCCGTGGGCGAAGCGGCGGCGCCCATCGACCGTCTGGGTGAGCCCGTGATCCTTCCACTCCCAGATGAACCCGCCCTGCAGGCCGGGGGTCGAGGTGATGAGGTCCCAGTAGTCGGCGAGCGACCCGTTGCTGTTACCCATTGCGTGGCTGTACTCGCACATGATGAGTGGTCGATCACCGTCGTATGCGGCGAGTGCATCGATCGTCGGATACATCGGGCACACCACGTCGGTCGACGCTCGCCCACCGTCGCGCCATCCGTCGTGGAACACGGCCCCCTCGTAGTGGAGTGGACGCGTCGGATCGGTGCGACGGATCCATGCCGCGAGCGCATCGTGATGGGCGCCATACCCACTCTCGTTGCCGAGGCTCCACATGATGATGCTGGGATGGTTCCGATCGCGGGTGACCATGCGTGTGCCACGCGCCATCCACGTCGACAGCCAACGGGTGTCGTGACACAGGCTCGTGTTGTAGGCGTGGCTCTCGATGTTCGCCTCGTCGACGACGTACATCCCGATCTCGTCGCACAGGTCGTAGAACGAGGGGTCGTTGGGATAGTGCGAGGTGCGCACCGCGGTGATGTTGTGGCGGCGCATCTCGAGCAGATCGGCTCGCATGTCGTCGGTGGCGACCGCCGTGCCGCGGTCGGGGTGGTGGTCGTGCCGATTGACACCGAAGATCCACACGGGTCGGCCGTTGACGAGCAACTGTCGGTCGCGGATCTCGACACGCCGGAAACCGATGAGCTGATGGGTGCGGTCGATGATCGTGCCGCCGGGTGCGTGGAGGGTGATCTCGACGTGATAGCGGTTCGGTGTCTCGGCCGACCACGGCGCAACGTCGGCGAGGCGGACCTCACCGGTGGTCGTGTGTCCGGTGAACACGTAGGGCGCCTCGGCGCGGTGCGGTACCGGCGCGCGCGGGACGCTGGCCACCACACGTCCGTGCGGATCGCGCACCTTCCAACTCGTCGCATAGCCGGGCATCGGCGCTGTCGCCCAGCCGACGGAGGTGCGCACCGTGAGATGTCCGGTGCCGTCGGTGTCGAGCGTGGCGTCGCACACCACATCGCCGAGGTGACCGGCGGCACGACCCTCGAGCCACACGCTGCGGTGGAGTCCGGCCATCCACCACTGGTCCTGGTCCTCGACGTAGCTCTGCGCGCTGTAGCGGACGACGACGATGGCCAGTTCGTTCACCCCGGGGCGGAGCGCGGCGGTGATGTCGTACTCGCTCTCGAGTTTCGAGTCGGTGCCGTAGCCACAGCGGATGCCATTCACCCACACCTCGTGCACGCTCTCGGCACCGCCGACATGAACGACGATCTGTCGGCCCCGCCACCGGGTCGGCACGCGGATGTCGCGTCGGTAGACGCCGGTGGGGTTGAGCGCCGGCAGGGCCGGCGGAGGCCCGGGGAACGGCATGACGATGTTCGTGTAGTGGGGGAGGTCGGTCGGCTGCTCACCGCCGTGGAACGCCGCAGGGACGGTCCAGTTGCCGGGCACCGCGATGGTCGTCCATCTGCCGCGCTGCGGTCCGGCAACGTGCGCAGCGCCGACGGACTCGGGTGAGTCGAACAGGCGGAACGACCACCGACCGTCGAGGGCCACTCGCTCGCGCCCGGGGCCGGGAGGCAGTGGAACGTGGATCGGGAGGCGACCCTGTGCCACGACACCAGGATCGGCCGAGACGTGCACGGGTCAGATGTGCACGGGTCAGCCGTGCACCCAGACGGGTGTACCGATCGGCATGAAGCCCGACTCCCAGATGAAGTCCATCGCCGGCACGCTCACGCGTACACATCCGTGCGATGCCGGGTAGTTGGGGATCTTCGGACTGCCGTGCACGGCGACACCGCCGACGAAGTACTTGGGGCGGTAGATCTTGCCGAGGTCGCCGTCCCACCATCCCTCGGGACGCTCGCGGTTCACCCGCCACAGTCCGTTCGGCGTGATCGAGTCGCCTCGTTCGATCTTCGTCGGGTCCTGCTTGTTCGGTTCCTCGTAGGGGATCTCGCTGCCGGTCGACGCGTTGAACACCCACAGGGTGCGTGCCTCGACGACGATGAAGAGCAACTGGCGTGCCTTGTCGACCTCGACGAGCGTTCCGGTGGTGGCGTTCGAGTGGGCGCGCTCCTCGACGGTGGTCATCGTGAACGCGGTGGCGTCATCGACCCGCCCGCTGGCCTCCAGACCGTGGTACTTCTGGAACGCCATCACGGCCTGCTGTGTCGCGAGGCCGAACACGCCGTCGGCCGAGCGGCCCGACCAGAAGCCGAGCACGGCGAGACGCTCTTGGATCTTGCGCGTCGCCTCGCCATTCGCGCCGCCGACAGCGACGATGGGCTCGGGTGCCGGGCCGACGATCTCGACGATCGGGGCGAGTGCGGTGGGTGGCGGGGGTGGTTTGTAGCCGCGGTCGGTCTGTTCGATGAGGTCGGGTTCGATGCGCGGCAGCGTGCTCGGTGGGATCGTGGTCGTCGTGGTGGTCGAGGTCGACGACGTGGTGGGCAGCGGCATGTCGGCGCTGGTGACCGTCGTGCATGCCGAGACGACGCCGAGCAGCAGGGGGGCGAGCCGGAGGACGCGGTGTGAGGGGATCGTGGAGGGGGGCATGGGGGGACCTCGGGTCTGACGAAAGGCTAGCGAGACGATGTCGCCGTGTGTCGTCAGCCCGTGTCTCGTCAGCCCGTGTGTCGTCGGGTCACTCGTCGAGTCACTCGTCGGGTCATTCGTCGGGTCACAGTGTCGGGAGTTCGCACCAGATCGTGAGGCCGTACTTCACGCCGCGCTCGAGACGGGTCGCGAGATGTGGGTGGGTGACGAGCGACGGCCAGACCACGGCCTCTCCGACCGGGATCGTGGAGGTGTCGACGCCCTGACGGGGGAACTCGAGGACCGCACCTGCATAGTCGTCGTTGAGTCGCACCGATGCCGACACCTGTGCCACATCGTGATGGATACGCAGTTCTTCCTGCTCGCCGGGTGCATAGCGGATCACGAATACGTCGCGCAGGCCGTAGTAGTCGATGCATGGCCACACCTCACGCAGCTGTGGCCACAGCCGCACTCCGATGTCGCGCTCGACGTGCTCGAACAGTCGAGGGCTGATCACAGCCAGCGAGACCTCGTGACCCGGCACGGGATCATCGGGCTGTGGCTCGAACACGCCCACCGCCTCGGCGGCACGGATGACGGTCGTGCAGAACTCTGGAGTCCAGAACGGTACGGCGTAGATGTCGGTGCCCAGCTCGCGCAGTCCATGACGTGGATCGATCGCGTCGTCGTAGGCGAGGATGCGGCGCAGGTCGTCGGTCATCGTGGTGATCGTGTCAGAGTTCGTCGGGCGCGAGGCGCCACTGCTGTCGTGGAATAGCGCCGATGTCGAACCCCTCGGCGAGCGACACCACATCGACACGGTCGGTGGGTGCGCACAGGCCGAGGCTCGCGCCGAGTCGGGCGAGGACGACGTCGGGACCCACGCCGCGTCGGGCGAGATCCTCGAGGGTCACGGCGCCGTGGCGCTTGGCGAGTCGGGTGCCATCGGGGGCAACGACGAGGGGGATGTGGGCGTAGGTCGGTGTGGGCGCGCCGAGCAACTGCTGGATGAGGATCTGGGCGGGTGTACTCGTCAGGAGATCGTCACCGCGTACGACGTGGGTGACACCCTGTGCCGCATCATCGACCACGACCGCGAGGTTGTAGGCCGGTACGCCGTCGTTGCGTTGCAGGACGACGTCATCGACGGCACCGGTGATGCGGCCGGCGACGAGATCGTCGATGACGAAGTGTTCGCCGGCAGTCCGCAGGCGCAGCGCAGGTCGACGTCCGGCTCGACGAAACGCGTCGTGCTGCGAGGTCGTGAGGTCGCGGCACGTGCCCGGATAGGGAGCCTGCGCGCCATGGGGTGCCTGCGCGGCGTCGCGGATTTCGCGACGCGTGCAGTAGCACTCGTACACCCGGCCGAGCTCGGCGAGCCGACCGATCGCTTCATGGTGCAGGTCGAAGCGTTCGCTCTGTCGGACGACGGGGCTGTCGGGTGTCATGCCGAGCAATGCGAGTTCGTCGAGTTGAGTGGACTCGTGCGCGGGCGATGAGGTCACTCGGTCGAGGTCCTCCTTACGAACCTTCCAGATCCCGTGCTGGGTGCGGGCGTGGAGGTACGACACGAGCGAGGTGCGCAGGTTGCCGAGGTGCAACGGTCCGGTCGGCGACGGTGCGAATCGGCCGACCATGGGCGACGCAGACGTCACACCGGAACGCTATCGGTGGCCGCCGACCTCAAGGAGTGTCGTGGCGTGCCGATGAACATGCATCCGGTCGAACCGTCCGGAGCACCCGATGGCCGACGCACCTCCCGACATCCGCTCAGATCGATCCACGGATCTGCCCGACCGCACGGTGTCCGAGCGCGCCCTCGATGTCGTCGCTGCGAATCTCGTGCCGGCGCCGTTCGTCCTCGTGCCGTTCGTCGCAGCAGTGGGCATGGTGCTCGACGGCTCCCTCGCTCGGTTCGCCTGGTGGCTCGTCGCGGCAGCCGGTGCCACCGTCGTCGTCGGTGGCGCGCTCGTGGCCCATCGCCGCTGGAGTCCGGCCGCCCCCCGCCTCGCCGCCCGGGCCCTCGGTCTCGGGCTCGCCGCACTCGGCGCCGTGATCGGGCTCGGGCCGTGGGTGGTCGCCGATGGGCGGTACGAGGTCGTCCTCGTGCTCACCCTGTTCGCGGCGACCGCTGCGGCGCTCGGGTGTATCGCCACGGCCGGCCGGCGCGACCAGTACCTCGCCTATCTCGTGCCCCTCGCAGGTGTCAGTGGTGTCGTGCTCGTCGGATCATCCGACGACAGGTTGCGCAGCCTCGGTCTGTTGGCCATGCCGTTCGGCGTCGTGCTGGTCGTGTTGCACCAGGTGATCGGCCGCGGCACCCTCGACGCGATTCGTGCCACGGTGCACGCCGAGCAGTTGGTCGGCCAACTCGACCGCGAACGCGCAATCCTCACCGACGTGAACGGGCGACTCGAGGTGACGAATGCACGGCTCGCCCATCAGGCCACCCACGATCCGCTCACCGGTCTGTACAACCGACGCGGCACCCTCGAGCGACTCGAGCGCCTCCTCGAGGGTGTCGGACCGCAGCGGTCCTTGAGCCTGCTGTTCTGCGATCTCGACCGGTTCAAGGCGGTCAATGACGCTATCGGCCATCGAGGAGGCGACCGGTTCATCGCCGTGGTCGCCGAACGCGTGGCACAGAGCATCGGCGAGGGCGCCATCGCCGGGCGGATCGGCGGTGACGAGTTCGTCGTCGTCCTCCCCGATCACGATCATGCCGACGCGGTGGTGGCGGCGCGCCGACTCGTCGACGTGGTCGCCCGACCCGTCGTCGCGGAGGGGCGTGAGGTGCCGTCGTCGGTGAGTGTCGGACTGGCCGTCGCGCCGCACCACGGATCGACGGCGAGCGATCTGCTCCGCCATGCCAATGCGGCGCTGTACCGCGCCAAGGCAGCCGGGCGGAACCGGGTCGAGACCTTCGACGCCGAGATGCAGCGCGAGTTGGTCCACCGACTCGAGGGAGAGCACCTCTTGCGTCGTGCCCTCGACGACGGAGAGATCGTCGGCTACTTCCAGCCGGAAGTCGACGCAGTCGACGGCCGCATCGTCGGTGCCGAACTGCTCGCTCGTTGGGAACGCAGCGATGGCACTGTGGTGGCGGCCGGTGAGCTGCTGCCCTTCGCCGCGTCAGCCGGGCTGCTCGAGCGGATCACCGAGGAGGTGGTTGGCAGCAGTCGCGCGCACATCGGCCGGTTCATCGCCCTCGGGCTGCCCGAAGGGTTCCGGTTCCGCATCAACGTCGCGCCGTCGACGACGGAGCGCCGATGGGGTGATGACGCGATCGATCGGCTGCTGCACGGCCTCGACCCTCGATCGATCACCCTCGATCTCGCCGAGACGGCGATCCTCGACGATCTGCCGACCGCAGCGGCGAGCCTTGCTGGTTTCCGGGCGCGCGGCGGCAAGGTCTGCCTCGACGACTTCGCACGCGGAATGTCGTCACTGAGCCTGCTGCGACGTCTGTCGGTCGACGAGGTGCGGATCGATCGACTGGCCATCGACGCGCTCACCTCGCATCCGCACGACTGGGCGATCGCCCGCTCGATCATCTCCCTCGTCCGCGAACTCGGCCTCGTGGTCACCGCCGACGGCGTGCAGTCCGGGACCCAGGCCGATGCGCTGGTCGCGCTCGGGTGCGTCCGTCATCAGGGCCACCACTACGCACCGGCGCTGCCCCCCGACGAATTCGAGCAGTTCCTCGTCCGCTGGACCGACGACCACTTCCTCCGACGGCACCTCACCGGCCGAGAGTGGGTGCCGGGCGAGGGCGACTGACGCGTCGTAGAGTTCGACGGCGGGTCGTGAGGGAGTGGTTGATGGAGTGTCCGTCGTGCAGTGCCGAGGTGCGCCAGGAGCAGCGGTTCTGTCCGTCGTGCGGGGCTCGACTCGGGGGCGTGAGTGTGCCACCGCGTGTCGTGGCCCCCGAGGTCGGTGCGGTGACGCGGCCATCGACCGTGCCGCCCGTCTCGAGTGACGACGACCTGTGGCGTGCCACAGTTCCCGAACCGCCGCCACCGCTGACGCCGATCCCGGCCTTCGCCCCGCCCGAGGCGCCGACGTCGCGGATCGAAGTCGTCACCCGCGGCGGCGACACCATCGAGCAGCCCGCAATCACCGACCATCCGCTGCGCACCGTCGCACTGACAGTTGCTGCCCTTGTGATGATGTGCGCCGTCGGGGTGACGTCCCTCATCGATCAGGTGCATTACGACATCACGGGTGATCGGGTCGAGTCGGTGTCGTTCGGTCTCGGTGATCTGTTCTCGAGTCACCTCGTCGCCATTGCGCTCGCCGGTGCGCTGGTGCTCGTCGGCATCATCGTCGGCGCAACCGGTCGCCCGCTCGGCGCGGGGCTCGTCGGCGGGGTGGGTCTGTCGGTGGGTGCGGCGCTCGCGATGGCCATCGGCTCGGCCAATCGTGTGCTCGACGAGGCCGAGGTGACGGTGCTTGCGACCCCGGGGTCGTACACCATCACGGTGACCCGAGATCTCGGCTACTTCATCTCGATCGGCGCTGCAACGCTCGGACTGCTCGTCTTCCTGCTGTCGCTGGGCGCCCGGCGGAGTGGACGACGACGCGTGTGGCTCGTCGTCCCAGGGCTGCTCGGCACCCTTGCGGTCGTCATCGGCACGTTGCTGCCCGAGGGTGCTGCCGGCTTCGGCGACAACTTCGGCGTGGAGTCGATCCCACCGGTGGCGTCGTGGCTCCGACTCGTTGCGCTGTCGACACTGCTCGTCGCCGGACTCGTCGGGTTCCTCGCCTGCAGTCGCTGGGGTGCGGCGATCGTCGTGGGGGCGATCGCCATCCCGGTGTGGCAGGTCGCAGCAGCTCGGGCCGAGCTCGACGGGGTCGTCGACGGCTTCGTCGGCGGGAACATCGGTGCCGCCGATGCACTGGCGCACCCGATGACGATCGCCGGTCTCGGGGTGATGCTCCTCGCGGGTGTCGTCGGCCTCGTGGTCACGACCCGCGCGCGCTGAGCGACACGCGGCGGATGGTCGTCGCAGCAACTGCATGGCCGTTGCGTACCGCCGTGCGCGGCGGCGCGCCCGAGGCGATCGCCATCAGATATCCCGCGGCGAAGGCATCACCTGCACCTGTGGTGTCGCGCACATCGGCGATCCGCTCGGCGGTCACCTCGACCGGGCCGTCACCGTGGTCGAGCAGTGCAGGGCGTGCGCCGCGCTTGACGACGACCACTGCACCGCCGAGGTGACGCGGCGACAGCGCGTCTCCGAGGACATCGGCCTCGTCCTCGTTGGCGAACACATGGCCGGGTGCGAGTGCTCGGATGCGATCGATCGCCCGTCGGTCGGCGGCGAGGAGCGCCGACGACGAGGCGTCGACGGAGATGGTGATCGAGAGTGCCCGAGCCGTTGCTGCAAGAAGGGCAGTGGTGCTCGCCAACGGCTCGCCGACGAGCGAGTAGTACGGGATGTGGAGGAGTCGGACACCGTCGAGGCAGGTGGGCTCGATGTCGTCGAGAGCGGTGGCTGCGCCGCGATCGCTCAACATGGTGCGCTCGCCATCGGCGCCGACGAGCACGACGATCGTGCCGGTACGACCATGATGGCGCACGGCGAGATCGACGCAGAGTGCGGCGAGGTCGGCGGTGAGTGTGCGCCCGAGCGGATCGTCGCCGACCTGGCCGATGAACCGTGCGCGTCCACCGCTCCGCGCAATGGCGGCGGCGACATTGGCGGCACTCCCGCCGCGGCGATGGGTGACGATCGCATTGGTGTCGCTCGCCCGATGGATCTCGTCGCGCATGGTGACGACGACGTCCTCGACGAGGTCACCGATGGCCGCGATCACATCCGTGAACCTAGGCGACCGACCGGCGGGGCGTAGCCTGCGGGTCGGAGCGACTCGTGGGTGACGTGGAGGTCGGGATGTCGGGAACAACGGTGAAGCAACAACTGCGCTCGGCCCTCGAGACCGCGATGCGCAGCCGCGACGAGATCGCGCTGTCGGCCCTGCGTCAGGCACTCGCCGCCGTCTCGGTCGCCGAGACGGCGGGGTCCGAAGTGGTCGAGCTCACCGACGAGCAGGTGCTCGGGGTGCTGGCCGTCGAGGTGCGCAAGCACCACGAGACCGCCGATGCGTTCGTCACGGCAGGTCGGCCCGACCGGGTCGAGCGGGCCCGGGCCGAGGCGGCCGTCCTCGAGGTGTTCCTCCCGGCGGCCCTCGACGATGCGGCGCTCGGCGACCTCATCACGGCGGCGATCGCCGAGCTGGCGCCAGAGGGTGGGATGAAGGCGATGGGAGCGGTGATCGCCGCCGTGCGCGCTGCCGCCGGGCCGACGGCCGACGGGGCGCGGATCGCCGCCCTCGTCAAGGCCGCCCTGAGCTGACCGGCCGGCGGCCGCGTGCGTCGCGCCCAAAAGGCACAACACAGGACCCCGGGGCAGGAAGAAGAGAGATGGGTTGCAACTTCCGAGAGCACCTTGTCATTC
>JBJSXI010000051.1:0-10480 GCA_046086305.1 Ilumatobacteraceae bacterium
CGCGGTTGGCGATGTTGCTGGCGGTGGCGGGCACGAGGCCGCTGCCCAGCATGACGTCGATCGTCTCTGGCCCGTGCACGGTCCAGTCCGAGCCACGGTTGATGGTGACGCCCAGGAAGGTCTTCTTCGCGCTGTCGTGCCACGACGACCGCCACAGGTAGGTCTTGGTGGTGGAGTCGTATGAGTGACCGGTCCATGCGCGGCTGCTGGCCTCGACATCGGCCTCGGTGTAGTTGCCGACGCCCATCATGAACAGCTCCATCAGCTCGCGGGCGAAGTTCTGGTTGGGCGAGGTGTTGCGGTTGACGTTGTTGTCGAGGTACTTCAGCATCGCCACGGTGAGCGACATCTTCTTGGCGAGCGTGCGCAGGTTGGTGAGGCCCTCGCGCCGGTAGAGGTCGATCTGCTGGCGCATGGCCTCGGCCATGTTCACCTTGCGCATCGACGACACGAAGTGCCCGTGCCAGAACAGCGACATGCGCTCCTGCATCGGCCGCGGGCTGTACACCATGCGATCCACCCAGTAGCGGGCGTATTCGCTCGACATGTCCCAGTCGGAGAGCCCCGGCGTGAACGTGACGGTGCCAGGGTCGGCGGGCACGTTCAATATGTCGGCTACGGCATCGGCGAGCGTCGGCTTGGCCACCAGCTCGGCAACCCGGGCCGGCCGGGCCACGAACTCGGTGCGCCGCAGCAGGTGCTCGATGTCGCGTTGCGCAGGCATTGCATCCCCAGTCTCAGATCAGTCCCGCCGGGACGTCCCGACGAGTTGGACAATCATCGGCGCCGGGCGTGCAGACTTGAGTGTTGCACGGCCTTCGCATTGCAGTGCGCTGCGTAATGTCGGTAACGGGCCCGGGTGGTGGAACTGGCAGACACGGGGGGCTTAAACCCCCCTTCCACGCAAGTGGAGTGAGGGTTCGAGCCCCTCCCTGGGCACGACTGCCGACAAGTTCGCGGATCAGTCGCCGGCGTGTGCCGTGAGTGGGGGGGGGGCGGTGCAAAGGCGGCCGAACTAGCGTCGACGGCATGTTGCCGTCTCGACCACTGCCCCTGCCAGGTCCGAGGCTCGTGGCGGGGCGGCAGGTGGGGCCGCTCGGGTTCGGCTGCTGGCGGCTCACGTCGTCATCGACCGATGAGGCAGCCCGACTGGTTGAGGGGGCGGTCGACCTGGGCTGCACGCTGGTCGACACCGCCGACGTCTACGGGCTCGACTGGGGCGGTGCCGGCTGGGGCACGTGCGAGGAGCGGCTCGGCGCCGTGCTCGCCGTCCGGCCAGGCCTGCGCGACCGCATGTTCCTGGTGACCAAGGGAGGCATCAACCCCGGCGTTCCCTATGACAGCAGTGCCGCATGGTTGACGGCCGCGTGCGAGGCCTCGCTGCGCCGGCTCGGCATCGACCACGTCGACCTCTACATGGTGCACCGGCCCGACCTGCTCGCTCACCCGGCCGACGTCGCAGCGTCGCTGCGGTCGTTGCGTGATCGTGGCCTGATTGGCGCGATCGGCGTGTCGAACCACACAGTCGCGCAGATCGATGCGCTCGAGCACCATCTCGGAGAGCCGCTCGCGGCAGTGCAGCCCGAGCTCTCGGCCGCGTACCTCGGGGCTGTGCGAGACGGCGTGCTCGACCGGGCGATGCACCACCGTGCGGCGGTGCTGGCATGGAGTCCGCTCGCGGGCGGGCGCGTCGAATCTGGAGAGGGACTGCGTCCGGCCCTCGTCGCCACGCTCGACCGAGTCGCAGAGGCGCACTCCACCACGCGCAGCGCCGTGGCGCTCGCCTTCGTCCTCGCACATCCATCTGCGCCGGTGGCGTTGCTGGGCACCCAGCGCCTCGATCGCATCAGCGCAGCGAACGACGCGCTCGGCATCGCGTTAAGCCGCGCCGAGTGGTACTCGATTGTCGAGGCCAGCGAGGGAGTGCCGCTGCCCTGAGCGTCGCCGATCCCCGCGGTCGGCGGCGACACCGGCGACTAGCGTCTCGGTCGATGGCCGCCGCCGGCGAGACGCTCCGGGTGCTGCGGACGTATGCGGCCGCATGGCTGGCAGGGGATCTCGACGTCGTGCTCGGCTCGTATCACGACGACATCGAGCTGCACTACATGGGGCGCAGTCCGCTTGCCGGCACCCACACCGGGCGTGACGCGGCGTTCGCCGCACTCGGCCAGGCTTCGCTGCGGACGAGTCGCAGGCTCATCGCCGTCGAGGACGTGCTGGTGGGCGAGTCGCTCGGCGCGCTCATCGCCGTCGAGGATCTCGGCGATCCGCCCCGTCGGGTGCGTCGCGTGCTGCTCTATCGGGTGCAGGAGGGCAGGCTGCGCGAGTGCTGGCTGTTCGACGAGGACCAACGGTTCGTCGACGAGTTGTGGTCGACCGAGGCCTGACGATCCCTGGGCGTCAGGGCAGCAGCAGGAGCAGTGCGATCGTCGCCTCGATGGTGAGGCCGGCGATGTTCTCCTTCGTGCGTGAACGGTCGATCATGAACGACAGGGCGCGGGCGAGGAATGCGCCGGCCCATGCCGCCCCGAGCACGAGAGCGCCGTCGCGGTTCCCGATCAGGACGACGGCGAGTCCTGCACCGATGAAGAGCCCGCCGTAGGTGGCGCGGACCTCTGAGAGTCCGAGGGGTCCGGGGATGTGCAGGCCGATGGCCCGACTCACGGGGCGCGCCAAGACGAGCCCGAGAATCCCGGCCGCGATCGAGATCGCCGCGCCGAGGTAGGCGGTGGTGCTCACGTCGGCCTGAGCCTCACGAGCGGGATGGCCAGCGCAACGCCGAACGACAGGTTGAACAGGGCGTGTGTGGGATAGCCGAGCGCAACCGACATGCCGGTATCGAGCACGAACCAGAGCGCGAGTGAGCGCCCCATGAGCGGCACCACCCACGTCGCTCCGTCACGGAGCGGACCACGCACGAGTTGGAGCATCGCGGCGACCCATCCGGCGAGCACCGCACCGAGCACCATGTACGGCAGCTTCAGGTAGTCGCGAACGTCAGGGGTGTCGATCGCCTCGGGTGGCCCGAATCCGAGCAGCGAGAACAGCGAGCCGGCGACCGTCGCGGCGAACACCAGCAGCAGCGAGTATGCAAGGACGACGAAGAGCACGACCTCGAGCCAGCGGATCCACAACCTGCACGATGGCACCGTCGGAGGTTAGAGCGGTGGCACGGCCGAGGGGCTTGCACCCTGTTGTTAGGAACACCTAACATTCCCGCATGGGCGCATCCTTCCTCATCACCCTGCGAGAGGGGTTCGAGGTCAGCCTGGTGCTTGCCATCCTGATCTCGTATCTGGTCAAGACCGGCAGGACCGCCGAGGTCTCCGCCGTCTGGCGTGGCGCCGGACTCGCCGCCGGCATGTGCCTTCTCGCCGGGGTGGCAATCCATCTGGCGATCGGCGGACTCCACGGCACCGCGAATCAGATCACCGAGGGTGTGATCGCCGTTGCAGCGGCGAGCGTTCTCACGTGGATGATCTTCTGGATGCGCACCAACGCTCGGACACTCGGGAGCGAACTGCGCGGCAGAGTCGATGCGGCGACCACGGCGACGGCATTGGCGGCGATCGCGTTCGTCGCCACCGTGCGCGAGGGACTCGAGACGGCGCTCTTCCTGCTGTCCGCCGAGACGAGCTCTGACTCGGGCTTCGCGGTGGTCGCCGGCGGTGTGGTGGGCCTCGTCGTCGCAGGTGGTCTCGGCTGGTTGGTCTACCGCGGCGGTTCGCGGCTCGATCTGCGCCGGTTCTTCCAGATCACGGGTGTGTTGCTCATCTTCTTCGCGGCAGGACTCGTGGGGAAGGCGACGCACGAGTTCCGCGAAGCGCTCGGACTCGAATCTGGCGGGCTCATCGACCCGGCGTGGTCGGTCGCGTCGGGTCTCTGGGCCGACGGGACCTTCTACGAATTCATGAAGGGATTCTTCGGCTGGCATCGAGAGACCGAGTGGATCCGGCTGATCAGCTATGTCGCCTACTTCATCCCGGTGATGTACATGTTCGTGCGTGCCGGTGGACCGACCGTGCGCCGTCAGCGGCGGTGGGGGTAGATGGCGTTCGGGAGTGCACCGCCGATGGCTTCGGCCGACATCTCGTAGATCCACGAGCCACCCGAAGGACTCGAGTCTGGATCATTCCCGTCGCTGTTGTCCCAGACTAGGTACACGCCGAACACGTCGTTCTCCCGATCGATCCAGCCCCGAAAGCCGAAGGTGCCCGGACTCGAACTCACCATCGTCGAGCCGTCGGGATAGGTCCAGTCGATCCAGTGTGCGAGTCCGTACGGCGCCTTCGAGCTGGTGCGAAAGCCCGATGCCCTCATCGGCAACCCCTCGGTCTGGTTCGTCTCCATCTCGGCGATCGACTCACTCGACAGCACGCGGGTGCCGTCGGGGGCGAGTCCGTCATTCACCAGCATCTCGAGGAATCGCGCGTAGTCGCTGAGCGTCGACACGGCGCCACCAGCAGGGTTCGGGAAGGTGACCGGGATTCGAGATGGGTCCTTGTTGTGGAGGAACCTGGTCGAGGTCATTCCGAGCGGGATGGCGATGCGCTCTTGGAACAGTTCTTCGAATGATTGTCCGGTCACGAGTTCCGCAAGCGCGCCGGCCATCATCAGGTGGCCCGAGTGGTATCGATACTGCGCCCCGGGTCTGTGTGCGAATGGCTTCTTCACCCACTCGGTGACGCACTCCTGTAGCGAGTAGTCCGCGCTCGAATAGCACGGCATCTGGTCCTCGGAGATCAACCCGGTCGTGAACGACAGCATCTGGCGCAGTGTGAGTCGGCCAGGTGGTGTTCCCTTCAGTTGGTCGACAAAGGTTTCGGCAGGGTCGTCGAGGGTCAGCAGCCCATCATCGACCAGTGTCATGATCAGCGCACCGGACAGCCACTTGCTCGCCGATGCGATCGGCACCTTTGTCTCGAGTGTGTACTCGCCCCAGGTCTCCTGCTCGACGAGTGAACCAGCGTGCGCAACCATCAGCGACGCACCGGGAAGTCCGATCTCAGCGACGACATCGAGGATTCTTCGCTCGAGCGCGTCGAACTTCGGATTGTCGAGGAGTTCGTCGGTCACGATCGACGAGTACGCGCCGGTATCAGCGACTGTGGTCGTCGTGCCGTCGGTGGCCTGCGTCGCTGCAGAGGTCGTCGTCGCGGCGGTCGTTGTGGGCTTCGAGGCACCCTCCGAGCCGTCACTGCAACTTGCCAGGACCATCAGGCCGCAACCCACTGCAGCGATCCATCGCGTCCGTGCGGGGCTGTTCATGTTCCTCTTTTCGAGTCGACGTGGTCGGGGATGATGGGTGCGGCATGAATCTGCCGCCAGCTCAGCCGGTACCGAGGCTGGCTCGGAAACGGGCGAGTTCCTCGGGTGGCATTCGCACCACATGTGACTCGGTGGGGAATGCACCGGCTTCGACATCAGCGCGGAACTCGGAGAAGGCTGCGACGCGCTCGCGTTGCAGCCGTGCATGTTCGGATGCGAAGTCGCGATACCGCTTCGCGTGCCGAGGTGTGTGGTCGATCCCGGCCAGCGCCCGATGTGTGGGGTCGCCCAGCACATCCATCGCGAACAGGTACTGCGCGTCGCATCCCGGTCCAGCACCCATCGACCACAGCGAGAGTCGTCGCAGTCGCCGGCTGATCTCGGAGGCGACCTCGACGGGCACCACCTCGATCTCGGCAGCGATCGCACCCGCCGACTCGAGGGCAATGCAGTCCTGGTACATCTGCGCAGCACTCTCGGCGGTGGTACCCACGGCACGGAAGCCGCCGGTCCACGTGGCGCGCGACGGCACGAGGCCGATGTGTCCGACGACGGGGATGTACTCCTTGGCGAGATGCTCCACCCGGTCGAGGCTGCCCGAGCAGTAGATGCAGTCGGCCCCCTTCTCGATCATCTCGCCCGCCCACCGCAGGTGGTCGTCTGCCGACCCCGCCTCGAGATGCGACCTGCCGGTGAGGGTGAACAGCGACGGAGCGACGACGCGGTACTGCGGATGGGTGACGAGTTCAGGCGGAGCAGATGCGAGGTCGATCCCCGCCTCCTCGGCGGCGGCTGCCTCGTCGATGGAGAAGATGCGCAGCATGGTGAGCTGGCGCACACCCTTGAGGCCGGCGAGGTCGGCGACGGTGAGGCGACGGCGAGTCATCGGTTGTCGCTCGACATGTGGCAGGTGTGCACGGTGCGGCCTCCCCGATGGATCTGCGGTGGAATCCTAGGCATGCGTCGGCCGGGGCCCTGGCGGTTGTCGAGTCGGTGGGCTCACGCCTCGGTCGTCTGCGCGCCGGACTAGCGTCGAGCGGATGGAGACCTTCGTGGTCGCGCTCGTCGCTGCCTCGCTCTCGACCCTTGGCTCGTTGATCCTCCAGATGTACGTCGCGCGCACCACGCGGCGGCTCACCTTCGACGATCGTCGGCTCTCTGCGCTGCTCGATGTCCGACAGGCCGTCGAGATGGCCTGCGGGCGGTGGTACGGGTGGGCCTCTGCGGTGCTCTCTCGAGCGACGACCGATGAGTGCAGAGACCACCTGCGACGGGCCGAGGAGTCGATGCACGAGGGCTGGTATGCAACGCGTGTCTTCGAGATCTACTTCCCCGACATGCTCGCCGACGCGCAGTCGATGCGCGAGGAGATGACGCGATACCGAACCGAGGCGCAGGACCAGGTGTCTCGCAATGAACGCTTCGACGGCCAGGCGCTCTCTGCGATGTCGCACGTCGACTTCGACGATGTCGTCCGCAGGGCGCGACGGGCGCTTGGATTCCCCGAGGCGTGAGCTTCCGATGGAGGTAGCCGCAACCTGGTCCGATAAACGGCGCCGGGTGGAGTGCTCAGCGACGTGCTGAGCAGTTGATCATCCAGTTGATGCCGAACCGATCGGTGCACGATCCCCAGTAGTCGCCCCAGAACTGTTCGAACATCCCCATGGAGGCCGACCCGCCTGCACCGAGCGCAGCATGGAGGCGATCGGCATCATCGCGACTGTCGGGCTGGAGGTTGATGGCGACGTTGTTGCCGGGTGCCAGTTGGTGCCCCATCGACGGAACGATGTCGGTCCCCATCAACACGTGACCTCCGAGGATCGGGAGTTCGACGTGCATCACCAGCGCGTCCTCTTCGTCTGCGAACTGTGGCCCATCCGGTCCGGCGGGTACGTCGCGCATCCGCATCACGTCGCCGATGAACTCGGTGCCGAAGACGTCGCGGTAGAACTCGAACGCCTCGAGGGTGGTTCCGGGAAAATTGAGATAGGTACTCACTGACGCCATCGACGGCAGGCTACCAACGAGCCGACGCCCGGCCGGACGACGACTGGCCACACTGCACCTGTCATGCGGCCGGATCAGCACGATCGATGCAGCGTTCGACGAAGCGGAGTGCGGCCGTTGCGGCCTCACATCTCCAGTCGTGCACGACGTCGGTGTCGGTGCGCTGACCCTCGAGGTTGGCCACGAGGGTCGACAGGCGACCGTGTTGTGCGTCGAGCATCTTGCGAATGTCGGTTTCGGTCTCGTCGGCAAGAACAACCTTCAGCAGCAGTTCGCTGCGCAGATCACGCACATGTTCGACGGGGCTGGTCACCCAACGACGGAACGCGATGCGACCGTGCCGAGTGGCACCGAGGATGGTGCGCGTGCCACCGGCCACACCAGGCTCGTGCCTGCGCTCGGCGACGAGTCCCCGCTCGACGAGTTGATCGAGCGAGCGGTAGGTGAGTGCGCGAGACATCGACCAGATCCGACCGAGATCGGCGTCGGGTCGGAGGCGTGCGGCGACCGCGAAGCCGTGGCGCGGACCCGCGCAGAGAATGCCGAGGCACGCCCATTCGCCGATGAGCAGGCTGTCGGGACTGCTACGAGGCATCGGGGACCTCGGGTCGTGGAGTCGTCCGCGCGACGCTCATGCGGGCATCACCTCGATCTCGGTGGCCTTCACCGATGCGTAGACCTCGTCACCCGGTCGGAGTGCGAGGTGGTCGAGCGCCGCGACGGTGATCTCGGCGATGAGCGGGAGCGGTCCGTCGAGGCTCAGTCGGACTCGGTCGCCGAGCCGATCGATGTCGGCGATCGTGCCCGGCCACGTGTTGCGGGCGCTGCTCGCGTTCGGCATGCCGCGAGCGATGACCACCGCCTGCGGCCGAATCACGGCATAGGCGTCACCGGGTGACGAATCGACCACGACCACCTCGGCACCCGAGGCCGTGGTCAGCACACCGGCCGCCACCGTGCCGCTCAGCAGGTTCACACCGACCAGATCGGCGACGTATCGCGACCTCGGATGCACCGTCACCTCCGAGAACGTGCCCGTCTGGACGATCCGACCGTTCTCGATGATCGCGACGCGGTCGGCCAGGGCGAAGGCATCGGTCGGGTCGTGGGTGACCAGCACGCTCATCCCTTCGAACTCGCCGAGGTGGCGACTGAGCTCGCGCCGGACCGTCGCGCGCGTCCCCACATCGAGTGCCGCGAGCGGCTCGTCGAGGAGGAACAGCCGTGGTGACGCAGCCAGAGCTCTCGCCAGAGCGACACGTTGCGCCTGACCACCCGAGAGCGTGTGAGGCCGAGCGTCGGCATAGGCGCCGAGGCCGACACGTTCGAGCCACCCGTCGGCGCGGCGTCGTGCCTCGGCCCGCGGCGTGCGCCGGGCGCGCAGGCCGTAGGCGATGTTCTCGAGCACGCTCATGTGCTCGAACAGCAGGTAGTCCTGGAACACCATCCCGACCGAACGATGCTCGGGTGGGACGAACCGAGCCGCCGCCGGCTCATCGACCACTGCGTCGTCGATGGTCACCCGTCCGGTGTCGAGCGCAACCAGACCGGCGAGGACGCGCAGCACGGTGCTCTTGCCGGCGCCATTCGGGCCGAGGAGCGCAACGACCTCACCGTCGGCGATCCGGAGGGCAACATCGAGCTCGAGTGATCCGAGGTGGAGTCCGATCGTTGCGTCGACGCTCATCCGGTCACCGGCGCCCGACGAACACCCTGGCCGAACCACCGGTCGCGTAGCGCGACGAGCACGGCGAACGACACGACGAGGAGGACAACGGCGAGCATGATCGCCTGATCGGGGTCGCGCTCGAGGCTGACGTACACGGCGAGCGGCATCGTCTGGGTGGTGCCGGGGAAGTTGCCGGCGAAGGTGATCGTCGCGCCGAACTCGCCGATCGCACGCGCCCACGAGAGCACCGCGCCTGCGATCAATGCAGGTCGCACGGCCGGCACCGTGACGCGACGGAACGTGTACCACGCCGATGCGCCGAGGGTTCGTGACGCATCCTCGACACGGCTGTCGAGTTGACGCAGCGCAGCCTCGACCGTGATCACGAGGAACGGCATCGCAACGAACGTCTGGGCGATGACGACAGCGGTCGTCGTGAACGGCAGGGTGATGCCGAACCATTGATCGAGGTACTGGCCGACGAGGCCGCGACGGCCGAGGGCGAAGAACAGCGCGACACCGCCCACCACGGGTGGGAGCACCATCGACAGAGTGCACAGGGCGCGGATGATCCCGCGTCCGGGGAGTTCGGATCGGGCGAGCAGCCAGGCGAGGGGAACCCCGAACACGACCGACAGCCCAGTGGCCCACACCGAGCAGACGAGAGAGAGTCGCAGTGCGGTGGTGACCGTCTCGCTGCGCAGGTCGGTCCACGCCTGCGACCACGGTGCACGCCACAGCAGGCCGACCAGGGGAAGGGCGAAGAAGGCGATCGCCACCACGGCGAGGGCGAGTGCCGGCGGCGGGATGCCGAGACGTCGGCGCCGACCACGGGTCACGGCGGGCCGAACCCGAACGAGGCGAGTATCGCCTGGCCCTGCGGTGAGCGCACGAAGTCGACGAAGGCCCGTGCAGCGTCGGGATCCGATGACTGCGGTGTGACGGCGATCGGGTACTCCGCCACCACGTTGACATCGGTGGGGATGTCAACAGCTGCTGCGTTGCTTGCTGCTGCAACGACGTCGGTGCGATAGACGATCCCGGCGTCGGCCTCGCCCAGGACGACCTTCGACGTCACGGCACGGGCGTTCTCCTCGAACGATCGGAACGTCACCTCGAGTCCGGCTGCAGCGAGGATCTGCTGTGCGTAGCGGCCACACGGCACCTCCGGATCACACGCGATGACGATGAGTCCGGAGTCGGTGAGGTCGTCGAGTGACGTGATGCCCTGCGGATTGCCGGGGCCGACGATGATCTGGGCGGTGTTCGTCGCGAACACGAGCGGCTCGCCGGTGCTGCCGCCGTCACTCACGACACGACCCATGCTGACCGTGTCAGCCGCCGCGAAGACATCGGCCGGTGTGCCCTCGCTGATCTGGGTGGCGAGCGCGGAGGATGCGGCGAAGTTGAACGTCACCTCGATGTCGGGATGGCTCGCCTCGAACGCCCGCCCGAGTTCGGTGAAGGCGTCGGTCAGCGACGAGGCAGCGAAGACCTTCAGCTGCGCGGCGGGTGTGCCGTCGTCACGGCTGCAGG
>JBJSXI010000052.1:0-19628 GCA_046086305.1 Ilumatobacteraceae bacterium
GGATGGCATGTCCATGCAGGAGGTCGACTCGATCCCCCTGCCCGCCGGCGAGACGGTCGCGCTCGAGCCGGGCGGTTCCCACATCATGCTCCTCGGACTCACGGCACCGCTCGAAGTGGGGACGACCATCGAGTTGACCCTCACGCTCGAGGAGGCCGGCACCGTGGTGGTCGACGTCCCCGTGCTCGACGAGGCGCCGTGATCCGACGGCGGATGGCGATCCTCGCCGCAAGTGCGCTGCTCACCGCGTGCGGCGGGTCGGCCGACGCCGGTCCGACCACGGTCGAGTTCACTGCCGCGGACGGCACACCGACCTCACTCGCCGATTTCGACGGCACACCCGTCGTGGTCAACCTGTGGGCGACGTGGTGTGCCCCGTGTCTGGCCGAGATGCCGGTGTTCGACGCAGCCGCCACCGCGCTCGCCGGGCGGGTGGCCGTCATCGGGGTCAACGTCGGCGACGATCGCGCCGAGGTCGACGCGTTCGCCGACCGGCTCGGTGTGGACTACCCGATGTTCACCGATCCCGACGGTCTGCTGTCGGCCGCCCTCGGGGTGACCCAACTCCCCGCCACCGCCTTCGTCGCCGGTGACGGCACACTCGTCGAGGTGCACCGCGGTGCCTACACGTCCGACGAGCTCGACGACGCCATCACCCGGACATTCCCCGAGGTCGGATCGTGAGGCGACCCATTGCCACCGTCATCGCAACTGCCGCCGTCGCGGTGCTCACCGTGGCCGGATGCGCAGCCGACGGTGCGGGGCGCGTCATCAGCGGTCTGCGCAGCGATCCGCCGCGATCGGTCGCCGGACTCGACCTCCCCGACGTCGCCGAGGGGAATGCCGACTTCGAGTTCGTCGCCCCGCCCGGCGGATTTCTCATCGTCTACTTCGGCTACACGACGTGTCCCGACGTGTGCCCGACCACGATGTACGAGGTCTCCAAGGCGCTCCGACAACTCGGCGAGCGCGCTGATGCCGTCCGCGTCGCGATGATCACGATCGATCCCGAGCGCGACACTGCGGAGTCGTTCCCCGGCTATGTGCGCGGGTTCATCGCCGACGGCCACGCCCTGCGCACCGACGAGGATGCCGAACTGCGTGCGGTCGCCGATGCATTCGGTGCCGACTACTCGGTCACACCCGTTCCCGGTGGTCAGCCCGAGGTGAGCCACACCCCGATGCTCTACCTCGTCGACGACACCGGCGACCTCGTGCTGACATGGCCGTTCGGCCTCACCGGCGACACGATCGCCGCCGACCTCGAGATCCTCTTGGAGGCATCATGATCCGCCGGATCATCGTCGCAGCCATCGCTGCGAGCTGCTCGCTCACCGCATGTGTCGGCACCGAGCGGCAGTCAGCGGCCCAGACCGCACCGCTCGCCATCGACGAGACCGCCACCTACGAGTACCTCATCCCCTATGGCACGTCGGTGGCGATCGATCGGGGGCAGACCGTCGACCTGATGCCTGCGTCGCTCGACGCCCGGGTCGGTGAGTCGATCCGCATCGTCAACCGCGACACGCGTGGCTACATGGTCGGTCCGTTCTACGTCGCGTCGCAGCAGACCGTGGCGATGCGCTTCACCCAGCCGGGCACCCTGTCGGGCACGTGCGACATGAGCGCAGCGGGCGAGATCGTCATCACCGTCACCGCGTGACCCGTCACCGGCCGATCCGTCACCGCCACCGCACACCCTGACGGTCGAGGCGGCGCTGCACCGCGCCGACATCGACCTCGTCGAGCTCGCACCCGCGGTGCAGCGACTCGGCAGCTGCGACACCTGCTCCCTGACCGAGCACAGCGCAACAGCCCATGTTCCGCGTGGCCGCATGGGCGATCCGGTCGCCGCCGGTCAACCGCCCGGCGACGAGGAGGTTCTTGATCCGGTGGGGCAGGAGATTCCGGTACGGCAGGTGGAAGTACCGGCCTGTGGTCGGCAGGATGAGCACGCCGTAGCCGTCGATGAACTCCGGGAAGATCCCGATCGAGTCGTCGAAGCGTGCCTCGCCTCGAACCTCGGCCTCACGCATGTCGTGCACCGATTCGATCTTGCGCGTGTCTCTGATGCCGATCGTCATCCCGAAGTTGCGCAGACGGGCCGCGTCGCAGCCCGGCATGAACTGGCGCAGTGCCTCGACGGCGTGCATCGCCTGACGGCGACCCTCGATCTCGCCGTGTGTCAGGTCGTCCGGGTCGAGACCGTCGATCCCTGCGAGGTGGACGAGGTTCAGATAGGTGAGTTCACCCGAGTCGTGGATCGCGCCCCACGTCCCGGCGATCGTCGTCAGATCTGCCGGGATGGCCCCCTCGGCGACGGCGCGACGGAACGGATCGCGCAGGAACGGCGAGTAGAGATCGTCCTCCTTCCCCGTGGTCTCGATGTGCCACTCCCCGTTCCCGGCCCACGAGGCGTAGGTCTGCGGATCGGCGCGTACCGCCGCCATGAACGCGGCCTTGTCGACACCGGCCATGTGGAACATGACGGATGCCGCCATCATCTCCTCGCGAGGTGTCCGTCGTGTCGGTGCGCCGGCCCGGTGGGCGATGTCGGCGTCGCCCGTCGCGTCGACGACCCGTCGGGCGAGGATCGCTTCCCTGCCCGCCTTCGATTCGGTCACGATGCCGACCACTCGGTCGGCATCGACGATCGGCGCGACGAACGTGCGATGGAGCATCGGGCGAATCCCTGCCTCGAGCACCATGACGTCGGCAACGACCTTGAATCCCTCGGCATCGAGTTCGTACGAGAGCGACTGACTCTCCGGCACGGCCGCGCCCATTGCGGCAGCCCGGGTCTCGAACTCGCGGCCGATACCGTCGGCCTCGACCGTCTGCTCGTGCCGGTACCACGCCATGCCCTCGACACCGACGGCGGTGATGTTGCCGCCGAAGCAGCCGAATCGTTCGACGAGGGTGACCTCGACACCCTCACGTGCGGCGGCGAGCGCGGCGGCGAGCCCTGCCGGTCCGGAGCCAACCACGAGCACATCGGTCTCGTGGATCACGTCGACCCGACGCTCGGGCTCGACGATCACCCGTCGGATCGGGTCGTGACCCATGTTCTCGGACTCAGCCAAGCGCCGTGGTGATCGACGGGGTGTCGGCGATGAGTCGGCGCGTGTACTCCTGCTCGGGTCGATCGAGCACCGTGGCCGTGTCGCCCACCTCGACCACCTTGCCGTCAGCCATCACGACCACGCGCTGGGCGAGCGAACGGACGAGTGGCAGGTTGTGCGTCACGAACAGCATCGACAGCCCGAGATCTCGCTGCAGGCCGACGAGCATCTCGACGACCGCCGCCTGGACCAGCACGTCGAGCGCCGAGGTCACCTCGTCACACAACAACACACTCGGCTTGCTGACGAGCGCGCGAGCGATGGCGACACGCTGACGCTCGCCGCCGCTCAACTGGTCGGGATAGCGACGTGCGTATCCAGCATTCAGAGCGACGCGCTCGAGCATCTCGTCGACGGCTCGGGCCGCGTCGGCGGCCGATGCGCCCCCGATGCGCAACGGTCGGGCCACCGACGACGAACTGGCGAGGCGTCACCAGCGTGGAAGGAATCCAGATCTTCTTGCCGTTCACCACACGCCCCCCCTTGTCTGAGCCCACCGGTGCTTCCGGCGATGGGTGAACGCTAGCGCACTGCAGCGAGGTGGCTTCTCTTCGCGATCAGCGGCGAGGATCGACGAGCACCCGGCCGCGCATGGCCCCGGCGAGGATGCGGTCCATCTGTGTGGGCACCTCGTCGAGTCCGACCTCGCAGTCGACCGCGATCGATGCATCATCGAGCCACTCGGGGCGAAGATCGGTCGCGATGCGCGACCACACCTCGCGCCGCCGGCCGATCGGCGTCTGCACACTGTCGATCCCGAGCAGGTTCACCCCGCGCAGGATGAACGGAAGCACCGTGGTCGCAAGGCCACTTCCTCCGGTGAGGCCGCTTGCGGCCACCGAGGCTCCGTAGCGCAGGGTGCGCAGGATGTGCGCGAGGGTCGGTCCTCCCACGCAGTCGACGGCACCGCCCCATCGCTCGCGTTCGAGCGGTCGGCCATCGGTCACGGCGAGCTCGGCGCGGTCGATCACCTCGGTGGCGCCGAGGCGACGGAGCCACTCGGCAGCCTCGGGTTTGCCGCTGCTCGCGACGACCTGATGGCCACGCCGGGCGAGCATGCCGACGGCCATCGACCCGACACCGCCGGTCGCCCCCGTGACGACCACCTCGCCGTCGCCGGGTCGCAGACCGACGGCCTCGAGGGCGAGCACCGACAGTGCGGCGGTGTAGCCGGCGGTGCCGACCAGCATCGCCGTGCGCGTGTCGAGCCCGGTCGGCACGGTGACGACCCACTCGGCCGGCACCCGCGCGTGGCTGGCGAACCCACCGTGGCGGGCCACACCGAGGTCGTACCCATGGACGATCACCGGTGCGCCGACGTCGACCGACGGACTGGACGACTCGACGACCGTCCCTGCGAGGTCGACGCCGGGCACGAGCGGGTCGATGCGCGCGACGCGCCCCGTCTCGCTGCCGGCGAGCCCGTCCTTGTAGTTGATCCCGGAGTACTCGACGGCGATCAGCACGTCGCCGTCACCGAGCGACGCGAGCGGCAGGTCGACGACCTGCCGGGTCCACCCCGCTGCACCGCGACCGACCGTGAGTGCTCTCGTCGTCATCTGCACGTCGTCACTCTCGCGCACGGCACGGCCGACCCGATGCTCAACCGGCGATCAGCTCGGCGACCCGGGCGCCGCTGCGCAGCGCACCCTCCATGAAGCCACTGTGGTCATCGGCGTGCTCACCGGCGATCCACAGTCGTTCGTGGGGCACGGAGACGGCGGCGCGCAAGGGCTCCCACTGTCCCGGTGCGCAGCACAGGTAGCAGCCGAGACTCGCCGGATCGTTGGTCCAGTCGGTGCGGACATGTGCGCCTGCGAGGCCTGCCGTCCCGGGGAGCACTCTGTCGATCTCGCGCAGCAGCTGCGCCGGTGCGTCGGGCAGCGCGACGAACGAAGCGCCGTCGTGCGAGGAGAGCAGGTTCGTCAAGATGCCGCGGTCACCGTCCTGGTCGTCGGTCGTCTCCCAGAGGTGCCCCCACCGCCGATCGCTCAGCACCGTGCCGTCCCGACCGAGGTCGCGCCACAGGCGTCGCGAGAACTGCACGCTGATCTTCCCGCCGATCCCGTATCCGACGGACGTGAGCTCCGGTGGCGCCGCACGCCACAGGCGCGACAGGACCGGGAGGGGGACGGTCGCAACGACGGCCTCGGCCCGCAGGACGCCGTCGCGGGCCGTGTGCACCTCACCCCTCGCGGCATCGATCGATGTCACGGCCGTGGAGAGGCGGACCCGACCGCCGAGCGCAGCCGCGAGTCCACGCGCCAGTTGGTCGTTGCCACCAGCGATGCGGTGCACCTCGCGGCCGACGACCGGACGATGCATCGACATCGCGGCGGCGAACCCGCGACCGACTTCCTCGGGCGGAAGCATGAACTCGGTGCGGATGTCGCGCCCGACGACCATCCGGGCGACGGGAGGAAGATCGAGGCGAGCGAGGAGATCGGCCAGCGTGTCGTCGACGCTCGCCGGGTCGGATGCGGGGTCGAGTGTCGACATCGCGGTCGCCCAGTGCTCGAGGTTCTCGGCGAGACCGGGGTGGGCGCGCATCGGCGCGAGTCGGCCGGCGGCGTCGATCAGCGCGCGGTCCGGGTCGAGATCGGACCGACGGGTCGTCACCTCGAGGTCGAGATGTGCGGCGAGTTCGAGCACCGCCGTGTGCGATGCGTCGATGAACTCGGCCCCGCGTTCGCAGGTCTGTCCGTCGTCGAACGAGTGGCTGAACACACGCCCGCCGACACGGTCGCGCGACTCGAGCACCACGACGTCGACCCCGCGTTCGACGAGGTCCGCTGCGCAGCGCAGACCGGCGAGACCCGCACCGATGACGACCACCTCATGTGTCGTCATCGGTCAGAACAACGACGGCTGCGCAGGACGCACGACTCGATGCACACCGCTCCACGGGACGTAGTGATCCATGAACACCCACGACTGTCGGTGGATGACCGACGGTCCACACCACGCGAGAGCGGCGCGATGCTGCGCACACGGATAGCCCTTGTTGCTCTCGAACGACCAGCACGGATGATCCACGGCTGCGTCGCGCATCGCTCGATCACGGATGACCTTGGCGACGATGCTCGCCGCAGCGACACTCGCGCAGAGTCGGTCGGCACCGACGCGCATCTCGACCCGGTCGACTGCGTCGCCGACGAAGTCCCACGATCCGTCGACGATCGCCGCATCGGGCCGATCGGAGAGCCGGTCGATCGCCCGTCGCACGGCGAGACGCTGGGCGGCCGCCATCCCGAGATCGTCGCACTCCCCCGGTGTCGCCTCACCGACCGCCCAGCCTGCGCACCAGGCGAGCACCTCCGGGAACAGCCGCTCGCGGGCTGTGGCGGAGAGCTGCTTGGAATCGCGCACACCGGCGGGTGCATCACCGCTGCCGGCGACGACGACACCCACCACGAGCGGTCCGGCCCATGCACCGCGGCCGACCTCGTCGATCCCGGCCACCGCCCGTCGACCCTCGGCGAGGAGCGTGTCCTCGATCTCGCGCCCCGGCGCAGCGGCGCGGCGCGTCATCGTGCCACGAGGCACGGTGAGCCGACCCGCACCTCACCGATGACGGTCCACGCCGACGACAACTCGTTCACTGCGTGCGGGTCGAGCGTCGCGAGCAGGCCGCCCGAGGTCTGCGGATCCATGCACAACGCCTCGGCATCAGGACCCACCGAGCTGTCGAGGCGTCCTGCGACGTACTCGCGGTTGCGCGCGTCGCCGCCGGTGCGAACTCCCTGACGCGCCGCCTCGCGCGCACCGGGATATGCGGGAACACGGTCCACCTCGACGACCATCTGCACGCCGCCGCGCTCGGCGATCTCCCATCCGTGTCCGGCGAGGCCGAACCCGGTGACGTCGGTGACGGCGTGCACCGCGCCACCGAGCCCGTTCAACTCCTCGGCGGCACGTCGATTGACCCGTCGCATCCCCGCCACGACCGCGGCACGCTCCGATGCGCTCCCTGCAGCGAGGACGAGTCCGGTTCCGATCGGCTTCGACAGCACGACGACATCACCGGGGCGGGCACCTCCCTTGCGGTGCACCCGATCGGGATGGACGAGGCCCTGCACGGCAAGTCCGAAGATCGGCTCGGGGCTGCGGATCGTGTGTCCACCGACGATCGTGCCACCTGCCTCGGCGACCACCTCGGCCGCCGCCGCGAAGATCGCCTCGATCGCCCGACGGGGGAAGTGTTCGGGGAACGCAGCGATGTTCACCGCCGTGACGACGCGCCCACCCATCGCGAACACATCGCTGCACGCGTTGGCCGCGGCGATCGCCCCGAAGTCGGCGGGGTGATCGACGAGCGGAGGGAAGAAGTCGGTCGTCGTGACGAGCGCGAGGTCGTCCGCGAGGCGGTACACACCGGCGTCGTCGAACGGCGCGAGTCCGACGAGCAGCGACGGGTCGGCAGCGGAGGGGAACGCGTCGACGAGGTCACGCAGGAGGGACGCCCCCCACTTGGCCGCACATCCGCCACACGACGTCCATTCGGTGAGACGCAGGTCGGCGAACTCGTCGACTGTCGACACGGCGGCAGCCTACGGTGCCGGCCAGAGGGCTTCGCCGCGAACGTCGCTCGTCGTCCATCCCGGTGCGACGACCGGCGCCGACAACGCAACGGCGTCCCCGTGCTGCTCCCACAGCACGGCCGGGCGATCACCATGCCAGCGCACCGCGTACGACACCTGCGACGCCGCGCCGCTCGGGACATCGAAGACCTCGAAGTTCGAGCGCTCCCACGCCGCGGGGAATCCACCGGGCAGTACTGCACCGTGCACGTCGACGAACCGCCGCTCGAGCCAGACCGCGCCGCGCACCGCATCAGCGGGCGGGTCGACGGGCAGTGCATCGGCCACGGCAAGTGTCGCTCGCACCCTGCGCAGATCGTCGACGGCTCGACGTTCGGCTGCGGTGGTGAAGACGCGCTCGGCGGCATCGATCGCCGCCGCGAGGTCCCACATGCGTGGCGCACGACGGGCCGCCATCTCGACGGCCCCGGCGACGTCGGCGACCCACTGCTCAGCGTTGGCGCCCATGCGGACGAGGAGTCCGACGCCGAGGAGGAACGCGACCGGATCGTCGATCGCCGGTGGACCCGTCAGGAGCAGTTCGCAGCGTGTCGTGGTGCTCGCCGACGACCATGCCTCGTCGGGGATGACGAACCGGCCGGCTGCTCCGACGATCGTGGTCCAGCCGTTCGCCACCTCCGCCGGTTGCGGGAGTCCGCTCGGCAGGCCGCCGATCCCGGGGCGATGGGCGAGGGCCACGGTGACCGACGCACGGTGCCCGACCGGGAGCGCGATCGAGCCTGGCGGCAGGTCGGGACCGGCGACAGGAGCGGTCGGCGGTCGCGCGGTGAGGACGTCGCCGCGAGTGAAGGCGACCACGACCGGGAGGGGCGACTCGTTCGTCACCTCGACGACGGTCAGCCCGCCGGCCTCGGCAACCGAGTAGACGGTGTGCACCACATCGCCACGAGGCACCCGAAGACGCGTCTCGACGACCGCCGAGTCGTCGACACGCTGCTGACGCACGGTGGGCTCGATCTCGGGGGAATACCAGCGGTCGTCGGCCGCCAGATGCCATCCGAGTTCGGCACTGCCGTCCCACGGCCGCACCGCACCCCACGGGGTGATCGATGCCCGCCACGTCGAGCCGAGGACGCCGGTGGTGATCATGTTCGCTCACACCCCGTCGACATCACGGCGGCAGCGTACGGCCCGGGGGCACCGTGACGCTCCCCCTCTACGCTGCCCACGTGGACCGACCACTCGAGGCAGCCGTACTCGTGCCCATCAAGTCCTTCGACGCCGCCAAGGCTCGACTCGCCTCGGTGCTCGGGCCGAACGACCGCGCCGAACTCGCCCGGTGGTGTGCCGGGCGTGTCGTCGCAGCCGCTGCGCCGCTCGAGATTGCCGTGGTGTGCGACGACGACGAAGTCGCTACATGGGCCACCGGCCAGGGCGCAACGGTCGTCTGGGCCGCGGGTCTCGGCCTCGATGCGGCGGTCGGCTACGGGCTCGAGCAAGTGCGCCTCGGTGGCGACCGGCCGGTGATCGTCGCCCACGGCGACCTGCCGCTCGCGCGAGGTCTGGTCGACCTCGTCGTCTCCGACACACTCACCCTCGTGCCCGACCATGCCGACGACGGGACGAACGTCATCGTCATTCCTGCGGGGGTGTCGTTCGACTTCACGTACGGCCGGCGATCGTTCGCCCGCCACCTCCGGACTGCGCTCGGCATCGGGTGCGCCGTTGCCGTTCGACGTGACCCGCTCCTCGCGCTCGACCTCGACACCCCGACCGATCTTGTCCATCCACTCGTCCGACCACTCGTCCAGGAGGTGCTCGCCACATGGCTGCCAACGAACCGGGTCAACCTCCCGACCCCCGCGCGCTGACGTCGACCGACCTACCCACACCGTCGAGCGCGCTCGCCATCGCGGCGCACCCCGACGATGTCGAGTTCGGCTGCGGCGCGACGCTCGCCAAGTGGGCTGCATCGGGCTGCGTCATCCATCACCTCGTGCTCACCGACGGATCGAAGGGGACGTGGGACGCCGACGCCGACACCCGGGCGCTCGTCGAGCGGCGGATGGTCGAGCAGCGAGCAGCGGCGCAGCGACTCGGCGGCGACCGGGCAGGTGAGGTGATCTTCCTCCATCGCACCGACGGCGAGTTGTCGAGCGACCTCGCGACCCGTGGCGAGGTGGCCCGGGTGATCCGCCAGCTCCGACCCGAGGTCGTCCTCGGGCACGACCCGTGGAAGCGCTACCGACTCCATCCGGATCACCGTCACGCCGGGCTGCTCGCGTGCGAGGGGATCGTCGCCGCCCGTGATCCGCACTTCTTCCGCGAACACCACCTCGCACCACACCGCCCCTCGCACCTGTTGCTGTGGGAAGCCGACGAGGCGAACCACGCCGAGGAGGTGAGCGGGTTCATCGAACACAAGTTGGCCGCGCTGCGGGCCCACGAGAGTCAGTTCGAGTCCACCATGGGCGGTGTCGACGACGCCGCGCTACGACGATTCGAGGAGCGGATCACCTCGCGACTCGTCGATCTCGGCCAGCGGTGGGGATGCGCTGCGGCGGAGGTGTTCGTCCGACTCTCCGATCTGTGACGGCAGGAGTCGGGCCCAAAAATGACGGACGGGGGGCCTGAGCCCCCCGTCCTCGTGATGTCGTGAAGAACGACGATTACTTCTTGGCGGCGGCCTTCTTGGCCGTCGACTTCTTCGCCTTCTTGGCCGGAGCCTTCTTCGCAGCCTTCTTGGCCGTCGACTTCTTGGCGGCCTTCTTGGCGGTCTTCTTCACTGCCTTCTTCGCGGCCTTCTTGGCCGGAGCCTTCTTGGCTGCCTTCTTGGCCGTCGACTTCTTGGCGGCCTTCTTGGCGGTCTTCTTCACTGCCTTCTTGGTGGCCTTCTTGGCCGTGGACTTCTTCGCTGCTGCCACTGGATTTCCTTCCTGTTGGTTTTGGGTTGTTGTGATGGGGACCATCGGGCGGTGATTACCGCTTCGGGTTGAGTGTCGCCTTGAGCGTGCTGCTCGAGGTGAACTTCATACGGGTCGAGGCGGCGATGTTCACCTCGGCGCCGGTCTGCGGGTTGCGTCCCTTGCGCGCCGCGGACTTCGAGGTGCTGAACGAACCGAAGCCCGGCCAGGCGACCTTGTCACCCTTCTTCACCGACGACACGACGATGTCGAAGAAGGCGCCGACGGTGCGCTCGGCATCGGCCTTCGAGACGCCGGCCTGTGCCGCCACTGCGTCGATCAGCTCTGCTTTGGTCATTGACGTGATACCTCCGGGTACCGGTGTGATCGGTAACGTGCTCGTTACTTGCGCAAATGGAACAGGTTTTCCGCGCGGAATACAAGCATTCTTGTCGTTGCATCTGCATCGACTTCCGCGGGGACTCCAGTCGCGGTCCCGATCCACCACTCGCGACCACCCGTGCGCTAGGAAGAACGACGTTGTCGACGCATAGCCGAACCCCCTCGACCCCCACGTCGACGCGGTCCGAACCGACTCGCTCGACCCGCACGCGGATCGTGCTCGACACCTCGGTGCTCGTCGCCGATCCGGGCTGTCTCGACGGGTTCGGCGACGCCGATGTCGTGATCCCGTTCACCGTCATCGAGGAGCTCGACGCCCTCAAGACCCGCCCCGACGACGTCGGCCGGGCTGCCCGGACGGCGCTGCGGACGATCGAGGAGTTGCGTGTCAGGGCCGGGGGATCACTGGCCGAGCCGCTCTCGCTCGGCGAGTCGTCGGTCGCTCCGACCGTCCAGGTCGAGATCAACGGGATCCAACGGCACCTGCTCACCGAGCACGGTCTCGATGCGTCGATCCCCGACAACCGGATCATCGGGGCGGCACTCGGACAGACCGATCGCGGCCCGACCGTCATGGTGTCCAACGATGCAGCCCTGCGCATCAAGGCGGCCCATCTCGGTCTCACGGCACGCGAGCACGAGCCGATCGGTCGCCGGTCCGACTCGCGTCCGGCCGGCTGGGTCACCGTCGAGACGTCCCACGAGGTCGTCGACGAGTTGTACGCCGCCGGCAGTGTCGGGTGGGAGACCCTCGACACGCCGATCGCGCTCCACGAGAACGGCTTCGCCGTCGTGCGTGCCGGCTCGCAGTCTGCGCTCGCCCGCCGACGCGGTGATCGGCTCGTCGCGCTGCCGTCGAACGCTCCCGAGGCGTGGGGGCTGCGCTCGCGGTCGAAAGAGCAGCGCTTCGCGCTCGAACTGCTCCTCGACCCTGCCGTGAGCATCGTTGCTCTCGACGGTCGTGCCGGGACGGGCAAGACCCTCCTCGCCATCGCCGCCGGTCTCGAGCAGGTCGTCGAGCAGCGACGCTACGAACGGCTGGCCGTCTACCGGCCCCTCGTGCCGGTCGGTCGCGCCGACGTGGGATTCCTGCCCGGCGGGCTGGAGGAGAAACTGGATCCGTGGATGTCGGCGATCCACGATGCGATCGTCGCCCTCACCGACCAACGCAGCGCGCGCGACGCCCATCACCTCGTCGACGAACTGGTCGGGCGGAACCAGCTGTCGCTCGAGTCGGTCACCTTCCTGCGCGGGCGCAGCCTCCACCGCCAGATCGTCGTGGTCGACGAGGCACAGAACCTCGAGCCGACGACGCTGAAGACCGTCCTCACCCGCGTCGGCGAGGACACCAAGGTCGTCTTCACCGGCGACACGAGTCAGATCGATGCGCCGTACCTCGGCGAGTCGAACAACGCGCTCGCCGTGCTCGTCCAGGCCTTCCAGGGGCAGGCCTGTTTCGGCCATGTCACCCTGACGGCATGCGAGCGCAGCGCCGTGGCGAGCCTGGCCGCCGAACTCCTCTGACCCGGGTGCCGTACCGGCAGGGCGCGAAACCCTTGACATCCTCGGGGAAAGATTTACTATTAAATGCGTCCGGTTCGTTCGTCCCCCAGGAGTCATCACCATGGCTGCAGTCGAGGTCCTCGCTCTCCCCGCCCCCGACGGCGACACGTCGTGGATGGAGCTGGCCAACTGCAAGGGCCGCACCTCACTGTTCTTCCCCCCTCGTGCCGAACGCCCCCAAGCGCGTGAGCGGCGCGAGGCCCGCGCCCGGCGGCTGTGCCTCGCCTGCCCGGTGCTCGGCGACTGCCGCGAGTTCGCCCGCTCCAACCACGAGTACGGGTTCTGGGGGGCCGAGAGTGAAGAGGACCGGCATCTCGCCGGCTACACGGTCTCGGCCCCGATCGGCGTGCGAGCCCGCGCCGTGCGGGCCTGAACCTCCCCACACCCCTCCCCTAGGGTGCGCCCCGTGACGCACCCCGATCTCGACATCATCGCGACCCGCTTCGCCGTGGTCGACATCGAGACGTCGGGACTGTCGCCCGATCGTCACCGCATCCTCCAGGTCGGAGTGGTCGTCGTCGACGCCGACGGTCGGATCCTCGACCGCTGGGTGAGCCGGATCGGGCCGGGTCTCGCCTGGTGGCGCAGCGTCGGACCGACCGACATCCACGGCCTGCGGCGCCGCGATCTGTGGCGGTCGCCGCGGCGACGCACCGTGCTCAGCGAACTCGCCCGACGCCTCGGTACGGCGCGTTTCGTCGCCCACAATGCTTCCTTCGATCTGTCGTTCCTCGTCGTCGAGGCGCGCCGTTCGGGGATCGACCTTCCGATCAACGATCCCGTGTGCACACTGGTGATGTCGCGTGCACTCGATCCGGGACGCACCCGCTCACATCGTCTCGGCGACCTGTGTGCGCGCTACGGCATCCCCCTCGACCACGCCCACGACGCGCTCGCCGACGCCGAGGCGACCGCTGCGCTGCTGCCTCATCTCCTGCGTGAGCACGGCGTGCACGACACGGCTCAACTCGCCGCGTTCGCCCCGCCGTCGCCGTAGCGGGCGAGCACCGCTGCTGCGGCCCGGGCGCCGAGATCCCGCCACCGCTCGGGTTCGACCACCTGGGCTGCCGTGCCGAGCCGGAGCAGCAGCTCGCGGAGCCAGCGTTCACGGGTGACGGTCAGTTCGACCTCCACCCCGTCAGCGGTCTCGCGCACACTGCGTGTCGGGTACCGCTCGACCACCCATCCGGCTGACGGGGCGAGCAGCAGCCGGACCGCCGGCAGATCAGCATCCTTGAACCACTCGTCGGAGACGGGTGCGTCGACATCGCGTGGCTCGTCGAGCACCCCTGTCGGTACACACCCGTCGATCCGATCGAGGCGGAAGATCCGTTCCTCCCCGGAAGCGTGATCGTCGGCAACGACATACCAGTTCCCCCGATCGGCGAGCACACGCCGTGGTGTGATCTCGCGTTCGGAGAATCGCTCACCTTCCGACCAGTACCCGATCTGCAGTCGCTCGCACCGCTGCGCCGCCGACATCACGACGTCGGTGACGGCCGGCGGTTCGACGTCGACGACGACACCGAGCCCGCCGAGGACGTGCTCGAGCTTGGCGAGCGCCCGGGCGAGGGCGCCGTGCGGATCGGCGCCGGGGAGCTCCATCGCGAGACGCGATGCGGCGACGAGACCGAACCCCTCCGGAGCCGTGAGACGGAGTGGACGGACGAACACCCGGGGCACCCCGGCGTAGACCACACCGTCGTCGATGAACACATCGATCATCTCGTCGACGAACGGCGGGAGACCACACATCGCCGCAAGCTCGAGGTCGCGCACCAACTCGGCCTCGGTGAGCCCGAAACGCTCGACCATCTCTGCGACCGGGGCTTCCCCCCGCTCCATCAGCCACGGCAACATCACGAGCAGACGGCGGAGGCGATCGCCGGTCGAACGGGCCGTGCGGTGCCGGGTCACGACGATGCCGCCATCGCCCGGAGCCACGTCACGACATCAGCACGCACCTCGGCGGGGCCGAGCACCTCGGCATCGGCCTCCCAGCCGAACACCCACGATCGAAACGCATCACGATTGGCGCACGGCACCTCGACGACGACCGAGCCGTCGGGGCGCCACTCGACGACGTCGCCCCCCTCTGCGGCTTCGCGGGCCGACGGTGGCCACACCGCCACGCGCGCACGCGCCTCGGGCTCGTCACCGAGTGCCCGTGCATCGGAGGGGAACACCGTGCGCGGGTCGAAGCCGGGGGGCCGGTCGAACTCTTGCGCTGCGCCGACGTCGACCGCCCCCTCGATCCGATCGACCCGATACGTGCGAACGGCGTCGCGTTCGACATCGTGGCCGATGACGTACCAGAACCCTTCGCGCAGCAGCAGGGCGTAGGGCCGCAGCCGCCGCATCGAGCCGTGATAGCCGAACGCCACCTCGGCGCGCTGGGCGACCGCCTCGCGCAGGATCGGCAGGTCGGTGAGTTCGGGGATGTTCGCGACGACCGGCGAACGCCCACGATCGCCACCGAGCTTCAGGAGTCCGAACTCGCCGTCCGCCAACCGTGCCGCCGCGACCGCGAACTCGAGCGCGGCACGCTCGTCGGGCTCGAGGTCGAGGTCGGCGAGCTCGTACCTGTGCCGGTCGATCCGGTACGCCGACTTGCCGGCATCGCCGCCGGCGAGGACCACCGACTCGATCGGGACGCCGATCTCGCGGAGCATCGCCTTGTCACGCTCGAATGCACCGCGACGCGCCGACTCCCCCGACGGGTACTGACCGGCCAGTTCGGTCGCGATCCGCTCGAGGGTGAGCGGGACGCGTGTCTCGAGGAGGAGGGCGAGGAGATTCGTCACCCGCTCGAGTGCGTCGGGCATCGGTCAGCGGCTCCCGCCCTGATAGTCGTAGAAGCCGCGACCGGACTTGCGGCCGAGCAATCCCGCCTCGACCATCCGCGAGAGCAGCGGCGGTGACGCGTAGAGCGGCTCTTTGAACTCGGCGTACAGACTCTCGGCGACAGCCATCGTCGTGTCGAGACCGATCAGGTCGGTGAGCCGGAGGGGGCCCATCGGATGATTACATCCCTCGACCATGCCCGAGTCGATGTCGTCGGCCGTCGCGAACCCCGATTCGAGCATCCGGATCGCCGAGAGCAGGTAGGGGATGAGCAAGGCGTTGACGACGAACCCGGCACGGTCCTGACTGCGGATCACCCGCTTCCCGAGCGTCTCGCGGGCGAACATGTCGGCCCGCGCGGCGGTGTCGACCGAGGTGAGCAGCGAGGTGACGAGCTCGACGAGGCGGAGGATCGGCACCGGGTTAAAGAAGTGGATCCCGATCACCTGCTCGGGTCGAGCCGTCGCGATCCCGAGCTTCATGATCGGGATCGAACTGGTATTGCTGGCGAGGATCGCCGTCGGATCGCTGACATGGCGGTCGAGCTCACGGAAGACTGCTGTCTTCGCCGACTCGTCCTCCACGATCGCCTCGACGACGAGCTGGCGGTCGGCGAAATCGGCGAGATCGGTGGTGAACGCCAACCGGGCCACTGCGGCATCGCGTTCGTCCTCGCTGAGCTTGCCCGAGCGCACCCCCCGGTCGAGGCTGCTCACGAGACGGGCACGTCCCGCCTCGCACCCTGCCGGATCGACCTCGCGGACGATCACGTCGAGACCTGCCCGAGCGCACACCTCGGCGATACCCGCGCCCATGAGACCCGATCCGACGACACCCACCCGCTCGAGCTGCATGACGA
Organism: Ilumatobacteraceae bacterium; assembly: GCA_046086305.1. Lineage (GTDB taxonomy): Bacteria > Actinomycetota > Acidimicrobiia > Acidimicrobiales > Ilumatobacteraceae > UBA668. The sequence goes on from JBJSXI010000052.1 coordinate 16,235, forward strand.
GGAGTCTGCCCGATCTGCGTCTCGATCGCGCAGCCCCTACCCTGCCGGCGTGCCAGATCCGTCGTCGAGCCGCCTCGCCGTGCGACTGACCCCCGATGCGCTGCGCCAGGTACGCGGCGGCCATCCGTGGGTCTATGCCGACTCCGTCCGCTCCGCCACGCCGGCCGGCCGGGCAGGCGACCTCGCCGTGGTCTTCGACGAGCGACGTCGGTTCGCTGCGATCGGCCTGTGGGACCCGTCGAGCCCGATCCGGATCCGGATCCTCCACGTCGGCTCGCCCCTCCCCATCGACCTCGGATTCTGGAGGAGCCGGCTGGCGGCCTGCCTCGCGCGCCGCGAGGACCTCACCCGACGGGGTGACACGACTGGATTGCGGCTCGTGAACGGCGAGAACGACGGAATGCCGGGTCTGGTGGTCGATCGTTATGCCGACGTCGTCGTGCTGAAGGTGTACACGGTCGCCTGGATGACGCACCTCGACGATGTCGTCCGTGTGATCGACGAAGCGATCCATCCGACCGCCGTGGTCCTGCGCCTCGCCCGTGCACTCCCCGTCGACGGACTGCGCGGCCATGCCGACGGCGACGTCATCCGCGGGTCACTGTCCACCGGGCTGGTGCCATTCCTCGAGTGCGGATTGTACTTCGAGGCAGACGTCGTGCATGGCCAGAAGACCGGCCACTTCCTCGACCAGCGCGACAACCGCGCGCTCGTGGCGACGATGGTCGCTGGTCGGCGCGTCCTCGACCTGTTCGCCAGTACCGGTGGATTCACGGTCCACGCTGCGGCTGGCGGAGCGACCGAGGTCGTCTCGGTCGACCTCAGCGGGCCGACACTCGAGGTTGCAGCACGCAATCTCGCTGCGAACCGCCACCTCCCTCGGGTCGCGGCGTGTGCGCACACGAGCGTCGTGGCCGATGCCTTCGACGTCCTCGCCGATCTCGGACGCCGTGGCGATCGGTTCGACGTGGTCGTCATCGATCCGCCGTCGTTCGCCTCACGTCAGGATCAGGTGGCCGGTGCGCTCGCCGCCCACGGCCGGCTCACGGCCCTCGCCGCAGCGGTCACATCCGACGGTGGCACCGTGGTGCAGTCGTCGTGCACGAGCCGCATCACCGTCGAGGAGTTGGAGCGCACGATGCGACGATCGGCGGGCCTCGCGGGATTCGAACTCGACGTGCGCCGCCGCACGGGACATCCTGTCGATCATCCGATCGGATTTGCCGAGGGGCGTTACCTGTGCTCCGTCTTCGCCACGATCAGCGGCGGTGCGCGCGGTACCAGTCGATGAGCCCTGCCGTCGACGCGTCGCGTCGACGGTCACTCGGTGAGGTAATGTCCTCGACGATCGATGTCGCCAGTTCTTTGCCGAGTTCGACACCCCACTGGTCGAAGCTGTTGATCTCCCACACGATTCCCTGGACGAACACGATGTGTTCGTAGAGCGCGATCAACTGTCCGAGGACCGACGGAGTCAGTGCCGGAGCGAGGATCGTCGTACTGGGCCGTGATCCGGGGAACACGCGGTGCGCCCGCTGATGTGCGGGGACTCCCGCCGACTCGACCTCTGCGGCGGTGCGCCCGAATGCGAGCGCCTCACCCTGAGCGAACATGTTGGCGATCAACAGGTCGTGCTGATCGTCGAGACCCTCGGCCGATCGGGCGAAGCCGATGAAGTCGACAGGAATGAGGTGCGTGCCCTGGTGCAGGAGCTGGAAGAAGGCGTGCTGCCCGTTGGTCCCCGGTTCACCCCAGACGATCGGGCCGGTCGACGTGGTCACTGGTGCGCCATCGACTCTCACCGACTTGCCATTGCTCTCCATGTCGAGTTGTTGGAGAAATGCGGGGAACCGCCGGAGGTCGTGTGAATACGGGAGGACGGCGCGCGACTCCGCACCGAGCACCGAGTGGTACCACACCCCGAGCATCGCCATCAGGATCGGCACGTTCGCGTCGATCGGTGCGGTGCAGAAGTGTTCGTCGATGATGCGGAATCCGCCGAGGAACTCGTCGAAGGCAGCGGCACCGATGCCGACCATGAGCGGCAAGCCGATCGCCGAATCGACCGAGTAACGACCACCCACCCACTCCCAGAATCCGAAGGTGTTCCCGCCGAACTCGTTGTCGGTCTCGATGCCGAAGTCGCGAGCAGCAGCCGTGTTGGTCGTCACGGCCACGACATGGCGAGCAACGGCGTCGGGTCCGAGGCTGTCGGTGAGCCAACGCCGTACGACACGCGCGTTGGTGAGTGTCTCGAGCGTCGTGAACGTCTTCGAGCTGACGATGACGAGCGTGGTCTGTGGGTCGAGTCCGGCGAGGTTCGACCGCACATCGGCTCCGTCGACGTTGCTCACGAACCTGAGGTCGAGGTGCGGATCGACATACGGCCGGAGCGCCGCGACGGCCATCGCCGGACCGAGGTCGCTTCCCCCGATCCCCACATTGACGACCGAGGTGATCCGCTGGCCGGTTGCTCCACGCCATTCACCGCTTCGGATCCGCTCGGCGAAGACCGCCATCCGCTCGCGCACTTCGTGCACCCGAGGGACGACATCGACACCGTCGACCTCGATCGAGCTCGTTCGTGGCGCGCGGAGGGCGACATGAAGTGCGGCACGCTGCTCGGTCGAGTTCATCACCGCGCCGGAGAACATCGCGTCACGTCGTCGTTCGACTCCCGCAGCACTTGCCAGATCGACGAGACGGGCGAGTACCTCGTCGTCGATGAGGTGCTTGGACCAGTCGACGCGCAGGTCGCCGACGGTGTGTAGATACCGGGTGGCCCGTCCCGGGTCGGCGGCGAAGAGCGCACGGAGGTCCCTCGGCCGAACGACCTCGCGAAGTGCAGCCCACGCAGCAGAGGTCGGCTCGCTCACCCGGGAAGTCTCGCAGGTGAGGATCGCCGACGGGTCGACAGCTCCCGTACTGTACGGCGGTGCCCCGAGAACTCCGGCTCGACCGTTCGCGACTCGACGATCTCCACCGCCGAGTGGAGCAGGAGATCGATGCCGGACTGCTCAGTGCCGCCCAGTCGGCGATCGCAGTGAACGGTCGGATCGTCGATCAGCGCACGTACGGCACGGCCGACGAGTCCGCCCGCTTCTTCATCTTCTCGGCGACCAAGACCCTCACGGCCACGGCGCTGCTCCCTCACCTCGCCGATCGCAGCGTCGACCTCACGGCGCCCGTCGTCCGCTACGTGCCGGCCTTCGGGGCCAATGGCAAGGCCGATGTCACGGTGCTCCAGCTGCTCACCATGCAGGGCGGATTTCCCCAAGCGGTGATGAGCCGGAAGAAGTGGGGGTCGCGCACGCAGCGCTGCGAGCAATTTGCCGAATGGACCCGCGAACATCCCGCAGGGAGCCGCACCGAGTACCACCCGTCGAGCGCGCAC
>JBJSXI010000053.1:0-7119 GCA_046086305.1 Ilumatobacteraceae bacterium
CGGGTGAAGCCGACGAGGCCCATCTTCGCCGCGCCGTAGTTGGCCTGGCCGAAGTTGCCGAACACGCCTGCCGCCGACGAGGTGCTGACGACGCGCCCGTACCCGCGCTCGCGCATGATCCGCCACGCCGGACGCGTGACGTTGAAGGCACCCTTCAGGTGGACGTCGATCACCGGGTCGACGAGGTCGGGCTCCATGTTGTGGAACGCCTTGTCGCGCAGGATGCCGGCGTTGTTGATGACGACGTCGACGCGCCCGTACGCATCGAGCGCGGTCTGCACGATGGCGGCGCCGCCCTCGGGTGTCGAAACCGAGTTCGTGTCGGCGACCGCCTCACCCCCGAGCCCACGGATCTCGTCGGCGACACGTTCGGCTGCACCCTTGTCGCTCCCGCTGCCGTCGACGGCGCCACCGAGGTCGTTCACGACGACGAGGGCACCTCGCGATGCCATGAGGAGTGCGTGCTGGCGACCGAGACCGCCACCTGCGCCGGTGATGATGACGGCGCGTCCGTCGTAGCCGAGTTGACTCATGCGCGCACCGTACCGGAGACGGGCGCGCGGTGTCAGTTCCCGAGTTCGCTGCGGAACCGTCCACCGAGCCGGGTGAGCAGGACGGCAACCGCGACGAGGAGCAGACCCGACACGGCGATCAGCAGTGGTGCACGATCCTCGCCGGGGAAGAAGTGCTGGACCGACCACGGCACGTTGACGAGCAGTCCGAGCGAGCCGAACACGGACATGAGCACCCGTCCGGGAAGCATGCCCACGACCAGCAGGGCGACGGCGGTGACGAGTCCGAAGATCGTCGCGAAGCCGACGGCGCGGAATCCGGTGACGGCAGCCCCGCCGACGAGCACGAGGCCACCGGCGATCTCGACGAGCACCGGCGTGCGCACGAGTCGTCGTGCGGCGATCGCGATGAGTGCAACGCCGCTCAGCCACATCGCGAGCCCGGTGACGATGCCTGCGTCATCGGCGAAGTAGGTGATGACGTTCGGGATGAGCTGCATGAGCGCAACGGCGGCGAGCACATAGAGGAGCACCCGTTCGTGGGGCAGCAGGCGCAGCGGCCGGAGCTGGGTCAGTGACGCAACGCCGACCGCGACGGTGGTCGCGATGAGCAGGCCCGGGCCCCGCCAGTCCTCGATGGTCATCGCGGCGCCGACGAGGCTGCCGCCTGCGCCGATGACCGTCGCGATCCACGGGATCGGCCCGATGCGCATGAGCCCGGTCGCCGCGATGAGACCGGCCACGGCGAGCACCGCGAGGCCGGCCCACGGCAGTGACGAGATGTCGGACACCCCCGTGGCAGTGGCCACGAGCACGCCGATGAGAGTCGAGACGGCCTGCGCCGGTCGGTCACGCAGACCCCACAACACCGCGCCGACGAGTGTCACCGCGACGGCGACAGCGAACGCCGTGGTGTTCGTCGTCTCGCTGTCGAACAGGTCACGGGCGACCACACCGCCGGCGACACCGGCGGCGGCGGTTGCGGCGAGCCACAGGAACCCGCGCAGTCGGGCGAGTGATGCCTCGGACTGCTCGCGTACGAGCGCGCCACCCACGACGAAGGCGGCCGTGCCGCCGAGCGACGTCGCGAGGCGTCCGCCGACACCCAGATCCGACCAGAACCGGGCGATGAAGATCGAGAAGCCGACGATGCCGAGGACGCCCCCGAGATACCCGAGTGCCTCGGCCACCACCGGGACGCGTCGGCGAACCGGTTCGACGGTCGGCCCGACGACCGTGGGTGCCTCGGCGGCCCTGATCGCGGCGGCCTGCTCTGGCGAGACAAGGCCGGCCGCGACCCATCGGTCGAGTGCGGCGAGCGCGGACAACGACGTGCCGGTGAGCGTCGTCGGTGGCGGCGGGGCGGTCGGTGCGGGCCCCTCCGGACGTGACCGGCCGGTGGTGTCGACCACGGGTCGGTCGGGGCCCTGTCGAGACGCACCTCTGGCCCGCACGGCGGCGACGACCACGGCGATGATGACGAGGAGGGGAAGGAACGAGAAGCCGAAGCGGAACACGTGGCCTCCTTTGCAGGTCCATCCCAACTGTACGCCCGTTGGCAAGCGGTCGACCGTGACACCGCCGTGTCGGTGTGCACCCGGTGGGTAGCGTGATGCCGGTGATGGACGTCCGCTCCCTCGACACGATGATCGCCGCGCTCGAGGCCGACCTGCGACGGCTCGAGCGTGTCGTCGTCGCGTTCAGCGGTGGCGCCGACTCGGCCTTCCTCGCCGCGATTGCCGCTCGCTCGCTCGGCACTGATGCTCATGCCGTCACCGCCGTGTCACCATCCCTCGCCGGCGACGAGGAGGCCGACTGTCGGTCACTGGCAGCCGAGTGGGGCCTGCGGTGGACCCCGGTCGCCACACACGAGATGGAAGATGCCGCATATCGGCGCAACGATCTCGACCGCTGCTACCACTGCAAGGCCGAGTTGATGCGCGTCGTCGCACCGATCGCTGCGGCGGAGGATGCCACGGTGCTACTCGGTGTCAACGTCGACGACCTCGGCGATCACCGTCCCGGTCAGCGTGCCGCAATGGAGGCGGGGGCCGAGTTCCCGCTCGTCGCGGCGGGTTTCACCAAGGCAGATGTGCGCGAGGCGTCGCGCCGGCTCGGTCTGCGTACCTGGGACAAGCCGGCGATGGCCTGTCTCGCGAGTCGTATCCCGTACGGCGACGCCGTGTCGGTCGGACTGCTCGGCAGGATCGACCGGGCCGAGGCCGCGCTCCGGCGGCTCGGATTCCGCCAACTCCGGGTTCGCCACTATGGCGACACGGCGCGCATCGAGGTGCCGATCGACGATCTCGGTCGTGTCGTCGACCGTCGCGACGAGGTCGTCGAGGCCGTGTCGGCGCAGGGATACGCCTACGTGACCCTCGATCTCGAGGGGTTCCGGTCGGGCAACCTCAACCGGCCGCTCTAGGGTCGATGCCATGAAGTTGTCGACGATGATCAACTACAGCGGCGGATTCCACGAGGCCGTCGACCGCGTGGTGGCGATGGAGAAGGCCGGCCTCGATGTGGTGTGGGTGCCCGAGGCGTACAGCTTCGATGCGATCAGTCAGATCGGGTATCTCGCCGCACGCACCGAGCGCGTCGAGATCGGTACGGCGATCGTCAACGTGTACAGCCGTACGGCTGCGCTGATGGCGATGACCGCGGCGGGCTGCGATTTCGTCAGCAATGGCCGGTTCAACCTCGGCCTCGGTGCATCGGGACCACAGGTGATCGAGGGGTTCCACGGTGTGCCCTTCGAGAAGCCGATGGTGCGGATCCGCGAGTACATCGAGTCGTGTCGGATGATCTGGCGCCGTGAGGAGAAGTTCGAGTACCACGGGCAGACCGTCGATGTCCCCCTCCCCGCCGAGCGGGGCACGGGACTCGGCAAGCCGCTCAAGATCATCAACCATCCCGTCCGCCCCGACATCCCGATCTGGTGGGCGAGCCTGATGGGCAAGAGCGTTGCCGCGACGGCTCAGTACGCGGATGGATGGATTCCCATCTTCTTCGAGCCGGAGAAGTACCGCCGTGTGTGGGGCGACGACCTCGCGGCGGGACTGTCCCGCCGTGACCCGTCGCTCGGACCCCTGCAGATCTCGGCGGGCGGGATGGTCGCCATCGACGAGTCGCTCACGGGCGATGCCGCCGACCGCATCCTCGATGCGTCACGGCCGAGCGTCGCGTTGTACGTCGGTGGCATGGGGGCGCGCGACAAGAACTTCTACAACACGATCTGTCGCCAGTATGGCTACGAGCGCGAGGCCGCTGCCATCCAGGACCTGTACCTGTCGGGCAAGAAGGACGAAGCGGCTGCCGAGGTGCCCATCGAGATGTTGCGCAACACCAATCTCGTCGGACCGCGCGAGTACGTGCGTGAACGCATCGCGGCCTATCGCGAGGCGGGTGTCACCATGCTGTCGGTCACGCCGGTCGGCGATCCGCTGCACACGCTCGAGACATTGCGCGACCTGCTGTGAACACCCGACGCGTCGTCCTCATCACGGGATGCAGCAGCGGGTTCGGCGAGTTGGCGGCGCTCGAGTTCGCCGACCGCGGACATCGCGTGGTTGCCACGATGCGCCGTCCCGGTTCGTCGGCCCTCCTGGCATCGCGTCCCGACATCGACCAGATCGAACTCGACGTGTGCGACGACGCGAGTGTGGTGGCCGCGATCGGCGCCGTGATCGAACGCGAAGGCCATGTCGACATCGTCGTCAACAACGCGGGGATCGAGGTGTTCGGCGCGGTCCACCTCCTCTCCGACGACGAGGTGCGCCGACAGTTCGACACCAATGTGCACGGTGTCGTGCGGGTCGTCAGAGCGGTCGTGCCGCACATGCTCGAACACGGTGGGGGCGCGATCGTCAACGTCGGTTCGGTCGCCGGCCTCGTGGGCGCGCCCTACAGCGGCCTGTATGCGGCGAGCAAGCACGCACTCGAGGCGATCAGCGAGGCGATGCACTTCGAACTCGCCCAGCGCGGGATCAGGGTGCGGATCGTCGAGCCGGGTCAGTTCTCCACACGTCTCGGCGACAACAGTCTCCACGCGGCGGCGATGACCCCCGACACCGACGAGTACCGCAGATTCGCCCGGTTCCGCGAGGCGCAGCGTCGACTGGTCGGCGGCGAGCCGGCCGATGCCCGTGAGGTCGCCAGGGTCATCGTCGATGCAGCAACCGACGAGCCGGGACGGCTCCGGTATCTGGTGGGGTCCGATGCCGAGCTGATCGCCACGACCAAGCGGCAGATGTCGTTCGAGGAGTTCGAAGCGGCGATGCGTGTGGTCCTCGACTGGCACGAGTGACCGCGCGTCCTCGGGCCCGATGACCCGCAGCTGGACTCCTCGGGGCCTTGCGCGACGCGACTACCCTGCGGAGGTCCGGGTGCGCTGACCCGGCGAGTGGGGGATGCAGTGCTCGAGGTGAACGACGTCACGGTGCGATTCGGTGGCATCGTCGCGCTCGACGGGCTGTCCTTCTCGATCGCCGATGGTCACATCTGCGGTCTCATCGGCCCGAACGGTGCGGGCAAGACGACGATGTTCAACGTCGTCAGCCGCATCTACCAACCCGAGTCTGGGTCGGTGCGTTATCGGGGGACCGAACTGCTCGAGGTGCCCGCCCACCGCATCGCCCGGCTCGGGATCGCCCGGACGTTCCAGAATCTCGCCCTGTTCCCGACGATGTCGCTGCTCGAGAACGTGATGGTGGGCGCGCACAGTCAGGGCCGTGTCGGGTTCACCCGTGCGCTGCTCCGTCTCGGTGCTGCGCGTGAGAACCGTGAGACCCGCGACTTCGCCGGCGACCTGCTCGTCCAGCTCGGCCTCGGGCCGCTCGCGTTCCGCCCGGCGATGGGTCTGCCCTTCGGCACGCTGAAGCGGCTCGAGATCGCCCGGGCACTCGCCGCTCGGCCGAGCTTCTTGCTGATGGACGAGCCGGCGAGTGGACTGACCCACGGGGAGGTCGACGAACTCGGCACGACGATCCGGCGGATCCGCGACCAGTTCTCGCTCACCGTGCTACTCGTCGAACACCATGTCTCGATGGTGATGAACATCAGCGACCGGGTCGTCGCCATGGAGTTCGGACGCAAGATCGCCGACGGCACGCCCGCCGAGGTGCAAGCAGACCCGGCGGTCGTCGAGGCCTATCTCGGGACGTCGTCGTGAGCCTGCTGCGCGTCGCAGGGCTGACCGCCGGGTACGGACCGGTGGCCGTGCTCGACGACGTGCATCTCGAGGTGGGCGATGGCGAGTTGGTCGTCATGCTCGGGGCCAATGGCGCCGGCAAGACGACCACGATGCGCGCCCTGAGCGGCCTCATCCCGCGCCAGGGCGTCGTCGAGTTCGGCGGGAAGAACATCTCCCGGTCGAGCGCAGACCAGATCGTGCGAGCCGGCGTGGCCCAGGTCCCGCAGGGGCGGGGCACCTTTCCCGAGTTGAGCGTCGAGGACAACCTGCTCGCCGGCGCATACACCCGCCATCGCTCTGCCGACGTGCGTCACGACATCGACAAGTGGTTCACGGTGTTCCCACGGCTTGCCGAGCGACGCCAGCAGCGCGCCGGCAGCCTCAGTGGGGGTGAGCAGCAGATGCTCGCGATCGCCCGCGCCCTGATGAGCCGACCCACGTTGCTGTTGTGCGACGAACCGAGCCTCGGCCTCGCGCCGATCATCACCCACGAGCTCTTCGACGTGCTCGGACGCCTGAACCGCGAAGAGGGCCTGGCGGTGCTGCTCGTCGAGCAGAACGCTCATCTCGCCCTGAAGATCGCCAGTCGTGTCTACCTGCTCGAGACCGGACGGATCGTCGCCACCGGCACGGCAGCAGAACTCGGCGCCGACGACGCGATCCGCAAGGCGTACCTGGGGTACTGATGGACATCGCCCTCCTGCTCCAACGACTCGTCGACGGACTCAGTTACGGCAGCGTCTACGCACTCATCGCACTCGGACTGGTGATCGCGTACCGCGGGACCGGTCACCTCAACTTCGCCCAGGGTGAGATGGCGCTGTTCGCGGCCTACTGCGTGTATCAGTTCGGAGAGTGGGGGATCCCGGTGTGGTGGGCCACGCTCCTCGGAATGGGGGTGGGGTTCGTCGTCGGTGCTGCGTCGGAGGTCGCGCTGGTCAGGCCGGTGTCGCGCAAGTCGCCGTTCGCCGTGTTCGTCGTGACACTCGGACTGTTCACGTTCTTCAACTGGCTCGACGGCGCGATCTGGGGTGGTCAGCAGCTTCCGAACTCGGGGATCGGCAGTAAGCAGCGGAGCTTCCCGAGCCTGTTCCCGTCCGAGCCCGACGACCTGTGGCAGGTCTTCGGCGCCGCGATCCGGATCGAGCGGGTCGGCATCCTCGGGCTCGTGCTGGTCATCTCGGGGCTCCTGTGGGTGCTGTTCAACCACACCAAGTTCGGCCTCGCGATGCGCGCCGTTGCGAGCAACAGCGAGAGCGCACGTCTCGCCGGTATCCGCACCAGCGTCGTTCTCATGGTGAGCTGGGGTCTGGCTGCGGCGATCGGTGCGCTCGGCGGAGTCGTCATGGCAGGTCTGAACAGCAACGTCAATCTCGGTCTGATGTTCACCGTGTTCATCTACGGCTCGGCAGCAGC
>JBJSXI010000054.1:0-6516 GCA_046086305.1 Ilumatobacteraceae bacterium
CACGAGTCGGCTCTCGGCCTGCCAGACGGCGTGGAAGCCCTTCTGCTCGGCGTAGCGCACGATGTCCATCCCCTCGCGGATCCGGTGGGCATCCTGCAGGTACAGCGCGACGGGCGTGTTCATGGCGGGCACGCTAGTGGCCCCTCACAGTCGGCTGAACAGACGCGCCGCCTGCTCGGCGGCCTTGGCACGTACCTCGGCGCCATCGACCCTGGTGGACCGCCCGTCGCGCAGCAGCACCTCGCCGTCGGCGCGCTCGACGTGCACGGCCCGCACACCGGGACTGAACGCGACGTGCCAGGGGTCGTCCGCATGCAGATGTGTCCATGTCACTCGGTCGTGGCGCGCCTCGGGGAAGTACGCGTAGCCGTTGTCGAGCCACGCCCAGACCCGCTCGGGTGAGGCGGTGAGGTCGAACTCGCGCAGCCGCACGTACGCGAGGCGGGCTTCCTCGAGCATGTCGGCACCGATGCCGTCGGTGCCGAGGACGACGCGGTTGGCGCGCTCGGTCGGCCGCCCGTAGCCGACACCGTTGTTCATGTTGCTGCGCGGATTGTGGGCGATCGTGCCGGGCAACGGTCGGTCGAGGTGGACGCAGTGCACGAGCAACCAATCGTCGGACGCGAGTGGTTCGAGCCGCTCCCCCGCAGCGATGTCGACAATGCCCTCGGCGACGTGGATGTGTACGCCGACGCCGCGGTCGCGCGCGAGGTCGGCGGCCGCAGTGAGCGTGTCGTCGCCGCACGTGAACGCGGCGTGCACCCCCACCATGCCGCGACCGCCGGCGCGCAGGAAGCGCTCGTTCTCCTCGAGGCCACGTCGCGCGCCATCAGGGCCGTGGCGGTCGGTGACGCCATAGCAGAGATTGGTCCGCACACCGACCTCGGCGCACGCTGCAGCGATGATGTCGAGACTGCCCTCGATGCACCCGGGTGACTCGTGGTGGTCGATGATCGCCGTCGTGCCGCACTCGAGTGCCTCGAGTGCACCGAGCATCGCCGACCAGCGGATCATGTCGGCGTCGAGCGCGACGTCGAGACGCCACCAGACGAGTTCGAGGATCTCGGGGAACGACATCGGCTGGCGCGGCGGCGCCGGCATCCCACGGGCGAGCGCGGAGTAGAGATGGTGGTGGCCGCACACCATGCCGGCCGTGACGGCACTCATGCGTCGGCGGTCGGTCGCATCGGGAGTTCGTTGCGCCACACGCCGTCGAGGTCGTGCAGGGCCGCTGCGACCGCCGGTGCGGTCGGGACGAGGCCGATCTCACCGACCCCCTTGATCCCGAAGGGCGAACGCGGCTGGGGCACCTCGACGAGCTCCACGTCGATCGGCGGCACATCCTTCGCCCGCAGGATGCCGAGTGAGCGCAGCGTCGTGTTGAGCGGGAATCCCGTCTCGGGGTCGTGGGGGAACTGTTCGGTGAGCGCATAGCCGAGGCCCATGTGCACACTTCCCTCGATCTGCCCCTCGCACAGCAGTGGGTTCACCGCACGGCCGACGTCGTGGATAGCGAGGACCCGTTCGATGTCACCCGAGTCGCGGTCGACGACGACCATCTGTGCGGCGTAGCCGAATGCGGCATGGATCGTCGGGTTGGGATGCTCAGGATCACCGAGGTGATGGGTCCAGTCGACGACGTGCTCACCGACGTGATCGACATCCGGCGCGCAGTCGGCGGCGAGCGCGGCCCGGCAGGCTGCCGCCACCGACCCTGCCGCCATGAGGGTGCCGCGCGATCCGGTGGTCTGTCCGAAGCCGAGTTCGCGGGTGGTGTCGACGATCACGTCGATGCGCTGCGGATCGACATCCAGTGCCTCTGCCGCGATCTGGAGCGCGACGGTGTGCACCCCCTGGCCCATCTCGGTCCAGCCGTGACGCACCTCGATGCGTCCGTCCTCGCTGCGGAAGCGCACGACTGCACCGCACACCTCTCGAAAGCCGTTGCCGAGGCCCGAGTTCTTCAACCCGAGACCGAGACCGACCGCCTTGCCCGCAGCACGCGCTGCGTCGTAGGCCGGTCGGATGCGCTCGAGACACGCCGCCGCGCCCCCGGCACCGTCGTCCATCACCTGACCCGGCCCCCACACCTCACCGGGGTGGATGACGTTGCGGGCACGGATCTCCCACCCTGTGATGCCCACCTTCTCGGCGAGGCGATCGAGGACACCTTCCATTGCGAACTGGGCCTGATTGGCGCCGAACCCACGGAACGCCCCGCAGATCGGGTTGTTTGTCCGCACGGCGATGGCCTCGACATCGATCGCCGGTACGCGGTACGGGCCGCTCGCATGTCCTGCGGCACGCTCGAGCACCTTCATACCGACACTCGCGTACGCGCCGCTGTCGCCGACCGCACGCACACGCAGTGCGCCGAGATGTCCGTCGGCATCGCAGCCCGCCCAGTACTCGAGGCGGATCGGGTGACGCTTGGCGTGGATGCGGAAGCTCTCCTCGCGCGACAGCGTGCACTTCACGGGGCGGTCGAGCAGCCATGCGGCGAGCGCGGCATGGGCCTGGTTGCTCATATCCTCCTTGCCACCGAAGGCGCCACCGTTGGAGACGAGTTCGACCGTGACCTGCGAATGGTCGAGGCCGAGCACCCGGGCGATGTCGTTGCGGTCGTCCCACACTCCTTGGCCGCCCGAGTAGACGTGCAGGTGACGTGCGCCGTCGCGTACCGACGGCACGGCGAGCGAACTCTCCGGCTCGAGGAACGCGTGCTCGATGCGCTGGGTGACGAACACCTCGTGCACGAGGTGCGCACAGCCATCGAGCGCTGCGTCGACATCACCGCGGCGATAGGTGCTGGTGCTGAGCACGTTCGAGTCGGTGCCCCAGACGGCGACGGGTGCACCGGGTTCGAGGGCAGCCAATGGATCGGTCACCACTGCGAGCGGCGAGTATTCGACGCGCACCAGTGCCGCCGCGTCGCGGGCCTGCTGGCGCGTCGCAGCGACGACCACGGCGAGGACATCGCCGGCATAGCTGGTGCGCCCACCGACGGGGATCATCACCGGCCAGTCCTTGTGGATCAGACCGACGCGCAGTTCGGCAGGTATGTCGGCGGCGGTGAACACGGCGACGACACCTGGGGCCGCTGCCGCCTCGGCGGTGTCGATGGCCACGATGTCGGCGCGCGCGTGGTCGGTGAGGTGCAGCGCGGCATGCAGCATGCCGGGCACGCGGATGTCGTCGACGTAGTCGCGATCACCGAGCGCGAGTTCCTCGGCCTCGTACTTCACACCCCGGCCACCGACCGTCGAGGCCAGTGCCGTGGTCGTGTCCCCACCGCGGGCGACCGTCTCGATGGCCTCGAGGATCTTCACGTATCCGGTGCATCGGCACAGGTGCGCACCGAGGTGGCGCGCCATGTCGGCGCGTTCGAGCGCCGCACCCTTCTTGTCGATCTGGGCCTTGGCGCGCATCACGATCCCGGGGATGCAGAAGCCGCACTGCAGTCCGCCACACGCGGCGAACGCACTGGCGAACCGATCGCGTTCGACGGGGTCGACCCCTTCGAGGGTGGTGATCGACTTTCCCTCGATCTTGGCGAGTGGCTGCTGACAGCTGACGACGGCCTTGCCGTCGACGAGCACCGTGCAGCACCCGCACTGACCCGACGGCGAGCACCCGTCCTTGGGTGAGGTGACGTCGAGCTCTTCGCGCAGAGCCGCGAGGAGGTGCGGGTGATCGGGGCGCACCGAGACCGGTGTGCCGTTGAGGACGAAGCCGACACCCACGGTTTTACATTTTGTCAAACAATCGGCCGCAGCGCACGTGTCACGGGCGGACGACACCCCGCTGGGAGGTGATCCGCCGGTACACCTCGGGCCGCCGATAGCGGTCGAAGTCGAACAGGGTGCCCGTGTACCGGGCGCACCAGTCGAGGTCGCAGCGGGCGACGATCACCTCGTCGTCGCTCGTGAGGGCCTGGGCGACGATCTGGCCGCTCGGTGCGACGATCATCGACTGGGCGAGCGAATCCACCCCCTCCTCGACCCCGCCCTTGGCGACACCGACGACCCAGGTGCCGTTCTGGTAGGCCCCGGCCTGCATGACGAGGGCATTGTGGAAGCCCTGCAGGACGTCCTGGCTGGGATCGGGGACGTAGTGGATCGGCGTGTTGTAGCCGATGAGCACCAGTTCGACCCCCTGCAGGCCCATCTCGCGATACGTCTCGGGCCAGCGCCGGTCGTTGCAGATGGCCATCCCGACCAGACCGCCGAAGGCCCTCCACACACCGAAGCCGTCAGGGCTCGGCTCGAAGTAGTAGCGCTCGGCGTGCTGGAAGGGTCGATCGGGCTCGTGCGTCTCGTGCCCGGGGATGTGGGTCTTCTTGTAGGTGGCGACCACCGAGCCGTCACGCTCGACGAGGGTCTGCACGTTCCAGCGCCGTCCGTCGTCGTCGAGCAGGGCATACCCGAGACAGAACCCCACACCGAGCCGGCGGGCCTCGTCGAACAGACGTTGGGTGGGCGCGTTGGGCATCGACCGTTCGTAGTAATGGTCGGCCTCGGAGATATCGGGCACGTACCAGCGCGGGAAGAAAGTGGTCAGCGCCAGTTCCGGGTAGACGACCAGTTCGGCACCCATCGAGTGGGCCGTGCGGAGCAGCGCGACGAGATGGTCGACCACCTCGTCGCGCGTGTGGTGGCGCTGGACCGGACCCATCTGCGCCGCTGCGACCGTCACCACCCGAGCCATCGGGTGCGACGCTAACGGCTCGGCCGACCCCGACGGCGCACGGATCGACCCCCCACCCGGGCGTTCGGTACGGTGCCGGTATGGCTGATATCTCCCTCGAGCAGTTCGAGCACGAGGCACGGACGTTCCTCGACGCCCATGCCACCCGCAAGCAGGCTGAGCGACGATTCGTGTGGGGAGAGGGATCCGACACGGTCGCCATGTTCGAGGAGAAGGACCGCGACGCCGAGTTGGCCGATGTGCGGGCTGCGTGCGAATGGCGCCGAACGAAGTTCGATGCAGGATTCGGGTGGATCGGTGGACCCGCCGAGTACGGCGGTCGGGCTCTGCCCAATGCGTACGAACGGGCGTTCCAGCGCCTCGAGGCGCAGTACGAGGTCCCCAACCAGGGTGCCTTCACGATCGGCCTCGGCATGGTCGCCCCGACGATCCTCGCCCACGGCAGCGCAGCGGCCAAGGAGCAGTATCTGGCGCGCATGTACCGCGCGGATGTCGTCGGATGTCAGCTGTTCAGCGAACCGGGTGCGGGCAGCGATCTTGCCAGCCTGCAGACCAAGGCGGAACGTGATGGCGACGAGTGGGTCATCACGGGGCAGAAGGTGTGGACCACCGGCGCCCAGTTCAGCGACATCGGCGAGATCATCGCCCGCACCGATCCCGACCTCCCCAAGCACAAGGGTCTCACCGGCTTCATCGTCGACATGCACGCGCCGGGCGTCGAGATCCGGCCACTGCGCCAGATGACCGGTGGCGCGTCGTTCAACGAGGTGTTCTTCAACGAGGTGCGCGTCCGTGACGATCACCGCCTCGGCGATGTGAACAACGGCTGGCACGTGGCCCTGACGACGCTGATGAACGAGCGCGCCGCGATCGGCGCGGGAGGCGGAGGCGGTGGCGGCGTCAACCTGACGACACGCGTCCTCGAGATGGTCCGCCACTTCGGTCTCGCCGACGACCCGATCGTGCGTCAGCGCCTCGCCGACCTGATGATCCACCAGCGGGTCGCCGCGTACAACAACCAGCGGGCGATGGATCGCATCAAGGCCGGGCAACTCCCCGGGCCCGAGTTGAGCATCGCCAAGCTGGCCGGAACCCTCAACATGATGCGCCTCAGCGACTTCGTGTCGTCGGTGCTCGGGCCGCGCCTCGTTGCCGACAGCGGCGAGTGGGGCACGTTCGCGTGGAACGCGCTCGTCCTCGGCACACCGGGGGCGCGCATCGCCGGGGGCAGCGACGAGGTGATGCGCAACATCGTCGGCGAGCGGGTGCTCGGTCTCCCCAAGGACACCGGTATCGACACCACCTCGCCGTTCCGCGACCTCAAGGTCGGCACCCAGACACGCTGACCGGGACCAAGGTCCCATCGATCCGGGGCGGTCGTCCCGTCGCTTGCGGAGCCGTGTCGCCGCACACTCGGCACATGAATCTGCGCGCCCTGTCCCCGCTCCGTGTCCTCGTCGCCATCGGTCTCGTCAGTGTGCTCGGCGCGGCCTGTGGTGACGACTCTGAGGCCACCCTCGAGATCACGGGTGCGTGGGCCCGCACGAGTCCGATGAACGTCGACAACGGCGCGGCGTATCTTCGTCTCACCAGTCCCGTCGACGACACCCTGCTCGACGTGTCCGTCGACGCAGGTGTCGCGATGGCCGCCGAACTGCACGAGACGGTCATGTCGGGTGACGGCATGTCGGGTATGGATGGCATGTCCATGCAGGAGGTCGACTCGATCCCCCTGCCCGCCGGCGAGACGGTCGCGCTCGAGCCGGGCGGTTCCCACATCATGCTCCTCGGACTCACGGCACCGCTCGA
>JBJSXI010000055.1:0-3561 GCA_046086305.1 Ilumatobacteraceae bacterium
GCGCTCGAGGGCTCACCCGGCTGGACGGCCATTGTCGACGACAACGACCGGGTGGTCATCTCCAACGACGACCCCGTCGCCGTCGGTGTCGGAGAACGGGTGGTCGACTCGCCGCTGTTCGCCACTGATGCCGACGTCGTCCGCGACCTCGAACGACTCCTGACCGACGCCCGATCGGGCACGGGGGGAACGCTGCAGCACCATCACAGCGACCCCGACGACCCGGGTCACGCGATGCGGATCTTCCAGATCGGTGTGCGACCGCTCCCCGATCCGCGACTGTCGTTCCTGCAGTGCGTCGATGTGACCGAACAGCGCGATCGCGCGATGCGCTCGGCGCAGTCGGAACGGATGGAGGCGATCGGCGTCCTGGCCGGCAGCCTCGCCCACGACTTCAACAATCTGCTCTTCATCACCCTCGGGTATCTGCAGATGCTCGAGCAGCAGCCCGTCGTCTCGAGCGACGACACGGCCCGCACCTTCGTGGGTCGCGCAGTCGAGGCCGTCGAACGCGGTGCGGTCGTGGCCAAGTCGCTGCTGTCGTTCGCCCGCAGCCAGCCACTCGAAGCCTCGGCCCTCGACCTCACGTCGTACCTCGGCGAACTTCGCCCCCTGATCGAACAGGCCATCGGCTCCGCCCACCAGTTCGTCGTCGAGGCTGACGGCACGGGACTCGACGTCGTGGTCGATCA
This sequence comes from Ilumatobacteraceae bacterium, assembly GCA_046086305.1. Lineage (GTDB taxonomy): Bacteria > Actinomycetota > Acidimicrobiia > Acidimicrobiales > Ilumatobacteraceae > UBA668. Next base: position 693 of record JBJSXI010000055.1, read on the forward strand.
GGGTCGCCTGTCGAGTGGGTTGCTGAACATCGTGTTCAACGCCCGCGACGCCATCGACGGTCGGGGGACGATCACCCTGCGGGTCACCCGCGGTCCGGCCACGTCACCCGAGGGCGACGAGCGCGAGATGGTGTCGATCGCGATCAGCGACACCGGACGGGGCATGAGCCCCGAGGTCGCCGCCCGCGCCTTCGAACCGTTCTTCACCACCAAGCAGGTCGGCAGTGGCACGGGGCTCGGGCTGGCGACCGTCTACTCCTTCGCCCAGCAGAGTGGCGGATGGGCGTCGATCGACAGCGTCGAGGGTGTCGGCACCACCGTCACCCTGCACCTGCCGCCAGCAGCCGAGGCGGCGGTGCACCACCCGACGGCGACCACCGGCGAGTGGGCGGTCCAGCGGGTGCTCGTCATCGACGACGAGCCGGCGCTCGCCGATCTGGTCGCCGCGTGGCTCGGAGACCTCGGGATGGCGACCCGTGTGGCCACCACACCCGCCGAGGCGCTGCGGGCCGTCGAGGAGTTCGCCCCCCAGCTCGTCGTGTCCGATGCCAACCTGCGCGCCGAGATGGACGGCCTCGAATTGGCTCGCCGGATCGTCGAACAGCTCCCGGCGACGGTAATAGTGTTCATGACAGGGTTCAGCGACCGCATCAAGGCCCTCCAGGCCGCTGGTGTGGCCGTGCTGGCCAAGCCGTTCACCCGTGACGACTTGGTCCGTGTGCTCACCGAGCACGTGGGTATCCGCAACTGACACGTCGTCCGACCGAACGAGACACCCATGACCCCGCCCCGTCCGCCGCGCCTGCTCGTCATCGACGACGACCGGGCGATGTGCGAGATGCTCACCGCACTGGCCTCGACGTTCGGCTACGAGACGACGACCGCTTCGACCCTCGTCGAGATCCGCACCCACATCGACGAGCGTCACGATCTGATCCTGCTCGATCTGTCGCTCGGTGAGACCGACGGGATGACCGTCATGCGGGCGCTCGCCGAACGACATGCTGGCGCCAACCTCGTGCTGCTCACGGGTGCCGACCAGTCCGTGCTCAGCGGTGCACGTCGGGTCGCCGAGTTGAGCGGATTCAACGTCGTCGGGGCGTGCCCGAAGTCGGCCACCATCACTCAGCTGCGCGCGATCCTCGAGGACCGACGTGACGTCCTCGACGAGACGCCGGCGTTCGGCCTGCGCTCGACCGGCGAGCCGATCGACGAGCGCGTGCAGATGGCCGAGGCCGCCGTGCGCGCCCTCGATGCAGGTCGCGCCTATCTGCTGTACCAACCGATCCTCGACGCGCGCACGAACCTGGTCGTCGGTGCCGAGGCTCTCGTCCGACTCGACGTCCCCGAGTTCGAGCACGTATCACCCGAGATCTTCGTCCCGGCCATCGAGGCCGCGGGGCGCAGCGGCCAGTTGCTCGATGCCGTGCTCGCTCTTGCTGCTCGTGATCGGGCCAACGTGCCTGCGCTGAAGGCACTGCCGACCGTGTCGATCAACGTGTCGGTGCTCGACCTCGCCGACCTCACCCTGCCCGACCGGGCCGCACACATCCTCACCACCGGCGCCGAACCGAGCCGGTGGGTGCTCGAGATCACCGAGACGGCCGAGGTGGATCGTCTCGCCGACGCGCTCGATGTGCTGATCCGCCTTCGTCTGAAGGGGTTCGGGTTGGCGATGGACGACTTCGGCTCGGGCACCTCGACCCTCGCCCGCCTCCGCGAGTACCCGTTCACGGTGCTGAAGGCCGATCGTCGCTTCGCCGACGCCGATCAGCACGACATCGAGCGCACGCGCAACATGTTCCGCGCCGCCGTGGATCTCGCGGCGGCCCTCGGGTTGAAAGTGGTCGCCGAGGGCATCGAGACTGCCGACGAGATGACGATGTGCCGTGAGGTGGGCTGCGATCTCGTGCAGGGCTACTTCATCGGCCGACCGGTGCGGCCTGAGGCCTTCGGCGTGCTCGTCGCCTCGTGGAACGTGTCGCTCGGCTGAAAACGCAACAGCCGCCCGTGCGAACACGGGCGGCTGTCGAACACTTCGACGTCGACGACGACGTCACATCATGCCGGGCATCCCACCGCCGCCGCCTGCGGGCATCGGCGGGTTCTTCTCCGGCTTGTCGGCGACGAGGCACTCGGTGGTCAGCACGAGCGCAGCGATCGACGCTGCGTTCTGCAGTGCCGCACGGGTGACCTTCGCCGGGTCGATGATGCCGGCCTTCACCAGGTCGGTCATCTCGCCGGTCGCTGCGTTCAGCCCGGTCGTGCCCTTCGCGGCCTCGACCTGCTGCACCATGACGCTGCCCTCGAGGCCGGCGTTGTCGGCGATCAAGCGAGCGGGGGCGACGAGCGCCTCCCACACGGTGCGCGCTCCGGTTGCCTCGTCGCCACTCAGCGACTCGACGACCTTGGCCACCGCGCCACGGGCTCGCAGGAGCGCGGTGCCGCCACCGGCGACCACACCCTCCTCGATCGCCGCACGGGTTGCCGACACGGCGTCCTCGATGCGGTGCTTCTTCTCCTTCAGCTCGACCTCGGTGGCTGCGCCGACCTTGATCACCGCAACACCACCGGCCAACTTGGCGAGCCGCTCCTGGAGCTTCTCGCGGTCCCAGTCGCTGTCGGTATTGTCGATCTCGGTCTTGATCTGGCTGATCCGGCCCTGCACGTCGGCCGTCTCACCGGCACCGTCGACGATCGTCGTGGTGTCCTTGGTGATGATGACGCGCTTGGCCCGACCGAGCAGGTCGAGGGTGACGTTCTCGAGCTTGAGACCGACCTCCTCGCTGACGACCTGTCCACCGGTGAGCACGGCCATGTCCTGGAGCATCGCCTTGCGGCGATCGCCGAACCCGGGCGCCTTCACGGC
>JBJSXI010000056.1:0-13323 GCA_046086305.1 Ilumatobacteraceae bacterium
GGTCGTGGCGAGGATGCGCAGGATCGTGTACATGCCAGAACTGATGTCCCGCACAGTGCCCTTCGCCGAGAACGCTGATGAACAGGTCCCACCGCTCCTTGTCGAGCAGGTGCACCGTCGCCCGATGCTTTGCGTCGACGCCAGCACGGAGCAGATCGGCAAGTCGATGCTCCTCGTCGAGGTTCCGATAGGCACCATCGCGCAGTGTGTAATCGCATGGCGCGAATGCATCCGAACCGCCGGGATGGTCGCGACATCCCAGCGGGTGACGACCGACCAGTTGGTCGAGTTCATCGAGCAGCGCCGGCGGATACGCCGCAGTGCCGTCGTGGCGATCGTGGCAGCCCCACTCCTTCAGCATCACCCCGTTGAACGATTCGGGCACACCCATGTGCGGCACATCGAGCACGGCTACGCGGTGACCTGCCCCGGCGACCTGTTCCCAGAACGGCACACCGACCGCCGAACGAGGTGTCGTACCCTGCGCCTCGTAGGTCTGCGGATCGACCTCGGTCCAGTTCCAATAACGGTGCCGAGCGACATCTCGACCCATGGTGATCGTCATCCACGAGGAACCGACGAAGGTGCCGTACGGCGCAACGGTCGGCACCACCGCTGCCTCGGCGAACAGCGACGCGAACGTGGGGCACCGACCCTGACGCGCCAGCCGCTCGATGATTCCGGCGTCGCACGCGTCGAGGCCGATGTACATCACGCGCGGTGCATTGCGGCCAGACACGGGCAGCGATGTTACCGGTCGTTACCCTCGACGACCAGACCCGATCCTCCTCACCGGTGCACACCCGGATCGTCGCCGCGCCATTCGATGTCGGCCGTGGGATCCCACATCGCATCACCGTCGCGGAACGTGTACGCGTTCGGGCCACCGAAGGCCCACTTGCTCACCGGTCGATCGAGCAACACCCCGTCGACGGTGATGTCGAGGAACTCGTTGAAGGGACAGAGATGGCCGACGAGGCGCTCGACCTCGCGCAGTGGCTCCTCGTAGGTCCAGAACAGGTCGCGATACACGGTGTTGCCGATGCGCACATGGCGATACGTGGCCCGCCCCTTGTACGGACACCAGGTGAACGAATCACTCGGCAGCAGGTACTGCGCATCGACATCGCTGGCAGGCAGGTAGTAGCGCGTCGGTGCACCGGTCTCGAGCAGCACGAGCGGCGACGTCGAGTCGGCGAGGGTGACACCCTGGAACGCCACCGTCACATGGCGCGACGACCGCAGCACATCGACCCGTGTGTAGGGATCACGCGGATGGACGATGATCTCGTCGTCCTCCTCGAACCATGCCGACATCAGGTTCCACTCGAATGACAGATGTCCATCGATCGACGGGCACTCGGCCGGCGGCGACGGATGGTCCCATGCGGCGTCGGTGATCGTGCGACCCGCCAGCTGCAGGTCGTACCAGCGCGCTGGCCCGCGACCCAGCGTGTCGGTGACCCGACCGTTCGGCGTGAGCAGATCAGCCCGAACATCGGCGAGTGGGAGGTACCAGCGCGGCGTGAACCCGAACTCGAACAGCAGCAGCGCACGATCACTGTCGGCCACCCACACATCGTCGGCCTTCACACGCACCCGTCGGCGCGCCGGCTCGACCGCCACCGCACCCGGATGCGACTCGACCCCCGGACCCTTCACCGCTGCCATGGCATCCCCCCTCGCCGAACGCCGACAGTAGCGGCCGCCGCGCCACGTGCAGCCGGGCGCGACGCGCCACTCTGCGGGTCGACTCGGGCGTCCGGATACTCGGCTAGCGTCGCCCCGTGCCTGCTGCCATCCAGTTGGTCGGCCTGCGGAAGGCGTTCGGCTCCGGCCCGCACGAGGTCGTCGCAGTCGACAGCGTCGACCTCGAGATCGCCGACGGAGAATTCTTCTCCTTCCTCGGCCCGAGCGGCAGCGGCAAGACCACCGTCCTGCGCATGATCGCCGGCTTCGAATCGCCCACCGCCGGCGCCATCCTCCTCGGCGGGCGCGATGTGACGGCCCTCGCCCCCTACGAACGCGATGTGAACACCGTGTTCCAGGACTACGCCCTGTTCCCACACATGACCGTCGCCGAGAACGTCGAGTACGGCCTGCGCGTGAAGAAGGTCGGGAGGGCCGAGCGGCAGCGCCGGGCGGCCGAGATGCTCGAGAAGGTCCGCCTCGGCGGCTACGGCCAGCGCCGACCGTCGCAGTTGAGCGGCGGGCAACGCCAGCGCGTCGCCCTCGCCCGCGCCCTGGTGAACGAACCCAAGGTGCTCCTCCTCGACGAACCGCTCGGTGCACTCGACCTGAAACTGCGCGAAGAGATGCAGGTGGAGCTGAAGGCCATCCAGCGCGACGTCGGCATCACCTTCGTGTTCGTCACCCACGATCAGGGCGAAGCGCTCAGCATGAGCAACCGGATCGCCGTGTTCAACCACGGTCGCATCGAACAGGTCGGCGCACCGGCCGACATCTACGACCGGCCGACTACCTCGTTCGTCGCCGGGTTCGTCGGCTCGAGCAATGTCCTGCCCGCTGCAGTGTCGGCGCGCCTCATCGGTGTTTCCGTGATGCACTCGGTGCGCCCTGAGCGGATCCGCGTGCTGCCATCTCGAACCATGGCCGCAGGCGCCGACGACATCACGGCAGATGCCACCGTCACCGACATCCAGTACATGGGGTCGGAATGCCGCGTCAGGGCCACGCTCGACGACGGCACCATCCTTCTCGCCACCGCGCCCAGCGACGGTCTCGGTGGCGTGACGGTCGGATCAGCGATCCGACTGGCATGGCCGCGCACTGCGGCCTTCACCGTCGCAGACACCAACACTCCACAAGGGGGAGACCAATGAGGAAGCATCGAAGAGTGGCCGCAGTCGCGGCCGCACTTGCACTCGTCACCGCTGGTTGTAGCGGCGACGAGGAGTCGAGCGACACGACAGGTTCGGGTGACACCACCACGACGGCCGCGGGCCCCGACACCACCGGTGGTGGTGAGGTCGACTACATGTGGACACCCAACGCCGACGTGCTCGCCGGCGCCGAGGGCCAAGTGAACATCGTCGCCTGGCCGGGCTACATCGAGGACGGTTCCACCGATCCGGCCTACGACTGGGTGACGCCGTTCGAAGAGATGACGAGCTGCCAGGTGAACGTGAAGAACGGCGGCACGAGCGACGAGATGGTGCAGCTGATGCAGAGCGGCGAGTACGACGGTGTGTCGGCCTCGGGTGACGCGACCCAGCGCCTGATGGCCGGCGGCGAAGTCGTCGCCATCGACACCGCCGAGTACTCGAGCTACGCCGACGTGTTCGAGGGCCTCAAGCTGCAGCCCTGGAACTCGGAGGATGGGACCCCCTATGGCATCCCCCACGGCCGTGGCGCCAACCTGCTCGTGTACAACACCGAGGCCTTCGCCTCGGGTGCACCCGACTCGTGGTCGGTGATGTTCGAACCCGGCAGCGCCGCTGAGGGTGCGGTGTCGGTCTACGACAGCCCGATCTACATCGCCGACGCGGCGCTGTACCTGATGGCCACCCAGCCCGAGCTCGGCATCACCAACCCGTACGCGCTCGACCAGACCCAGTTCGACGCTGCCATCGCCCTGCTCGGTGAGCAGACCGCGCTGACGAGCCAGTACTGGGCCGACTACACCGTGCAGCAGGCGTCGCTCGAGAATGGCGACGTGCTGGCCGGCACCACATGGCAGGTCATCGTCAACCTCGCCCAGGCGAACGGCGCCAAGATCGACGCCGTGAAGCCCACCGAGGGCGCGACCGGTTGGTCGGACACGTGGATGCTGTCGTCGAAGGCGGCCAACCCCAACTGCATGAAGTTGTGGATGGACTGGATCGCCTCGCCGTGGGCGAACTCGCAGGTCGCGGTGTGGTTCGGTGAGGCACCGAGCAATGCCAAGTCGTGCGAACTCGATGGCATGGCCGAGCACTGCCAGATCTTCCACGCCACCGAGGATGACTACTGGACCGATGTCTGGTACTGGACCACGGCCACCGAGGAATGCCTCGACGGTCGCACCGACGTGGCATGTGTGCCCTACACGGAATGGGTCAACGCCTGGAACTCACTCCGGTCGTGACCTCGTCGACGGGCGGGAGGGCCTCCGGGCCCTCCCGCCGTTGGCGCGCCCTCAACGGCTTCTTCCACCGTCACCGGCGACTCGGCGTCACCTCGACGCTCGGACTGCCCGTCGCCTGGATGCTCGCCGTCTACGTCGGCTCGCTACTCGTGCTCGTGGGGAGCGCGGTGCAACGACTCGACCGGGTGACCCAGAAGCCGTCGAACGAGCGCACACTCGACAACCTCGCAGCCGCGTTCGACATCACCGATCCGGCCGTGCGCGACACCCTCGGGGTGCTCGTGCGCACGGTGGGCGTCGCCCTCATCGTCACCATCGTCTGCGCCCTCATCGCGCTCCCCGTCGCCCTGTTCGTGTCGAAGGTGGCGCCGCGCTGGGCGCGCCGCGGCATCATCGTCGCCCTGTTGCTGCCACTGTGGGCCGGCTACCTCGTGAAGGGGTACGCATGGCGAGCGATGGTCGCACCGAGCGGCGGCAAGTTCGCCGCCAGCGGCAAGGGCTCGGGCGGCTTCCTCGACGCCACCCTCGGCTGGACCCCGGGCTACGGGCGCCTCGCCGTGGTGATCACCCTCGTCTACTTCTGGCTGCCGTACATGGTGCTGCCCGTGTACACGGCGCTCGACCGGATCTCCACCTCGCTGCTCGATGCTGCCGCCGACCTCGGCGCACGCCCGATGCGCACCTTCCGCTCGGTCGTTCTGCCCCTCCTGCTGCCCGCCGTGGCCGCAGGATCGATCTTCACCTTCTCGTTGTCGCTCGGCGACTACATCGTCCCGCAACTGGTGAACAACGGGAAGGAGAAGTTCATGTTCGGCATGCTGATCAACTCGACCCTCGGCGCACCGAACCAACCGCTCGCCGCGGCCTACACGCTGTGGCCGCTGCTCATCGTCGTCGGCTACCTCGTCGCCATGAAACGTCTCGGCGCGTTCGAGAACCTGTGAGCACGCGCCCGTGAAGCTCTCGCTCCCCGCCCGACTCACCCTGCTGGCCGGCACGGTGCTCACCCTGCTGTTCCTCTACCTGCCCCTCGTCGTCGTCGCCCGGCTCTCGTTCAACCCACAGAAGTCGGTCGCCTGGCCGGGATGGGGCGACTACACGACCGACTGGTGGCGCAAGGCATGGGAGGTCGACGGCCCACGCGACGCACTGCTCAACTCGGTGAAGGTTGCCTTCGTCGCGATGGTGATCGCCATGCTGCTCGGCACCCTCGCCGCGATCGCGATGACCCGCTTCCAGTTCTTCGGCAAGAACACGGTCTCGTTCCTGCTCGTGCTGCCCATCGCGCTGCCCGGCATCGTCACCGGCATCGCCCTGCAAGAGACCTTCTCGCGCCGCATCGACCTCGGACTGTTCTCGTTCGAGGTGGGGTTCGGCTTCCACTCGCTCGTCATCGCCCACGCCACCTTCTGCATCGTCGTCGCGTACAACAACGTCGTCGCACGACTGCGCCGATCGTCGCCGCACCTGCTCGAGGCGAGCGCCGACCTCGGCGCACACGGCACACAGACCTTCCGCTACATAACCTTCCCGCTGATGCGATCGGCGCTCGTCGCCGGCGGCATCCTCGCCTTCGCCCTCAGCTTCGACGAGATCGTCGTCACCACGTTCACCGCCGGATCCGGACTGCAGACCCTGCCCGTGTGGATCTACGCCAACTTCAGCCGCCCCAACAACGTGCCCCTCGTGAACGTGATGGCCACCATCGTGATGCTCGTGTCGATCCCCCTCGCCTGGCTGGCCCAGCGGCTCAGCGAGGGCGGCGACGACACCTGAGCCCGGGCGGGTGCCCGGCCGGTGCACGCGTCACCGTCAGGAGGCGAGCGTGATGCGGTCGACGCTGAGGTAGTACCCCGAACTCGACGGGTTCCGACCGGCGACCGCGAACCGCAGGAACTTCGTCCCCGGCGTGGCGAACACCGCTCGTGTCGTGAACACCCCGACCGAGCCGAACGTGATCGACGCTCGATACTCGTCCTTCGGGGTATCGACATTCGTATACGGGCCGGCGAGCGAGTCGGCGACGGCAAGTTGCATCTGACACCGGTCGCCCATCATCTTCGCCGTGATCGTCACCGCATACGACCCTGCGGCCGGGACATCCAGGCGCAGTGTGACGTAGTCACCCACTGCGTTGGCCCGGAACAGCAAGCTCTTGCCGCCCGACGCAAGGCTGTCGGACTTGATCGCCGTCGAATCGCCCGAGGTCGCGGCGATGACGAGCCGTTCCGCCTCGGCAACGACGGTCGTCGAGGGCGCCACGGTGGTCGGAACCACGGTGGTCGGCGCAACCGTCGTCGGCGTCGTCGTGGTCGAACTGCTCGGCGGCGGTGCACCAGCAGCAAGCACCACGAGCGACGGTGCGGATCCCCCCTCGCGCGAGGAGATCTGCAGACCAGCGGGTTGCGTGTCACCGGTGACGAGGTCGGGGAGTCGCACATCCCACCGATGATCTTGGACGACGAGGAACGAGGCGTTGCCATCGGTCTGGGCCCGCACGAAGTCGGTGACATCGACGAGTCGCTGCTGCGGTGTCGTCGACGCCGCCATCAGTTGTCCGAGGATCCACGCGGAGGTGCCCTGACCCTTGACCACATTGTTGGCGATGACGTTCCCGCTGCCCACGTTCTGTTCGAGCGACGACGTCAACGAGGCGAAGGTGACAGTCGACTCGTTCCATGCATCGTCGGCGATGCCGTACACATGTGCCTGTACCGGCGTGGAACCCGACGTCGTCGAAGTCGCCAGTGACAGCAACACCCGCGCACCTGCCGGCAGGTTCGCAGGGATCGGTACCTCGATGACGGCGACCCGCCGACCCTTGGTGGTGCCATCGGCGCGAGCGACGAGCGGTGTCACCGAGCCACCAGTCTTCGAGCGATCCGTGCCGTCACCGAGCGCAGCATCGGCCGTCGCAGCCGACACCGATGTGGAGGTGAGCCCCTCGTGCACGGTGATCAACCACACCGACTCTGCCGGCATCGTTGCCACCGGGACACGACCTGCCGCCAGCGAGGTCAGTCGCACGACACCACCGCGGCTCGTCGTGCTCACCTCCTCGATGGTGACCGCGCTCCCACCGGTGAGCCCAAGTGCCCCAAGGTCGAGATCGACCGTGGCCGCCGTCGTGGCGGTGTTCGCCACGAACACCGACACCGCGCCCGTGGCCGGATTCCTTGTCGCCTGCACCGACACCGCATCACCCAGCGAGCTCGTCACACCGAGTCGTGGCCACGAGGTCCCCGACGCCTCGAGGAACAGCCGGTACACCTCGGCGGTCGCCGCGGCGCCGCCGTACTCGTTCACCCCTGTGGAGGCGTTCTGCACATAGTGGGTTCCGTTCTTGGCGACCAGATAGGTCCCGGTACGCGCCGTCATCCCGAACTTGAACAGGTACAGCTGCGACACACCACGCTCGGCGAGCGCAACGCTGGCCGCACCGAGCGCCGCGAAATCAGACGGCGAGTCGGCGGTCTCGACACGTGCGTCGTAATTCGCACCCGTGCGTACGTTGTACTCGGTGAGCGCGAATGGCAGAACCCCGACACCGGCATCCGCCTCGACCTTCGTCCGTAGCGCATCGACATCGGTGCGGTAGTCCGACGCACTCATCGAGTACTTCTGGTAGTTGTAGACGTCGAAGTTGGTCCACCCACTCGGCGCAGCGGCACCCCACCGGTCGAGCCCGCGCTGGGCCACCGCCACGTCGCCCCAGTAGTCGCCACCCGCATAGTCGTCGTACTTCGTCGCGCCATTCGCAGTGTTCGGCGCGAACAACTCGGCCCGAATGCTGCGGCTGTACCGGGTGTTCATGTCGGTGATCGCCGCCTTCACCGCATCGGCAGCAAGACGGAGACGTCGCGCCCAGTTCTCGACGCTGATCGCCGGGGTCCAACCGTTGGGCTCGTTGAACATGCTGTAGCGGCCGACCCCGTAGTCGCGCGACAGCAGGAAGGCCTGCGCGTAGTAGTGCTGCCACAGCTCCCATGCATTTGCGAAGTCGCCACTGTCGGCCAGCGGGAACCGCGACGGTGAGGCGGTGATGTTGGCGAGGATCTCGACACCCATCGAACGCAACGCTGGGAACCAAGTCGACACCGTGAAGCGGTTGTTCCCCGTGGCGACCTGCGTGTAGGCGGATTCGAACGACGACCAGCGCACGTACTGGCTGTCGAGCGCGACCGAAGCGTTCGCTGCATTGGCGCGCACGGCCGATCGTCGCAAGTCGAACGAACTCTGCGACGTGACACCGTCGCCGATGCCGGCGATGTCGTCAGTCGGTTCGACATCGGACGCCGAGACGAAGACGCGCGCCGCCCTGGCCCCCGAGTACCGCCACCAGTCGGCGGTGTTCGAGCCGGCCATCGCGTGGGCCGAGTTGTACCCGAGCACGGCGGGGGTGGTGCCGACCACCGTCGACGACACGGTGATCGTCGGTGCCGCCGCGCTCGTGGCCGCCTCGACGACCACAGCCCCGCACGCCACGGCGAGCACAACGCCAACTGCGCCGAGGTGGCGGAACGGTCGGGGGGACGACAGCACACCGAGACGATACCGCCCACACGCCGCAGGGTCAGGGTGCGGCCACGCTCGGTGGCGGACGGGCCCGGGTGCCCTCGACGGGCCCCGAACCGCCCGACTTGGACGAATCTTCGACATCTCTTGGCGACTTACCGTGATGACACGGTCACGCTTCGTCTGCATGATGCTGCCAACGCCCGGACCGGGCCCAAGAGAAAGGCCTGTCAGATGGCAGACATCACCAAGGCGATCACCGTGAACGGGGTGAGCCACACCGTCACCTGCGGTTCGTCGACACCGCTGCTGTGGGTACTGCGCGACTTCCTCGAACTCAAGGGCACGAAGTTCGGCTGCGGTATCGAGCAGTGCTACGCCTGCACGGTCTTCATCAACGGTGTGCCCGAGAAGTCGTGCGACGAGAGCATCTCCGAGATCCCCGCCGGCGCCAACATCGTCACCATCGAGGGCCTGAAGAACAACGGGAACCTGCACTACGTGCAAGAGGCCTGGATCGCCGAGCAGGTGCCCCAGTGCGGCTGGTGCCAGTCGGGCGCCATCATGCGCGCCGTCGACCTGCTCAACCGCATCCCCAACCCCACCGACGCCGACATCGACTCGGCCATGAAGAACATCTGCGCCTGCGGCACCTATCCACGCATGCGGGCCGCCATCCACACCGCCGTCACGCTCCGATAGGTCTGCCCAACATGAACACAACACCCATCACCCCCGACATCCTCACCGCACCCCTCGAGCGTCCCGGCGTCGACCGGCGCACGTTCATCACCCGTACCGCGCTCGGTATCGGCGGCGCCCTCGTGGTCGGCATCCAGCTCGACTCGTTCGACCCGTTCACCGGAGCCGCTCGCGCCGAAGGACCTGCATCCGATCAGGTCCTCAACGCCTACGTCAGCATCGGTACCGACGAGTCGATCACCCTCACCTGCCCCGGCGCCGAGATGGGTCAGGGCATCAGTACCGCCCTGCCGATGATCCTCGCCGAGCACATGATGGTGAAGTGGGACAACGTGCAGATGGTCCTCGGCGGCGCCGACGATGCCCTCCGCCGTCCGACGAGCGCCACCGCCGTCGGCACCTCGCAGAGCTCCGGTGGATCCAACTCGGTCCGCTCGTACTACGCCTACCTCCGTCACCTCGGCACCAAGGTGCGCCTGCAGATGCTCACCGCGGCGACCACCTACAACGGTGCCGCCTACAACCTCAGCGACCTGTATGCCTCGGACGGAAACGTGTACCGCACGTCCGACAACGGCCTCGTCGCAAGCTACGGCCAGCTGGCCAGTGCAGCGGCCGGCGTCACGACCGTCAGCGACTCCGTCGTCACGGCCAACTACGTCGCGCCGGCCAACTTCAAGATCATCGGCCAGCCCAAGCCGCGCCTCGACATCCCGGCCAAGGTCGACGGCACGGCCGAGTTCGGCCTCGACGTGCAGCTCACCGGCATGAAGTACGCCGCTGTGAAGCTGGCCCCGAAGATCGGCCAGACAGTCGTGTCGTGGACCGCACCGGCCGGTGTGGTCGTCGTGCCGCTGATGGCCGGCAAGTTCGTCGCGGGCGGCCCGTACGTCGGCGTGGCCGTGGTCCATGATCGATCGAGCTGGGACGCGATGCGCGCCGCAGCGAGCACCACCGTCACCTGGCAGGACGCGGCCTACACGGCGTCGAACGACACGGCACTGCTGACGACCAAGTTCACCACCCTGATGGCCACCGCCGACCCGTTGGCGACCCTCCCCTCGACCCAGTACTTCGTCGACAGCCGCAGCCACGACTGGACCGGTGATCCGCTGACCGACACCACCATCGCCGGCACGGTGCACAACGCCACCTACTCGGCCCCGTACGTCAACCACGTGACGATGGAGCCGATGAACGCCACAGTGCGCGTCGACGCCGTCAGCGGCGTACCGACCGGATGCGAGATCTGGGCACCGTCGCAGACCCAGGTGAGCGCAACCTCACCCGGCGCACGCGACGTGGCGATGAACGAGCTCGGCCTCACCGTCGACAAGGTGACCATGCACACCACGTTCCTCGGTGGCGGGTTCGGCCGTCGACTGAAGAACGACTACGTGCGCTACGCCGTGCAGGTGGCCAACCATGCCGCCGTGCAAGGCTCACCGGTGAAGGTGATGTGGAGCCGTGAAGAGGACTTCACCCACGACTTCCACCGCCCCGCCTCGATGGCCCGCTTCGACGCCAAGGTCGACGGCAACAAGGTCGTCGCCCTGAAGGCACGAGTGGTCGGCGGACGCACGAGTAACAACGCCGTGTCGGCGATCTCGAGCTCGGCCGTCGACGGAATCTCCAACACCCTGTACGACTTCGCCACCACCGGCACGAGCGGCGCTCGCATGAAGGTCGAGTGGATCGACGATCAGGCCGAGGTGCCGGTCGCCAGCTGGCGATCCGTGGGCAACTCGCAGAACTGCTTCTTCATCGAGTCGTTCATGGATGAGCTGGCCGCAGCCAAGGGTGTCGACCCCATCGACTTCCGGCTGGCCAACCTCGACCCGGACAGCGCTCACTACTCGCGAGCCGTCAACGTGCTCAACACCGTCAAGTCGCTGAGCGGCTGGGCGACGGCACCGGCATCGGGCAGAGCGCGCGGTGTGGCCCTGTCGATGTCGTTCGGCGATTCGATCTGCGCACAGGTCGCCGAAGTGTCGGGTACCCCGACGAGCGGCTTCAAGGTGTGGAAGGTCACCGTGGTGATCGACCCGTTCTCAGTGATCAACCCCGACACCGTGAAGGCACAGATCGAAGGCGCCGTGATCCAGGGCATGAGCACGGCGATGTTCAACGCCCAGATTCTCACCCAGGGTGCACCGAGCCGGCGCAACTTCGACACCTACCGGATGGCGAGGTTGAACGAGGCCCCCGTGCAGATCGTCACCGAGATCATCCAGTCGGATCAGGCGAAGAAGGGTGGTGTCGGCGAGCCCGGTCTGCCTCCGGTCGCCCCGGCCATCGCCAACGCCCTGGCCAAGTTGAACGGCGTGCGCTACCGCGACCTGCCACTCATCACGGCCACCGGTGGCGGCGGCACACCGCCTCCGCCGCCGCCGAGCCCTGCACCGACGATCAGCAAGCTCGAGCCGCTCTCCGGCAAGGTCGGCGCAGAAGTGAAGGTGGTCGGCACCAACCTCGGCACCGTCAGCGCAGTGAAACTCGCTGGCGTGTCGTGCAAGATCAAGCAGAAGGCGAGCGCCGAGCTCTACTTCTGGGTGCCCAAGGGCGCGAAGACCGGCAAGGTCACCGTCACCAATCCCTCGGGCACGGCGACGTCGGGCCAGACGTTCACCGTCACCAAGTAATCCAGCCCCTGAGTGCCATCCGGCCGACCACACCAGTCGGCCGGATGGCACCACTCGGTCAGCCAGCCGTCAGCGCCGGCAGCACCCAGTCGGCCACCCGCCGGGCCTCGTCGTCGAGCGGATACCCCGACAGGATGAACCCGTCGACCCCCACCGCCATGTAGGCGCGCAGCGTGGCGACGACCTGATCGGGATCGCCGACGACTGCGGCACCCACTCCGCTGCGCGCCACACCGATCCCCGTCCACAGGTGCGGCTCGACGAACCCGTCGCCGTCGGCGGCGGCACGCAACGCATCCTGACGCTGCACACCGACCGACGCATGGTCGTGTGACGCCTCACGCAGGCGACGCCCGACTGCGGGATCGAGTTCACTCACCAGATCGGCCGCCGCCTGCCGGGCGAGCGACTCGGTCTCACGCACGATCACATGGGTGCGCAGCCCGAAATGCAGTTCACGGCCGAACCGCGCCGCTCGCTCGCGCACATCGGCGACGAGCGCGCCGATCGATGCCACCGTCTCCACCCACATCAGGTAGCAGTCGGCATGCTCGGCAGCCACGGCGCGCGCCTCGTCGGACGCACCGCCGAAGTACATCGGTGGCGGTGCGTCGGTACGTGTCGCCACGGTAGGCAGGTCGTAGCGCCACCACTCGCCGTCGTGTACCACGCGATCGGTCGTCCAGAACGCGCGCAGCAGGGCCATCGCCTCGGCGGTGCGCCGATAGCGGGCCGGGCCGTCGAGTGACTCGCCTGCCAACTCGCTCGAGATGATGTTCACCGTCACACGACCGTCCATCGCCGCCTGCAGCCCCGCTGCCGCACGGGCGAACATCGGCGGGTCGAACTCGCCCACCCGCACCGCCGGCAGCAACCGCGTGTGCCGCAACGACGGCCCCACCGCCGACGCGAGGGTCCACGGATCCACCCCCGGCACGAAACTCGACGGGATGAGCACATTGTCGAACCCGAGCTCGTCGACGAGCGTGAGCATGCGCCGGTTGTGAGCGAAGGTCGGCGCACGCGACGGATCGGTGACCCCGAGGCGTGCCGTGTCGCCGCCGCACGACGGCGCGAACCAGGCCACCTCGACGCGGTCGGTCATCGCCGCTCGAACCTGCTCCACCGGTGGATGCCGAAGTTCGTGTCCTCGTGCCACGCCTCGGCCAACCGCACCGGATGGGGGAACAACTCGTCGAAGCGGGTCTGCAGACTGCGCTGGATCTCCTCGGACCCCACCGCCATCCACGCCTCGAGCGACTCCCACACGAACACGACCGTCACCCGACCGGGCTGCGAGTCGTCGAGCCACACCTCTTTGGACAGGAACGGAATCCGCGCGAACCCGGGCAGCGCCGCCTCACCCAGGGTCCACAC
>JBJSXI010000057.1:0-14090 GCA_046086305.1 Ilumatobacteraceae bacterium
TCACCGAAGAAGTCGGCCCGTAGCGGCGCCTTGGCACGGGCGAACTCCTCAGCGAGGACCACCCCCTGCATCGTGGTCAGTCCCTTGCCGCCGTACTCGACCGGCCAGGTCGCACAGATCCACCCGCCCTCGTGCAGGCGCGTGGGCCACGACTCGTTGAACACCCGCCGCTCGTCGGCGGACATCTCGAACCCCGGGTCGAACCATCCGGCAGGAAGGTTCGCCTCGAGCCAGGTGCGGATCTCGAGGCGGAAGGCCTCTGCGTCGGCGGGATACGAGAGGTCCATGTGGCGAGTATTGACCCCACGGCAGCGACGGCTCAACTCGTGGCTCTCCAGGTGGGTCCGGTACGGCGACCTACTGTGGCGCGATGGCCGATGATGAACGCACCCTCGACGCCCTGCTCCCGCCGGAGATGGCCGCACGCGCCGAGCAGGTCGGGGTCGTCAAAGCCGGTCTGCCGGTGCGTCGTCTCGTGCCGCTCGGCGTCCTCGCCGGCGCCTTCATCGGCCTCGGCGCTGCGTTCTCGACGATCGCCACGTCGGGATCGTCACTCGATGCCGGGGTCGCCCGGGTGCTCGGCGGGGTCGTCTTCGCGCTCGGACTCGTCCTCGTCGTGGTCAGCGGCGCCGAACTGTTCACCGGCAACACGCTCATCGTCATCGCCGTCGCGAGTCGGCGGGTCGCCGTGCGCCGCCTCCTGCGCAACTGGGGGATCGTCTATGTCGCGAACTTCGCCGGCGCGGTCGGGACCGCTGCGCTGGTCGTCGGATCCGGTCGCCTCGACGCCGGCGACGGCAGTCTCGGCACACGTGCCATTGCGATCGCTGCATCCAAGAGTTCGCTCTCCTTCGACGAGGCGGTGATCAGCGGCATCCTCGCCAACGCCCTTGTCTGTCTTGCCGTGTGGATGACGCTGTCGGCACGATCGCTCGTCGACAAGGTGGTCGTCATCGTTCCCCCGATCGCCGCCTTCGTCGCGCTCGGCTTCGAGCACAGCATCGCCAACATGTACTTCTTCCCGGTCGCCCTGCTCCACGACGGTGCACGACCCGAAGGGCTCGACTGGCCGACGTTCCTCGTCGACAACCTGCTGCCGGTCACCATCGGCAACATCATCGGCGGATCGGTGCTCGTCGGTCTCGTCTACTGGTTCGTATACCTGCGTCCGACGCGATGACATCACATCACGACTTGTTCGATCCGTGCGAGCGACTGGCAATGCCGAGATGAACCATGACGCCGCCTAGTCTCGGGTCATGACCGACACCCTCGAGACCCCTGCCAAGGCGGGCCGGTGGACCGCGCAGTGGAAAGAGCTCTACGCCGAGGTCATCACCACCGGGCTGTGCACCGGATGTGCCGGCTGTGTGGTGACCTGTCCACACGATGTGATCGGCTACGAGCACGTCGAAGGCAAGTACACACCGTTCCACCTCGAGGAGGAACTCGGGCTCGACAACTGTGTCCACGGTGAGAAGGGGTGCACCACCTGCACCCGGGCGTGTCCTCGCTTCCGCGCCTGGGAACCGGCCGCCGATCTCCACCTGTTCGGTCGGGTCCGTCGACCCGACGAGATGTCGGGTATCTGGCGCCAACTGCTGCTCACCCGGGCCACCGACGCCCAACAGCACGAGCGCGGACAGGACGGCGGGTTCGTCAGCGCGATGCTCGTCTGGCTGCTCGAGAACGACTACATCGATGCCGCGCTCGTCAGCGGCGTCGAGGCCGACGACGCATGGAAGGCCCGCCCGGCGATCGCTCGCACTCGCGATGACGTCCTCGCCACCGCGGGCAGCCGCTACACCTACTGCGCGAATCCCCTCGCTCTGCGCGAGGCGACCGAGCAGGGCCTGAGCCGTCTCGCGCTCGTCGGCATGGGTTGTCAGACGAGCTCACCGCCGGTCATGTGGGACCGCAAGGCGGGCAAGGTGAGCAAGCCGTTCCTCTTCAACATCGGGCTGCTCTGCAGCAAGACGTTCGACGATGCCATCTTCCCCGAGCTGTTCGAAGCGAAGTACGGGCTGCGCAAGCAGGACATGGTGAAGATGAACATCAAGGGCGTGTTCCAGATATGGATGCGCGACGGCTCGTATCACGAGATCGACCTGAAGGAATGTCACCAGTGGACGCGTCGCGGATGTCTCCACTGCCCCGACTTCGCTGCCGAGCACGCCGACATCGCGACAGGTGGCATCGGCAAGGACAACGACTGGACGCTCACCATCGTTCGCACCGAACTCGGCGAGGAAGTGATCGAGCGGATGATCCGTGACGGTGTCATCGAGGCCCGGCCCGCGCAGGAGGACGAGGTGGCGATGAAGCTCCTGCGCACGCTCAGCATCGTCAGCCGCCGCCGCTGGCCCGAATGGGCCGACGCTGCGCCGTCGATCGGTGTCCCCCCGCCGAAGAAGAAGACCGACGCCACCCCGGCACACTGACCGGACCGCACTACCCTTCGCGGCCATGTCGCCGACATCGCCCACTGCCCCGAACGGCACTGCACCCCGCGACACCGTGTTCGTGACCGCGGCCGACGACACTCGTCTGGCCGTCGACGTCCACCGGCCCGACACCGAGCAACCGGTCGCTGCAGTGATCGACCTCGACGTTCCCCACCACGCCGGGATCGGCACGTGGTCGCGGGCCCGTCCGCGCCTGCTCGAGGCGGGGTTCGCCGTCGTCGTGCCGCATCTCCGGGGTACCGGCGCGTCGGCGGGCCGGCGCACCGACGGACGCGACCACGACGACCTCGTCACGGTCGCCGAGTGGGCGATGGCCCAGCCGTGGTGCTCGGGGCGCGTCGGGGCGCTCGGGACCGGCCCGGGCGCACAGACGATCCTCGGCGCAGCCGTCGGCCGGCCGGCAGCCCTCGCCGCGGCGGTCGTCGCCCACGGATCCGACGTCTCCACCGACGAGTACTTCAGGGGTGGCGCACTGCGCGCCATGGCGTTGCTGCGGACGGGGGCGACGGCGCTCGCCGGGTCGGTGCGTCCGCCCGCACCCCATCGGTGGGCTCCTGACGGGACGACATCGTGGGTCGACGAGTGGCGTCGGCGCGTCGAGACCGTCGAGCCCGAC
Source organism: Ilumatobacteraceae bacterium (assembly GCA_046086305.1). Taxonomy (GTDB): domain Bacteria; phylum Actinomycetota; class Acidimicrobiia; order Acidimicrobiales; family Ilumatobacteraceae; genus UBA668. The sequence goes on from JBJSXI010000057.1 coordinate 3,082, forward strand.
ATCCTGGCCGCGATCCGCACCGGACACCCGACACCCGACGACACCTCGCTGTCGACCGGACCGGAGGGTGCGGGGATGCAGCGCATCGACTGTCCGATCATGCTCGTGTCGGGGTGGGTCGACGGCCGTTCGGATATCGCGATCCGCGCTGCCGGCCACATGCCGCGGTTCCGTCTCATCGCCGGGCCGTGGGGTGACGGCGATCCTGCCGCCGTCGGACCGGGACCCCACTACGACATCGTTCGCGAGATGATCCGGCACTTCGACGAGCACCTGCGCGGCGGACCTCGTGCGGCCATGCGGCGCGGACAGCTCTTCGTGCGGCGACCTGCTGCCCCGCGGGTCGACCTCGATCATCAGCCGGGCGACTGGGTCGAGATCGATGTGTGGCCGCCCGTGCAGCTGCGCGAAGAGCCGCGGCGCACCCGAGCCGACAATGACGAAGTCGACGAAGTGGCCATCGTCGGTGACGTCGGCGTGAACTCCGCCGACTCGCGGGTCGGCGATCTCCCGTGGGGCATGCCACTCGACCAACTCCCCGACAACGCGCGCAGCGTCACCTACGACTGGATGCACAAGGACGAACTGACCGTCGTCGGCATCCCCGAGGTCACCCTGCAGGTCCGTACCTCCGTGCCGGCCGGCCAGGTGTCGGTGAAGTTGTGCGACATCGCCCCCGACGGCACGAGCACCCTGATCACGCGCGGGATGCTCGATCTCTCCCAGCGCGGCCGGTGGCCCGCCGATCCGTTCGGCGAGCCGGGAGCTCCACCCGCAGCCGTGCCGGTCGACGAGTGGATCGATCTTCGCATTGCGTTCGAGGCGACCACATGGACGCTGGTACGCGGTCACCGCCTGCGACTGGCGATCAGCGGAGGCGACTGGCCGAACTGCTGGCCGCCTCGCCATGCGTCGACGCTCGGCGTTCGACGCGGATCGGTGAGGGTGGTGCTGTGGTCGCCGCGGGGCCTGCCACCGGCCCGCGACCAGTTCGTCGCCGTCGACCCACCCTCCGGCACTGGGCACATCTCCCCCGCCGGTGACTGGCGCTACGAGTACGACATCCTCCGTCACACCTCGCTGGTCCACATCGGCCAGCACCGGTCCGACACCACCGTCGACGGGCTCACGGTCGAGCATCGACTCAGCGGCACACTCGCCGTCGACACACGCCGTCCTGCGGCTGCCCGCCTCGATAGCACCGTCGACGAGCACGTCGAGATCGATGGACAACGGTGTCGCACCTCGACCGAGGTCCACATCCGCAGCGATGACGACACATTCGAGGTCGAGATCAGCGTGAGCGCCCACTGCGGTGACGACGTCGTCGCCGAACGCACGTGGTCGGAGCGGATCCCCCGCCCCTGAAGGGCGCCGGAACCGGGTGACGAGATAGGTTCATCGGGTCATGGCTCGCTCGCGCCCCTCACCCGCGACCCTCGTGCTGCTGGTGCGCCACGGACGCACCCCCACCACCGGCAAGGTCCTCCCGGGGCGCGCGCCCGGCCTGCACCTGTCGGACACCGGACGCAACGAGGCGCAGCGAGCTGCCGAGCGGATCGCCGAGCTCCCGAAGGTGGACGCCGTGTACGCCTCGCCGCTCGAGCGCGCCCGACAGACGGCTGCACCCATCGCCGCCCGCCGAGGTCTCCCGGTGCGCTCGGCGCGCGGCCTCCTCGAGTGCGACTTCGGTGAGTGGACCGGGGAAGACCTGCGCGCGCTTGCCAAGCGACCCGAATGGACGAGCGTCCAACGCGCCCCGAGCACGTTCACGTTCCCCGGCGGCGAGAGTTTCAGCGCGATGCAGCACCGCATCGTCTCCACGATCGACCGCCTCCGCACCGACCACCCCGGTGGCACGATCGTCTGCGTCTCACACGCCGATCCGATCAAGGCCCTCGTCGCTCATGCGGTGGGCACGCATCTCGACCTGTTCCAGCGCATCGTCATCAGCACCTGCAGCATCACCGCCATCGCCTATGGCGTCGGGACCCCCGTCGTGCTGACGGTCAATTCGACCGGCGGTTCCCTCGCCGATCTCCGTCCGTCGTGAGCGTCGAACACGACTTCGACGAGGTCGACGCCTTCGCCGTCGGCGCGATCGGCGAGCCGGGACAGCGGACCTTCTTCTTGCAGATCCGACGCGGCGCCACCCGCGTCACCGTGAAGTGCGAGAAACAGCAGGTGGCGGCGATCGCCGAGCATCTCGGACGATTGCTCGACGACATGCCCGAGGCGACCGACCGGCCCATCGATTCGGCTCTCCAGTTGGCCACTCCGTTCGACGCTGCGTTCGTCCTCGGCCCTGTCGGCCTCGGCATCGACCGCGCCTCGGATCGTCTCCTCGTTCAACTCGACGAGGCGGTCGCCGTCGACGAGGAGGGTGAGCCGATCGATGACGAGGCGCACAGTGCCGTGCGCCTGTTCGTCACTCGGGGTCAGGCCGCCGCCTTCTGTGCCCATGCCACCGCTGTCGTGGCCGCCGGCAGACCCGACTGCCGTTGGTGCGGTCGGCCGATCGATCCCGATGGTCACCTGTGCATACGGATGAACTGACCCACCTCGGCCATCTCGGCACCGCCACGTTGGACGTCAAGGGTCGGATGCCGTGGAGCAGCAATGCGACATTCCTCGTCGACCTCGTCGTCGACGGCACTGCCGTCGGTCAGGCGGTCTACAAGCCGCTGCGCGGTGAACGTCCGCTGTGGGATTTCGAGCCCGGACTCCACCGCAGGGAGACCGCTGCCTATCGATTGAGCGCAGCGATGGGCCTCGGCATCGTGCCACCGACGATCGTGCGCGACGGACCGTACGGCGAGGGCAGTGTGCAGTGGTTCGTCGATGCGGATCACCGTCACCACTACTTCACCATCTTCGAGTCACGACCCGAGCTCCACGACCGCTTGCGTGCGGTCGCCCTCTTCGATGTCGTCGCCAACAACACCGATCGCAAGAGTGGCCATGTCCTCGTCGCCGGGGACGACATCTGGGCCATCGACAACGGCCTGTGCTTCTCGACCGAGTTCAAGCTGCGCACCGTCATCTGGGAGTTCGGTGGTGAACCGATCTCCGACACGATGCGGTCGGCCCTCGAGTCACTGGTCGCCGAGGTTCCTGCCGCGATCACCGAACTCCTCGATCCCGCCGAGGTGGACGCAATGGCCGCCCGCGCCGCGATGGTGCTCGAGACCGGCGTCCTCCCGGTGGACCACACGGGACATCGGTATCCGTGGCCGCTCGTGTGATCGGGGCGCACTGCATGTGCCATCGTGGAGTCATGAACGCCATCGACGAGATCGCTGCGCTCTTCGCCGGGGACGGTGCCGGCGAGTATCTCGGCGAGCGGGTCACGATGGCCGAGCACATGCTCCAGGCCGGTGCGCTGGCCGAGGAGGACGGTGCACCCGACGCCCTCGTGGCGGCCGCACTCCTCCACGACGTCGGGCACTTCCACGGGCTGCACTCCGGACGCGACCTGATGACGGGCACCGACAATCACCACAGTCGCACCGGCGCCGAATGGCTCGCGCAGTGGTTCGGCCCAGAGGTCACCGAGCCCGTCCGACTGCACGTCGCCGCCAAGCGCTACCTGTGCGCCGTCGAGGCCGACTATGTCGCCCAGCTCTCGTCCGCGTCGCTGTTCACACTCGGTGTGCAGGGCGGACCGATGGCGCCCGCCGAGGTCGAGGAGTTCCGTCGCAGCGGCCATGCCGACGAGGCGGTCCGGCTGCGCCGGTGGGACGAGGCCGCCAAGGATGCCGACGCCCGGTGTCCGACCTTCGACCACTTCCGGCCACTGCTCGAGCGCCTGCTGCGGTGACCGACGACGACGAGCTCGAGCACCTCGACGAACTGGTCCGCCGCGCCGATCTCGATGCGCTCGTCCGCAGCGTCGAGATCTGGCAGCGCCAGGGTGCATGGGGGTTGCTGCTCGCCACCCGCGACCGTTGTCGTGCCGCTGTCGCCACCGGACGGCAGCTGTGGCCGGTGGCCACCCTCGCCGAGTACCGCCTCGCCCTCCATGCGCCCGCGTCGTGGGCTGCCTGCGTGCTCGACGAGCACAGTGGCCGGTTCACGATCGGTCCGCTCACCGAGGTCGTCGCCCAGGGCCACCGCTTCGCCGAACTCGCGCCCCATCTCGACGATCCGGTGCGCGCCGGATTCGTCGCCCACGAGTGCGCGGCCCGAGGCGAGCAGATCGCCGGCGAGGTGTTCGAGCCGCTCGGCATCCCATTCCGCCGCCAACCCTGGGAGCCGCCGACGCCGCTCGCCGAGTACGGCGACGACGGAGTTCACGCGCCGTCACCTGACCGGCCGAGAGGTGGAGTGCGTCACCCGCTCGACATCGCTGATGTACTCGACGATCCCGAGGTCGACGAGGCCGTTCGTCAGCTCTTCAGCACCTGGACCGTCGACTCCGACGGTCGGGTCGAGGTCGTGTGCGTCGAGGGCACCGCGTCGGCGGCGGTGGGCGCGCTCGGTATCAACGAGGCGGCCCTGACCTCGATCCCACACTCCGACGCGCTCGCATGGCTCGTGTGGGCGGGGGCCTCAGGCGCAGCCCACGGCCGGCGACGGGGAACGGCAGCCGGACGTCTTGCGATGTGGTGGCTCGTCGCTGCGCTCGGCGACACGTCACCGGACGATCTCGACGGCATGGCCGAGGCCGCTGCAGCGCTCACCTGGTCGTGGTGGGACGCAGGCGAGCCGAGCCTCGGGTGGGAAGTGCAGTTGGCGGTCGAGGATCGCGAGGGCTGTGCATGGGCGATCAGCGCCCACGATGCCGGCTGATCGTCAGCCGCGTGCGGCGAGTGCCTCGATCAACTTCGGCAGGATCTTGTCGGCGTCGCCGACGATGCCGAGGTCGGCGATCCCGAAGATCGGCGCCTCTTTGTCCTTGTTGATCGCGATGATGTTCTTCGAACCCTTCATCCCGACCATGTGCTGGGTGGCACCAGAGATCCCGACGGCGATGTACACGGTGGGCTTGACGACCTTGCCAGTCTGGCCCACCTGATAGCTGTAGGGCACCCAGCCGGCATCGACGATTGCCCGCGAGGCGCCCGGGGCGCCCTTCAACAGCTTGGCCAACTGCTCGACACGCTCGTACTTGCCGGCCTCGCCGAGCCCACGACCGCCCGACACGACGATCGATGCCTCGTCGAGCTTGGGTCCGCTCGTCTCCTCGACGTGCACGGCCTGCACACGTGCGGTCCCCGTCGCGCCGAGTGCTGGCACCGGCGCAGCGACCACCGTGGCGGGTGCGCCGCCCGAGGCTTCGGCCGCGAAGCTCTTCGGGCGGAATGCGGCGAGGTAGGGACCGGCGGCGGAGAAGGTCGTCGTGACGAGCGTGTTCCCACCGAAGATCGGGGTGGTGACGCTGACCGAGCCGCCGTCGACGGTGACGTCGACGTTGTTCGTGAGCACCGTGCGGTCGAGCTTGACCGACAGCCGTGCCATGACATCGCGACCCTCGTAGTTCTGCGGGAACATGACGAGGTCGGGCACATCACCGCCGTCGATCACCGCCTTCATCGCCGCCGACACGGCCACACCCGGCAGTTGCCCGCCGAGATCACCGGTGGCGTAGACCTTGGTCGCGCCATGCTCGCCGAGCGCAGCGGCGAGCGACGATGCATCACCACCGATGAAGGCCGTGACGGTGCCGAGTGTGCGTGCCTTGGTGAGCAGTTCGAGGGTGCCGGTGGTCGGACCACCCTGCACCGCCTGTGCGAAGACCCAGATGTTCATGTCGGTGCCCTTCCTCAGATGACCTTCAGGTTTTCGAGGTACGCCACGATCTTGGCGAACCCTTCACCGTCGTCCTCGACGATCTCACCGGCGGCGCGGGCCTCGGCGGTGGAGACGTTGGAGATCTGCTGTCCGGCGCCGGCCCAGCCGACCGCACCCACGCCGAGGTCGGCCGCGGTGACGGTGTCGATGGGCTTCGACTTGGCGGCCATGATCCCCTTGAAGCTCGGGTAGCGCGGCTCGACGACACCGGCGGTGACGCTGATGACGGCCGGCAGCGGGCAGGTGACCTCGTCGAAGCCGGCCTCGGTCTGCCGGTCGACCTGCAGTCCACCGCCCGAGACGGTGACCTTCTTGGCGAAGGTGACCGACGGCAGCCCGAGGACCTCGGCGAGTTGCTCGGGCACGGTGCCCGTGTAGCCGTCGCTCGACTCGGTGGCGGCGATGATCAGATCGGCACCACCCATGCGGGTGATCGCTGCGCCGAGCACCTTGGCCGTGGTGAGGGCATCACTGCCCTTCAGTGCCGGATCGGACACCAACGTGCCCTTCGCTGCACCCATCGCCAGTGCGGTGCGCATCCCCGACGTCTCGCCGTTCGGGGCCATCGAGACGATGCTCACCTCTCCACCGCCCGCCGCATCGACGAGTTGGAGCGCCATCTCGACGCCGTACCCGTCGGACTCGTCGAGGATCGGCTTGCCGTCGCGCCGCAGGGTGTGGTCGGCGTCGAGGGCACCGGGGGTGGCCGGGTCGGGGATCTGCTTCACGCACACGATCACGTTCATCCGGCCATTGTTACCTGCCGGTGTTGTCCGCGCCCAACCGGCCGCTACGGTCGATGGCCTTGCGGATCCTGCTCGTGGTGAACGCCTTCGCGTCCTCGGTGACGGCCCGGAACACCGTCGTGGTCCACCGCGCCCTGGCCAAGGGCAACGATGTCGAGGTCGTCGAGACCAACCGCCGGGGTCACGCGACCCGCTACGCCCAGGACGCTGCCCGCCGCGGGGTGGACGTGGTCGTCGCCTTCGGTGGTGACGGCACGCTGAACGAGGTCGCCACCGGCGTCGCGGGGTCGACCACGGCGCTCGGCGTCCTGCCCGGCGGCAGCACGAACGTGTTCGCCCGCACGATCGGACTGCCCAACGACCCCGTCGCGGCCGTCTACCGACTCGTCGAGGGATTGGCCGCCGGGTCGATCGAGCCGATCGGACTCGGACGGGTGAACGGTCGGTACTTCTGTTTCCACACCGGTGTGGGATTCGATGCCGCCGTCGTGCGCGAGGTCGAACGACGCGCCGGCCTGAAGCGGTGGTTCGGACATCCGCTGTTCATCTGGGCTGCGGCGCGCACGTGGGTCGCCGGTGGAGGTGAGACGTTCACCGTCACCACACCCGACGCTTCGCCCGTCGTCGGTCGCTTCACCGTGGTGATGAACACCAACCCGTACACCTATCTCGGGAACCGGCCGCTCGACCTGAGCCGCGATGCCGGCCTCGATCGCGGTCTCGTCGCCATCACTCTTCGTTCGCTCGACGTGCGCACGATCCTGCGCACCGTCGACGATGCCCTCCGCCATGGCGGTGTCGCAGGCCGTGACGACATCGATGTGCGCACCGACCTCACCGAGATCGAGGTGACCGCATCACGCCCCGTTCCGTACCAGGTCGATGGCGACTACCTCGGCGAGACCGCACGCCTCGAGTTCCGCCACGTTCCCGATGCACTCAGACTGCTTCGCCCGCCCGCACCCTGAGCGCCACATCGGGCACATTGGTACAGATGCCGTCGATCCCCCATGCGATCAACTGCGCCATCACCTCGGGATCGTCACACGTCCAGGTGTTCACGCCGACACCCCGACGACGACACTGCTCGACGAGATCGGCAGTGACGACGCCGACCCACGGGTGGATCGCCGCGTGTCCGGCGCGGGCGAGGTCGTCGATCGCTTCGTCGGGAACCTCGACGCACAGCCATGCGGTCCGCACATCGGGCGCGATGGCTCGACACCGATCGACCGTCTCGCGGCGGAACGAACTGATCAACCACCGCTCGTCCTCGTCGCGGGCGAGCAGGAGGGCGACCGTCTCCTCCGCGATCAGGTCGTCGGGGTCGAAATCGGGCTCGTCGGGGTCGTTCTTGATCTCCACGTTCACCCACATGCCCTGACACGCATCCAGCGCGTCGCCGAGATCGGGAACGACCGCCGGGATGTCTGCCCGACGGAGCGCCGCGATGAGGCGCCCATCCGCCAGATGGGGGTTGTGGTGCACCACGAGGACCCCGTCGGCAGTGCGGCGCAAGTCGAGCTCGACGGCATCGGCACCCATCCGACCGGCCCGCTCGAAGGCCGCCAGGGTGTTCTCCGGCTCGGCCCGGCTCGCTCCCCGGTGGGCGATCACGGCGGTCGTCGCAGGGTTGGATCGGCGCACATTCACTGGAGATACCCCCTATCTCGAAAACCTATAGCTACCGCGGAAGCCATCTCTTGCGTCGAACGCAGCGTGTCCATACGGTGACGGCTGTGCGACCAGCCGGTCGCACAGCCGGAATTCTCATCGAGGTGGCGCACAACGTGTCGATCCCTGCGTCGAGTCTCGCCCTGGGGGCAGCCGATTACACCTGGCGTCGGCAGGCGATCTGCCGTGACACCGACCCGGAGCTGTTCTTCCCCGTGGGAACCACCGGTGCGGCGCTCGTGCAGATCGATCGGGCCAAGCAGGTGTGCGGCGAGTGTCCGGTGCAGGCCGACTGTCTGCAGTACGCGATCGACACCAATCAGGACGCCGGCATCTGGGGTGGGCTCAGCGAGGAGGAGCGTCGAGCGACGCGCCGACTCACCGCCCGGCGCACACACGTCGCGGTCTGACCGACGGCTCAGACCGGCACCGTCAGATCGATCGCCGTTCCGGTCCCCCGTGGACGGTCACCGAGTCCGGCCGCCGCGAAATCTGCGGGCTCACCGGGCCGCATCGAGATCGAACCGTTGAGTTCGGTCGTCACGAGCGTTCGGACGATCGACAGGCCGAGGCCGGTCGCAGCGTTCAGATCGAAGTCCGACACGAGTGGTCGACCGTCGTTGAGCACTCGGATGTGCAACTCGTGGTCGTCGTGACCGAGTACGACGACCACGTCACCACCCTCGCTCCCCTCGGGGAACCCGTGGTCGACTGCGTTCTGGAGCAGTTCGGTGAGGACCACCGACAGCGGTGTGGCCACGGTGCTCGGGAGGCGACCACCGTCACCCTGCACCGTGAAGCGCACCGGGCGGTCCACCGACTGGAGTCCCTCCTCGGCCAGACGCAGCAGTGGTCGCACGATGTCGATGAACGCCACATCGTCTCCCGCCTCGCGCGACAGCGTCTCGTGGACGAGGGCGATCGTGCGGATCCGTCGGACACTCTCGGCCACGGCGGCCTTCGCCTCGGGCGACGAGAGGCGGCGCCCATGAAGTCGCAGCAGCGACGAGATCGTCTGCAGGTTGTTCTTGACCCGATGGTGGATCTCGCGGATCGTTGCGTCCTTCGACAGCAGTTGCTTGTCGCGTTCGCGTAGCTCGGACACGTCGCGCAGCAGCAGCAGGCCACCGATCACCACCGGCTCGGACGCGCCGTCGGCGATGACCGGGATGCAGCGGGCGAGGAACGTCACCTCGGGTGTCTGGGCGAACTCGTCGATCACCGGGAGCCGTGTCTCGAACGCCTGACGGACCGGCGCGTCGTCGAAACCGAGTTCGGCGAGCCGCATCCCCACTGCGTTCGCTCTGATCCCGACCCGATGGAGCGCGGACACGGCGTTGGGCGACGCGAACTCGACGCGCGCGTCCTCGTCGAGCACCACTGCGCCATCCCCCACGCGCGGCGCCGCGCTCGAGTCGGTCACCGCGCCCGGGAACGGGAAGTGCCCGGTGCGGATCATCTCGGCGAACCGATCGAACAGTCCGACGTACGTGCGCTCGAGCCGGCCGGGCTGGCGACTCGACCGTGTACTCCACTCACGTGTGAGCACGGCCACGATCCCGCTCGGTGAGCGGACGGGGACCGCAACGACCTGTACCCGGTCCTCGACCCCCTCGACATCGATCTGCGCCTCGGTGATCTCGCCGGTGGCGTACGCCCGCTCGAGAACGTCACGTTCGGACTCGACATGTGTGCCCACATAGTCGGCCGGATAAATGGTCGGCCCGGTCGCCGGGCGGACCTGCGCAACGACGAGCCACGAGACGTCGACCGCCGGCACCGACAAGAGCAGATCGGCGAAGGACAGATCGGCGAGCATCCCCCACTCGCCGACCAGACGCTGCAGGTGCTCGACCTCGGGACGACCGAGTCGGGTGTGCTGCCGGGTCAGTTCACCGATCGTCGCCATACCGACGCCGAGTGTGCCACGCCGGCGCGCCGGTCACGGCGAACCGTCGCTGGCGACGTGCCCACCGAGGTGCGCCGCCAGTCGCTCGAGGCCGACGAGGTCGTGCACATCGCCACCGACCGCAGGTGCCGTGGCGACGACCGCCCCCGCCACCGCGGCCGCCAGCTCGCTGCGCCGAACCCGTTCGGTCGCTGCCTGCTCGCGTACCTCGCCGAAGCGTCGACCGACCGTCGCGAGGACGTGCCGAACGCCGTCGGCGGGCTGGTCGAGGCCGTCGGCGAGGGATGTGACGACGGATTCGTCGTCGGCGCCTGCGAGGAGGGTGGTCGCTGCCGCTGCGGCGATCTCGGAGCCGATGTCGTCGGGCATCACCCTGTTGAGCACCAGACCACCGAGCGGCAGGTTGCGGGCGCGCAGTTCGGTCGCGAGGAACCCAGCCTCACGGACCGGGGCCGGCTCGCAGGTGCTGACGATCACGAACGTCGACGTGTCGGCTGCGATGAGCGCCTCGACCTCGGCCGCGCGGCGGACGAACCCGTCCTCCATCGTCCGCAGCAGGACGAAGAAGTCGGTCACGTCCTGGAGGAACCGGCGCCCGAGGATCCGGTCGGCGATCTGGGTGAACGGCTTCGTGGCGAGGGCAACGACCCGCGACGAGGCGGGCACCGTCAACCAGCGCAGCAACGAGCTGGCGAAGAACTCGCGCATCCGCTGCGGGGCATCGATGAGGTCGAGCGCATTGCGCGACGGAGGCGTGTCGACCACGACGAGGTCGAACTCACCTGCGGCATCGAGGTGGTGCAGTTGCTCCATCGCCAGGTAGTCGTGGCTGTTGACGAACCGGGACGTGATGTTGTGGTACAGCGGGTTGGCGAGCACCCGCTCGG
>JBJSXI010000058.1:0-5099 GCA_046086305.1 Ilumatobacteraceae bacterium
GGCGACTGTGTCGCACCGCGCACCCTGCTCGAGGCAGTGCTCGAGGGCCGCCGAGTTGCGAGGGCGCTGTGAGGACTCCGAGGTGGTGGCGTCTCACCCGCGCACGCCCGGTCGACCGTCCCGCAGCGGTGCTGTGGGACATGGACGGCACGATCGTCGATACCGAGCCGTACTGGATCGAGTGCGAGTACGAACTGGTGGCCGAGTTCGGCGGAGAGTGGAACGACGAACTCGCGCTGTCCATCGTCGGTCTCGACCTTCGTGACTCTGCGCGGGTGCTGCGCGACAGCGGAGGCGTCGACCTGCCGATCGACGACATCGTCAATCGGCTGCTCGACGGCGTGATCGAGCGCGTGCGACGCAGTGTGCCGTGGAGACCAGGAGCCCGCGAACTCCTCGCCCGACTGTCGGCCGAGGGCGTTCCGTGCGCGCTCGTGACCATGAGTTGGGACCGCTTCGCCCATGCCGTGGTTGCGTCGTTGCCGCCACGGACGTTCGCCACCGTGGTCACCGGCGATGCCGTCATGCGCGGCAAGCCGCACCCCGAGCCGTATCTCACTGCTGCTGCCGCGCTCGGCGTCGATCCGACCTCGTGCGTGGCGATCGAGGACTCACCTGCCGGCGTGCGCAGCGCGGTCGCTGCGGGTTGCACGACGTTCGCCGTGCCGAACGCCGTCGATGTCGCACCGGGAGCGGGATACACGGTCGTCGAGTCCCTCGACGACATCGATCCCCGGCTGCTCGGTCTCGGTGACGGCAGGAGGTCTACGGGCGCGACTCAGGCCGTGGCAGACGCTGCCGACGACACCTTGACCAGCGCGCCGCACGCCGTCGTCGCCGATGATCCCGACGGCGATGTCGTCACCGGCGGCCGCCGCTGGCGAGCCGGCGGCATCGTGGCGTCGTCGCGGACCCGTTCACTCGTCGCCCTCGTCGGCATCGTCGCAGCCGGGACCGCGGCCGCGCTGGTCGTGCGCGCGCCAGGTCCCGAACCTCTCGATGACATCGCCATGAGCGGGTGGGCGCCGTACTGGGTGCTCGACTCGGCACGCGCCACCGTGGCGGTGGAGGCCGACCTGTTCCACGAGCTCTCACCGTTCTGGTTCGAGGCGCGTGGTGTCGCCGATGTCGGGTTCAGCCCGAATGTCGACACCGAGCGGATCGGATCGTTCCTCACCGCAGCCCGTCGGAGCGGTGCCGCCATCGTGCCGTCGGTGGTCGATGCCATGCCGGAGGGTGGCATGGCCGCAGTCCTCGCCGATCCGACCACACGACGCACCCATGTCGAGACGCTCGTCGACCTCGCGGTCAACAACGGCTTCGATGGACTCGACATCGACTACGAGCAGTTCGCCTTCGCCGACGACCGCGACACCTGGGCAGCGACGAGTCCCAACTGGATCGCCTTTCTCACCGAACTCTCCGCTGCACTGCGACGGACGGGACTTCGTCTCACGGTGGCCGTGCCGCCGATCTATGACAGCGGCCGGACCGACGAGAGCGGGTACTGGGTCTACGACTACGCCGCGATGGCCGAGGTCGTCGATTCGATCCGCATCATGGCGTACGACTTCTCGGTCGCCGAGCCGGGTCCGCTCTCGCCGCTCGACTGGGTGCGCCGATCTGTGCGTGCTGCGAAGAAGGCGGTCGATGACGACTCGAAGATCGTGCTCGGTGTTCCGCTCTATGGTCGCAACTGGGTGACGGCTACCTCGGGCACGTGCCCGGAGGACACTCCCGGTCGCGTCGATCCGACACTCGACGAGATCGACGGCCTCCTCGTCCGATACGGGGCGACGGCCATCTACGACGAACCGACGGGTGACGAGGCGTTCACGTATCTGCGACCGTCTGGCGACGCGAACAGGTCGTGCGTGCAGAGTCGAGTCGTGCACTTCGTGGGAGCGCGCGGGGTGCGGGCACGGATCGACATCGCACGCGAGGAACGCATCGGCGGTGTGGTCTTCTGGGCGCTCGGCTTCGACACGCCGGCCGTGTGGGAGGCGGTGCGCGATGTCGCCCGCCCCCGCAGCGCACCTACTACCGAGCCCACCACCGGGGCACCGGGAACCTGACCCTCGGACTACCAGCCCATCGTGTCGGGTTCACCCTTGAACGGGCCGACGACCGATCGGGTGATCCAGCCGCCGTAGAACCTGCCCGGCTGCGGTGCCACCTGTTCGTCATCGACCCAGCAGGAGTCCATCGGCGCCGGGTAGAACGCGACCGTTCCCGCGAGCATCCGATACGCCTCGACCGGCTGGGGGTAGGTCCACGCCGCTCGAGGGGTGACTCGCCCACCGGCAACGACGTCGAAGTACGTCGCCATCCCCTTCCACTCGCACATGCTCGAGCCCTCGGCAGCGACGAGTGCGCCGGGGACGATGTCGTCGATCGGGAGGTAGTAGTTCGGCGGATGACTCGTCTCGAGCACGCGGTAGCCACGCACCGTGTCGGCGATCGTCTGCCCACCGAACACGACCCGCAGTCGAGCTGCGACGGACTCGACCCGGGGCGGCCGTGGATAGTCCCACACCGACTCCTGTCCGGGTCCGGGCTGATCCGGACGTGGCCGCGGACGCATACGCGCACCGTACCACCGCACCTCGCGACCCCGTTCGTGCGATGGGTCAGCGATCGACGAGTCGGGCGCGGAGGAACTCGATCACACGATCGACGCCGACTGCGACGCGGTCCTCGGTGAGCACCGAGTGTGCCGACCGTCGCGGACTCGGGAACTCGACGGCGACGAACGAATCCCCGAGCAGGTCGCGCAGCGCGGCGAATCGTTCGCCGACGAGGCGGTCGCCGGTGAACCGCAGCCCGAGGACCGCACACCCTTCGCTGGCCCGTCGACGCACGACGATCGAATCGTCGGGGGACAGTCCGAGGTCACTCGATCGGCGAGCACCAACGGCGAACGGCAACGACGGCTGGCTGAGTACCGGGGCGACCATCAGATCGTCGACCATCATCCCGAGCGCGAAGCCGCCGCTGAAGCACATCCCCACCGCACCGACGCCGACACCTCCCACTTCGCCGTGGAGCCATCGGGCCAGGGCGCGCAGCCACCCCACGATCGGCGACGTCGCCCCGGTCGCCCACGACGTGAACTCGGCAGAGACGCACACACGCACCATCGAGGTCGCGAGGTACGGGCCGCTGACGTCACGGCCCGGCGTGCCGACGAGCGATGGCATCACCACGGTGAATCCGGCCGCCACCACCTCGTCGGCGAAGGCGAGCACGGCGGGCGTGATCCCGGGGATCTCGTGCACCACGACAACGCCGGGCCCCTCGCCGCGCCGATACACCTCGTGGGTGATACCTGCGGCGGTGAACGTCGTCCGGGCCCAGTCGTCGATGTTGCTCATCGTCGGTCCGCCGGTGACGCCCGGTGCGATCAGCCCGGTCGTCCGACGCCGACGACCTTGTACCAGCTGACGGAGGAGATCTTCACCACGTCGCCGGTCTGAGGAGCGTGGACGAGTTGTCCGTTGCCGAGATAGATGCCGACGTGTCCGATCGGCGAGTAGTAGAAGAGCAGGTCACCGGGCTTGGCCTCGCTGATCGGCACGTGTGGCACCGCGTCGTACTGGGCGGCGCTCTGATGGGGCAGATACACCCCCGCCTGCCCCCATGCCCACTTCGTGAGACCAGAGCAGTCGAACGCAACACCTGGTTCGGCGGCAGCGAACCGGTACGGCACGCCGAGTTGGCTGAGCGCTGCATTCACAGCGATCGATGCCTTGCCCGACACCGGCGGGATCGAGATGTTCCCGCCTCCTCCCGATGATCCGCCAGAGGAGCCGCCTGACGAGCCACCCGATGACCCACCGGACGTCCGTCGCTGCGCCGCCGCCTCAGCAGCGCGGCGCTCCTCCTCGGCACGCAGCTTCGCCTCGCCGAGTTCGGTCTTCGCTGCGGCGTACTTGTCGAGGAAGACCTGCTCGAGTGCGGCGAAGTCGACTCGCTTCTGTTCGAGCGTGGCGACGATGCCTGCCGCCTCCTCCTGCTTCGTACCCAACTCGTCGCGAGCATCCTGGAGATCCGACAGCAGCGACTCGATGTCGTCGACGTCGCTCTCACCGAGATCGAGCGCGAGCATGCTGAGCGCCTCACGCTGCTCGGCAGCGCTGTAGGTCGCAGCGTTCGAGAACACCGGGCTCAACTCGACGGCGCCGCCGCTGACGAAGCGTGACAGTGCGATCTGCTGCAGCAGAGCCTCGGCGCCACCGAGCTCTTCGGACATTCGGTCGACCTTCGCCTGCGATGCGACGATCTCGACGTCGAGCTGCTCCTTGCGGTCGAGGGCCGCGCTGTAGTCCTCCTCGAGTTGGCCGAGCTGATCGCGCAACGAGTCGAGCTCGGAGACGACGGCATCGACCTTCGCCTGGGCATCGGTGACCGAGTCGGCACGAGCCGTGCCGGTGACGACCCCGCCGAGCAGACCGACGCAGAGCACGAGTCCGACGCGCCGGGCGCGCCCGGCGGTCAGGTGCGCACCGGGGGTTCGGGGCATCCGGACTCGGCGCGGCATAGTGCGGTCAGCCTACTCGTATTACGAACACGTTGCGAACCGCGCGGGACCCCGTTCGCGGCCGCGCCCGTTGCTGCACGGCACTATTCCCACTCGATCGTGCCCGGCGGCTTGGACGTCACGTCGTACACCACCCGGTTCACCCCCGGCACCTCGTTGATGATCCGGTTCGACATCGTCTCGAGCAGGTCGTAGGGCAGCCGGGCCCAGTCGGCGGTCATCGCGTCGTCGCTCGTGACGGCGCGGATGATCACCGGATGGGCGTAGGTGCGCTCGTCGCCCATCACCCCGACCGACCGGACGTCGGCGGCGAGGACGGCGAAGCCCTGCCACAGGTCGCGCTCGAGGCCGGCCCGACGGATCTCCTCACGCACGATCGCGTCGGCGCGCTGCAGCGTGGCTACCCGCTCGGGTGTCACCTCGCCGAGGATCCGCACACCGAGCCCTGGCCCGGGGAACGGCTGGCGCATCACGATCTCGTCGGGCAGGCCGAGTTCGATCCCGAGACGGCGCACCTCGTCCTTGAACAGGTCGCGCAGCGGTTCGACCAACGTCAGCG